>JAZSBN010000040.1:0-4779 GCA_045602405.1 Ruminiclostridium sp.
CAAATTCTTCGGTAAGACAGCGTTTTGCACCGCCGTAAAGAAGAATACAATTCTGTGCGTTCTTGTCAACCTGAATCATTGTGTGACCTGTTTTTTCATCGATTATACGGATATAATCGGAATTAACGCCATATTCTTTACAAGCGTCAAGGAACATCTGTCCGTCATCGCCTATCATGCCGCTGGGGTAGACTTCTGCCCCTGCTTTGGCAAGAGCCATAGACTGATTTATACCTTTACCGCCGAGAAATATATTCATTCCACCTGTGGTAAGGGTTTCGCCCGGCTGGACAATATGGTCTACGCTGTATACATGGTCAATATTCATTGAACCGATTGTAAGTACTTTCATTTGTGCCTCCATATAGCCAAATCCCGCCCGAGTGAGCGGGATTTAAGCTTGATATTTGGGATTAACCTGCGTTTTCAGCAGTGATAAGTGTTACTTCAACGGGAATAGCCTTTTCAACAGTTTCGCCGTTTATAAGCTTTATAGCTGTTTCAACTGCGGTAGCACCGATAAGGTCAGGCTGCTGTGCGATAGTTGCGCTCATTCTGCCGTCCTTAATAGAAGCGATAGCGTCATCGGTAGCGTCAAAGCCTACAACGACAATGTCTTTTCTTGAAGCGGCAACAGCTTCCATTGCGCCAAGAGCCATTTCATCGTTAGCGGCGAAAACAGCCTTGATGTCACCGTTTGCCTGGAGCATATTCTCCATTACGGTCATACCCTTTGTACGGTCGAAATCAGCAGGCTGGCTGGCCACAACCTGGAGCTTTGCATCTGCAATGTTGTGGAAGCCCTGGCCTCTGTCAATAGCGGCAGAAGCACCGCTTATACCCTGTAATTCAGCAACCTTTGCGCCTTCGCCAACGGTGTCAACTATGTACTGTGTTGCAAGCTCTGCGCCGAGTACGTTGTCGGAAGCAATCTGACAGTCGATTTCAACATTGTTTACTGCACGGTCTGCGGAGATAACCTTTACGCCCTTGTTTACTGCGTTCTGAACAACGGAAGAAACAGTATCGGAGTCAACAGGGTTAACAATGAGAACGCTTACGTTCTTTGCGATAAGGTCTTCAATGTCGCTTACCTGCTTTGCCGCGTCATCGCCTGCGTCTACAACAACAAGCTGAACGCCTGCCTTATCGGCAGCAGCCTTTGCACCTTCAACAAGAGTTACGAAGAAGGGGTTATTCTGAGTTGAAACGGAAAGACCGATTGAGCCGTTACCCTTGTAGTCGGCAACCACACCGTTATCTTCACCGTCAATAGTAATAAGCGAGCAGCCTGCAAAACATAAGAGCATAAGCACGCTCAGAACAATTATTGATATTTTCTTTAAGGATTTCATTAAAATACCTCCTGAAATTACTTATCTCTTGCGGTCGGAAAGAACTGCAACAAGAATTACAACTGCCTTGATAACGTCCTGATAGTATGTGGAAACTTCCAGTAAGTTCATACCGTTGTTTAAAACTGCGATAATGAGAACGCCTGCGATAGTTCCTGTAATCTTACCGCGTCCGCCGCTCATTGACGTACCGCCGAGAGCAACCGCTGCAATAGCATCAAGCTCATAGCCATCGCCTAATGTAGGCTGTGCGGAATCAAGACGGGAAATAAGAATAAGACCTGTGAGGGCAGCCATAAAGCCTGAAATAGCATAAACGATGATTTTAGTCTTGGTTATGTTTACACCCACAAGCTTTGCACATTTTGAATTGCTGCCTGTTGCATATACTTTGCGTCCGAAGGTAGTTTTATTCAGAACAAAGTAGAAAACAAGAAGTGCGAAGATAAGAAGGATAGCAGGAATCGGAACATTACAGAAGTTGCCCTTACCGATAAGCTTGAACGCAAACTGGTTGCCGCTGTCTGCGATGCTCTTTGCAAGGTTTGAAATAGGCTTACCGTCTGTTAGAATCAGTGCAAGTCCTCTGTAAGCGGTCATTGTGATAAGTGTAGCTATGAACGGCTGTAATCTGCCCTTTGTAACTAAAAGACCACTGACAACGCCTAAGAATGTACCTGCTACAAGGGAAATAAGCATAGCTAAAATAGCGGGGCAGCCTTCCATAATCAGTTTAGCACAGATAACTGCACTTAATGCAAGGGTAGAACCTACCGAAAGGTCGATACCGTCCGAAAGAATTACGCAGGTCATACCGAAAGCGATAAGACCGTTAAAGGTTGCCTGACGTAAAAGGTTCAGAAAGTTGCTTGCTGTTCTGAATTCGGGGCTGATGATACTGATGACGATTACTAAGAATATAAGCGCAATAAACGCACCGTATTCGCCTATATATGAGAATACGCTCTTTTTACCGAGCATTGCATTTTCTTTGTTTGCCATTACAAAGTACCTCCTGTGGCTAATGTCATTACTTTTTCCTGATCTGCCTCGGCAGCGTCGATAAAGCCTGTTATTTTACCTTCGTGAACAACCATGATTCTGTCACTCATGCCCAGAACCTCAGGTAATTCCGAGGAAACAAGAATAATTGCCACACCCTTTGCGGCAAGATCGTTTATAACGCTGTAAATTTCCTTCTTGGCGCCGATATCAACGCCTCGTGTAGGTTCGTCAAGAATGAGGATTTTAGGATCGGTGTAAACCCATTTTGCGAATACAACTTTCTGCTGATTACCGCCTGAAAGATTGTTGCATTCGTGCTGAGGTCCGAAGCATCTGATACGGAATTCTTCGATTCCTTTTTTCACCAGTGCATCAACCTTGGATTTCTTTACAACCGATTTATCGGAAACCTTACCTAAATTTGCAAGAGCAATATTTTCGGAAATACTCTTTTCAAGGAGCAGACCTTCTGTTTTTCTGTCCTCGGTAATAAAACCGATGCCTGCTCTGATAGCGTCGCGGGCACATTTGATTTTTACTTCCTTGCCCTCAATGAAAACCTTACCGCTTTCATAGGGGAGATTGCCAAAAATTGCCTGCATAATTTCGGTTCTGCCTGCGCCCATAAGACCGGACACGCCCAGAACTTCACCGGCTTTTACGCTGAAATTGACGTTATTGAAAGTCTTTGCTTTTGTAAGACTTTCAACACGAATCATTTCATCACCAATCTTGACATTTTCACGTTTAGGATAACGCTCGCCGATTTCACGGCCGATCATCATACGGACAATATCGTCCATATTTATATCCTTTATGTACTTTGTATCAACGTATGTACCGTCACGCAGAATGGTAATCCTGTCACACAGTTCAAAAATTTCTTCCATTCTGTGAGATATGTAAACAATTGAAACGCCCTTTTCACGAAGGCTCTTGATAAGCCTGAACAGTCCTTCTGTTTCACTCTGTGTAAGAGCGGCTGTCGGTTCGTCCATGATAAGAACCTTTGCGTCAACCATAAGAGCCTTGCAGATTTCAACCATCTGCTGCTGACCTACGGAAAGGTCGGACATAACGGCGTTTATGGGAATATTTACACCCATTTTGTCCATTACTTCCTGTGCCTTTTTACGCATTGCCTTACGGTCGCATATACCGAACTTCTTTGTAATTTCCTTACCCATAAAGAGATTTTCTTCAACAGTAAGATCGAAAAGAACGTTAAGCTCCTGATAGATAAAGACAATACCCGCTTTTTCGGCTTCCTGAGGTGATTTATATACAACCTCCTTGCCGTCAACAAGTACGGTTCCGGCGTCACGGGTATAAACACCGGTAAGTATTTTCATAAGAGTTGATTTCCCGGCGCCGTTTTCACCCATAAGAGCATGAACCTCGCCGTCTTTAAGAAGAAATCCTGCGTCTTTAAGTACCTGGTTAGTACCGAATGACTTATTGATTCCTTTCATTTCAATATTCATATTCAGTTCTCCTTAGTCGTGAGAAATAAGCTGTTATGCGAAAATACAGCCTGACTGTAAGATGATGTTTGCATAGGGGGTAGTTTCACCTGTGCGGATTACCGCTTTACATTCCTTGGTTTTGAGCTTGAAATCGCTGTGCATTACGTATTCAAACTCTGTATCGGAATCAGAAAACAGCTGTAAAATCTGCTCATGAACTTCCGGATTTACAGTTTTGATTTCTTCTGCAAGCACTACCTTTTCCATTTTCATGTCACCCGCAACAATTTTCAGCGTCTGCATAAATGTAGGTACGCCGAATTCAAGTGCAAGGTCGATACGTTCAGCTTCATCGGGAATCGGGAGACCGCAGTCGCCTATGGCAATAGTTTCGGTATGACCGAGATATGACAGGACGCGAGAAATGTCACTGTTCAGAACGCCATTTTTCTTCATCTTTCGACACCTCCATTGCAGATTTTTACAATCCGCATTCATTGTGTATATAATAACATATATTATAAACAAAGTCAAATCTTTTTGTACGATATATACAAAATGACGAAGATTTTCAGCATTGTATATAAACACATACACATTATTTGTTAAATTCCACTCTGTAAAATAATTATAGAAATCATTGGTTATCAGTTTTTTTATTCCTGTTTATTTCAGCTGAAAAATAAACGGCTCTCCCTCTTTTATAGAACAGGAGAGCCGTTCTTATGTATTTACTTTTTAATATTGCCCTTCCCTGCTATCCCAGCAAGCGACAACGCAAGAGCTTCCGACTGTATCAATGTTGTATGTGAGGGGTCGCCTTCACGTATCCGCATAGTTCTTCTTATCTCTTTAGGTATAACCACTCGGCCGAGGTCGTCAATTCTCCTGACAATTCCCGTTGCTTTCATATATCATTTATCCTTTCACGGTAATTTTTTCTTGAAACGCCT
>JAZSBN010000041.1:0-5996 GCA_045602405.1 Ruminiclostridium sp.
TTTCATCAAACATTTCTGGATTATCCACGGAATTATAAGTTTCATCATATTCAGCTTGAAAGAAAACTGTATCATATGAAATCATTGTCAAAGGATTTATCATAAATGTTTCTTCGCTGCCCAAAAAATTGATTTCTTCAAGATACTCTCTTATGTTCTTGAACTGCCATGCTCCGTCTGTTTTCTCAAAAACAAGAACCAAAATCTTCTCTTCCGGTTTGTCATCGAATTTTCCGTCCATATAAGCGTCGTATTCAGACTTTTTAAAATGTCTTATCCCCAGTTCAACCTTATCCTCGGAATATGAAACAAGATATCGTTCTTGGTCGGGAGTGCCAAGCGTTCCTAAACCATATACCCATTCTGTTCCGTCAATATCCGTAAAGATGGGCTTTTCATCAAGAGTACTATTCAGGCATTCTTCAAAATTTCCACCGATAATACTGTTAAGCTTCATCTGTCCTAATGAACTCAGAAGCCCCTTTGAAATCTCCTTACTGTATAAACGTGATTCTTTATGATACTCAACTGTGTTTGCATCAATAGTTATTCCTCCTACAATGAAATCATAATGGGTATTATACATAACAGAAATATCATTTTTATTAACAAAAAAGCAATATACCTCACCGCCTACAATATGCGGAAGAACATATCCTTCATCGATTTCCATAAAACAAACAGGCGAACAAGCACCTGCAAAATCAAAATAACAATCCTGATATGTAAGGCTTATTTCACTTGCATCACTTTCCCATTCACCGTAAAATACGTTTTCAAGAATTTCAAACTGCTCCTTTTCGGATGGAGCAATTTCATAAAGAGATTGATAGTCAAAAAGATATACTTCCGATTCAGAGGTATTTGGAGTATCCTTTGTTGTTTGTGTTATTTCCGTTTCTTTTAAAGGTGCTGATGTTTGCTTTTCAGTGGTAGTGGCGATTGTGGTAGTTGTAGTGATAGTAGTTGTTGTCGTTGCAACTGTTGTTTCCGCAGTTGTGGTTATTTCTGATGTCGTCTGCTCCTCTTTTTCGACAGTATTACAGCCCGTCAGAAGCATTGTCAGTGCAAGAAAAAGTGATATTTTCCTTTTCATTTAATTTCTCCTCCGCCCCATTCAACAACTGCAAAGCCGTTTCGCTCGTATTGCGGTAATGTTTGTATTGGGATTGCAACTTCACTGTTACTTGCTCTGAATGTCATAAACACTCTTATAACGCTGTCAGGTATGGGCGAAACTGTGAGCGGTACTGCGTTTACATAGTCATCCGTATGGAAAGTAATAATATTATAAGGATTTTCCTGCATAATAGGCAGCCAGTAGATAATAAACTCGTTGGTTTCTCTTGCGGTAAGACCCATATGCATAAGCTTTTCACGAAGGAAATCTGCAGTATCTTCTCCCTTTACGCAGAAGCCCTCAGAAAAGTCAAGATTATATTCGCCCTCACCCTCCCAGTAAAGGCAGTAATACTCCTTTCCGTCCTTGTCATAGAGCGTTCCGTCAGGCATAGCTGTCACATTCCAGCCATTATCGTATTCGGGATATGTGCAGGTAAGCTCGCCGTTGCTGTTGAAATCAACCTGCACGCTGACATCGGTTTCTTCTTCGGGGTAAAGGTAGATTACGGGTTTTGCGTATGCACCCATAAACCAATAGAAATAATTCTGTGACGCATTATCATATTCTCCGAGATAAAATTCATCCACGGCATAGGCAATTTTATATGCAGCTGTACGCTTGGAGACGCTCGTTTTTTTCAGTCTGTTTGAGGAAGTATCGCCTACAAGCCAATCGCTGTAAAGGGTATAGGTTCGTTCGATATCCTCGCAGAAATCCCGACGTGCAGAGGCAGCAATTCCGTAAAAGCTGAACAAGGAGGTGTAGTCCTTCCAGGTGTATGTTGGTATAACAGCGGTTTCATCCAACGGATCCTGTGTATATCCTGTTGCAGCAACAATTTTTTCGCCCATTATATAGTAGTCATATTCATCCGCTTCCTTGTCAATCAACTCAGCACGGTAAAGCTCTTTATACTCCAGCTTATCCCCGTTAAGAGTATAGAAATAGTCGGTGTTCATATAGCCGCAATCTATCCCGTCACGATTCTTATATGATATGCCGAACCAGCCCCTTTCACCGTTTTCGAGAGTTTTCAATCCCAGAATGTTGCTTGCCATATCAGTGATATAGTGACGGTTATACAGGGTGTCGATATATTTAAGTTCGTCTTCCTTTACACGGTAAATATCTACGTCAACCTTGCTGTTATATCCGAAATCCTCCTGCTCCTCGACGGCGACCTTTGAAACAAGCACCTCGGGTTTTCCGTCAAAATCCATATCAATAAGCTCAATTCCGAAGGTTTCGTCAGTAAGAATTGTATCAAAGCTGTTTATGATTGCGTTATATACCTCTGCCATTTCGGGGTCTTTATTTTCGTTTGTCTGAAATACGGGCATATCGATAACAGTTTCTGTATCCTCGGAAAGAATTTCAATATCATCAATAACGGCAGTATTATTGTAGCCGTTTTTTGTATTGTAGCTGCAGGTAAATTCACTGAGAGAAAGAGCCGCATAAACGTAATTTTCATTTGTGATTGCTTCAGCCTTTTCTCCGTAGGTACAGCTTACTGAAAGCGTATCCGCTTCAACCTCCGTGCCGTTTATGTCAAAGGTAAGCTCTGAAACAAGGCTTGTAAGCATGGGAAGGTTATACATATAAGAGGGGTCTATTATAATTTCCGTCTTTTCACCAATTGCACGAATAAAGGCGT
Organism: Ruminiclostridium sp.; assembly: GCA_045602405.1. Lineage (GTDB taxonomy): Bacteria > Bacillota > Clostridia > Oscillospirales > Ruminococcaceae > Ruminiclostridium_E. The sequence continues at coordinate 2,781 of JAZSBN010000041.1, forward strand.
TGACCTTAAAGCTATCTTTCACAGAATATGAGAACTCAGCCTCTTCAAGAGACATCTTACTGCTTGTTATTTCAGAATAACGCAGAACAGGGTTTTTCCAGTTTATACTGTAAGCGCTGCTGTAATCTCCGAACTTTTCATATTTCTGCGTGTCAATAGCGTTGTGAAGTAGATTTTCACTTTTCCTGAACATTGCCGTGGAAGAGCTTCGCACCATTATGTATTCTTCGTGATAATCTATTTCAAGAACGTTGTCGGAAACAGGAATAAACGGCCCTGATAATAGGGTGGTTACAGAAAGCATCTCGCGTCCGTCTTTGTCCCTTGCGACTATATCGTTTACGGGATAATCGAAGGGGGAAAGTTCCATAAGCGAAAGCTTTTCAGGCGATGTGGCGCTTGTAGAGCCGACTGTTGAAAGTTCGACTTCGGTCGTAGTTGTAACAGTAGTTGTTTCAGTTGTCGCAACTGCACTTTCCTTTGTCGTCTGCTCCTCTTTTTCGGCGGTATTACAGCCCGTCAGTAGCATTGTAAATACAAGTAAAAGCGATATTTTCTTTTTCATAATTACTCCCCTCATTTTTTTCATTTTAATTATATCACCGCTGATATCCTGATTCAATTACAAAACGGTAACAAATTATTACAAAATGGTTACAAATTTTAATCGGATTTATAATGCAGTTCGATTCGTCTGAACAAAATGAAAAGTCCACCATTCGATTAGCTTTTTCATAACGTTACACTCTTGTAATTTCCTGAAGAAATGTATCACTCTGATATGCAAAAATCAAAAATTATAACAAGGCTGTAACCGTTTGTAACCTATATATAAATTATAGTTGCGGTAATCAGCGCTGTCAATTACAGCTTGGAACAAAAAAACGTCACTTGGGAACAAGCGGCAGCTTTTCGGATATGGAACAGTTGAAAAGAAATTAAAAATATGGTAGAATTTATCCGAGGAGTGATATTATGAAAATAGCTATATGCGACGACGAGGAATTTTTTCTCGTCCAGCTTAAAGGCTTACTGGAAGCCTGCAACAATACAAAAGATAAGCTCGTAATAGAGGAATTCCGAAGCGGCGAAGAGCTTCTTTCAGGCTTTTCTACCGATAAATACGACGCAATTATACTGGACATAGAAATGGGCGGTTTAAACGGCATTGACGCAGCACAGCAGATACGAAGCATCGACAGCAGCATTATCATTGCGTTTCTTACAAGTCATCAGGAATTTGCAATACACGGATACGAGGTAAATGCCTTCCGATATATCCTTAAGGGTCAGCCTGAACAAATGTTCCGAAGACAGCTTGTATCAATAATTGAGGAATATCAGCAAAGGCACATTTGTTTTCCGATACAATGCAAGAACGAGCTTCATAGCATAGCTGTCAGCGATATCGTTTATTTTGAGGTGTTTAAGCGTACTATCGTACTGCATACAGAAAAACAACAATATGAATACTACGGAAAGCTGTCAGATATAGAAAAAGACAGCCGCCTTATAGGTTTCATCAAGCCTCATAAAAGCTATTATGTGAACCTCGGATTTATCGGAAGCGTAAAACCAACTGAATTATCTATGAAAAATGGAGATATTATACCGCTTAGCCGTAATCAGAGGCAGTATGTTACCGATCGTTTTCTTGAATTTCTGACAGAGAGGTGCTGACGTGTCAACCAATATATTTCACATTTTGGAGATAGTAAATTCTATAATAGAAATACTGATTTTTGCAATATTTTTGTCGCAGGTTTTTCAGCCTAAATACTCTGAAAGGCCACCGTATCTGATCGGTTACACAGTAGCTACAGTATTGCAATGCTCGGCAGCACTCCTTATTCCCGAGCCTTATATAAGAATAGCTGTCACATTTATTCTCCTTTTGGCACTTTCCGCCACTCTTTATAAGGGAACAACAGTGTACAGGATTTTCTCATCACTGTATTGTATTATGGTGCTGTTTTTATCAGAGGCAATATTCGTAGGACTACTCACATTGATTGGCACAGGGAGCCCCTCCTCGATGTTGTCGGCAGGAGCGGAGCGAACGCTCGGCATGTTTGGCTCAAAATTATTTGACTTCTGGATTATTATCTATTCCTGTAAAATATTCAAGGGTAAAGTTCGGATTTTACCGCTTAAACACTGGATACTGATAATACTCATGCCGATTATAAGCGGACTTCTTCTTTATCTTATTTTTCCTGCTGACAATTCTTCTGCGGGAGAGCTTTCTGTGTCGCTGCTTGCTATGGCAGGACTTTTGTATTTCAATTTTTCGGTGTTCAATTATTTTGAAAGCTTTGAGTCGCAGATAAGACTTACGGCATTAGAACAAATTATGAAACATGAGGACGAAAACTACCGTACACTTACAGAGTCCTATGAAGAAATACGAAATATCAAGCACGACCTGAAAAACCAGGTTGAACTGCTCAATAACCTTATAAATCAGGAGAAATTCGCACAGGCAAAGGAACATATTTCGCAGTTCTATAAAACTGTCGAACGAGCTACATCAATGTGTTGTACAGGAAACTCCGCCGTTGATTCAATTATCAATCTCAAGGGAGATCTTGCACGTTCACATGGAATTTCGTATATGACCAAAATAAAGCTTACGGAGCTCGCATGCGACACGGTAGGTCTGTGCAGAATCCTCGGAAACGCCCTGGATAACGCTATTGAAGCCTGCAACAGATCAGAACGCACAGAGCGCTGTGTATGCCTTGTTCTTACTAACCAGAACAACAAACTACTGATTTGTATCGAAAACACCTCGCCGCCTGTGGATACAAATAATCTCACTACGTCAAAACAGAATAAAGCCATTCACGGAATTGGCTTACAAAGCATACGACGTACTGTCTCTCAGATGGGCGGAAATATAAGCTGTTCATATAACGAGGGATATTTCAGAATAAATATTCTGATATGATTATTTTTAATTTACAATTAACACTTGCTCGCTATCATACCATGCCTCTTGCTCATTCGCATGAATCATTCTGTAGAATTTTACGCAAGTCGGTTAACCTGGTATCAGAAATAAAATTATCCACAAAAGTAAAGATCCACCGGCGTAGCCGGTGGCTTTTCTTTTGCGGGCAAAGCCCTATGCTACCTGCAACGTCTGAAGACGTCAAGGGGCGGTCTGACACTTGCAAGCCTACTTCCTGCTATTTTGGAATGGATCTTCTAATT
>JAZSBN010000042.1:0-16540 GCA_045602405.1 Ruminiclostridium sp.
TTTACAACAAAAAATCAATAGAAAACAATAAAATATATAAATAAATAATATAATTTTACAATAAAATGTTCAATTAAAAATCATGTAAAAAAATACGGGAAGATTGAAATTATAACTTTACAAATCAGGATAAATATAGTATAATTAAATGTAAATGTATTTATGACTAATGTTGAAAGGAAATATATATTATGCTTCAGTATGAAGAGCTTATTCTCGAATTTGAAGGCTTGAAGCCTCAGCTTAAGGAGCTTGCAGCAGCTCTCGATCTTGAAAATCTCAGGAAGGAAATAGCAGAACTTGAAGAGGTTTCAGCAGACCCCAACTTTTGGAACGATAGTGAAAATTCTCAGAAAACGCTCCAGAAAATGGGCGGATTAAAGGCAAAGGTAGCACAGTTCGATAAGCTTTCCGAAAGCTTCGACGACGTTCTTACAATGGCTGAGCTCGCCAACGAGGAGGAGGACGAAAGTATGCTTCCCGAAATCATGGAGCTTGCCGAAAAGAGTAAGACCATGCTTGAGGAACAGAAGCTTGTTACCCTTCTTTCAGGCGAATATGACGGAAAGAATGCTATCCTTACCTTCCATGCAGGCGCAGGCGGAACAGAAGCTCAGGACTGGGTGGAAATGCTCTACAGAATGTATAACAGATGGGCTGAACGCCATAACTTCAAGGTTTCGCTTCTCGATTATCTTGAAGGCGAAGAAGCAGGTATCAAGAGTGCTTCAATTCTTATCGAAGGTATCAACGCTTACGGCTTCCTCAAATCGGAAAACGGCGTTCACAGACTTGTAAGAGTTTCCCCCTTCGACTCCTCAGGAAGACGTCACACAAGCTTTGCCAGCCTTGAGGTTATGCCTGAAATTGATGAAGATACATCCGTAGATATCCGTCCCGAGGATATCGAAATGGAGGTTTATCGCTCAAGCGGTGCAGGCGGGCAGAAGGTAAACAAGACAAGCTCGGCTGTACGTCTTATACATAAGCCTACAGGCATCGTTTGTGCCTGTCAGACTCAGAGAAGCCAGCTTCAGAACCGTGAATACGCTATGCGTATGCTTATTTCCAAGCTTGTCGAAATCAAGGAAAGAGAACATCTCGACAAGATTTCCGATATCAAGGGGGAACAGCTTCAGATTGCATGGGGTGCACAGATACGCTCCTATGTATTCATGCCCTATACCCTCGCCAAGGACCACAGAACAGGTCACGAAATGGGTAACATTCAGGCTGTTATGGACGGCGATATCGACGGCTTTATAAACGCTTATTTAAAGAGCAAGGCTCTCGAAAAGAACGGATAATAATGAAGAAAAACGATATTATTGAACTTGAAATAGAAAGCCTGACCAACGAGGGCTGCGGTCTCGGACGCCACGAAGGCATGGTGGTTTTTGTACCTATGAGTGCAGTAGGAGACCACCTTCGGGTCAAGCTTTTAAAGGTAAATAAGTCCCATTCCTACGGAAAAATTGAGGAGATTATCTTCCCTTCTCCCGACAGAATTGAAAGCGACTGCCCTGTTTTCGGGAAATGCGGCGGCTGTAGCTTCAGACATATCAGCTATGAAGCGGAGCTTAAAGCGAAAGAAGGCTTCGTAAGAGACGCCTTCACACGCATAGGCGGTCTTTCTCCCGATTTTCTTCCGATTATAGGAAACGATTCTCCCGACGGCTATCGTAATAAAGCACAGTATCCCGTTGGAAAAAATTCTGACGGAGAATATATAAGCGGTTTCTATGCAGACCGCAGTCACAGGATAATTCCCTGCGAAAACTGCCGCCTTGAACAGGCGGTTTTTTCGGAAATAAGAGCCTTTATCCTGCAGTACTGCCAGAAAAAGAAAATAGCAGTATATAACGAGGAAGAGCATAAGGGCGTACTCCGTCACATCTGCATAAGAAGAGGTCATTACAGCGGCGAGATAAACGTTACTATCGTTGTAAGAAGAAGCGTTCCCGAGCTTAAGGGACTTGCTAAGGAGCTCAGCGCACGATTCCCCGATATAAAGGGTATTACCGCAAATATCAACAAGGACAAGACAAACGTTATCTACGGCGATGAAGAAGCCGACCTTTTCGGAGAAAGAACAATTACCGATACAATGCTTGGAAAAAGCTTCTCAATTTCACCGAAGTCCTTTTATCAGGTCAACACCCCCATGGCGGAAAAGCTGTATGCACTTGCAGGAAGCTTAGCCGAGCCTGAGGGGAAGAATATAATCGATTTATACTGCGGAGCGGGAACTATCGGTCTTACCATGGCGGATAAGGCGAAATCTGTTATCGGCGTTGAAATAGTTGAAAGTGCCGTAGAAAACGCCAGAATAAACAAGAAGCTGAACAATGCAGATAATGCGGAATTTTACTGCGGCGACGCTGGAAAAATTACCGATATTCTCCGTGAAAAGGGCGTTAAGGCGGATGTAGTTATCGTCGACCCTGCACGAAAGGGATGTGACGAAAGAACACTGAATAATATAAAGACCTTCGACCCTGAAAGAATAGTTATGGTATCCTGTAATCCTGCCACAGCGGCAAGAGACTGTAAATACCTTGAAACTCTCGGCTACAGAACTGTAAGCGTTCAGGCGGCAGACCTGTTCAGCAGAACCGTTCATGTTGAATGTGTGGTTCTGCTTGTAAAAAAAGAGGCATAAATATGGCTATGTGGAATCCTTGGCGTGGCTGCAGAAAATTCAGCGAAGGTTGCCTTAACTGCTATATCCATAAAGGCGATTATAAGCGTGGTACAGACACTTCGGAAATTGTTAAAACGAAGGATTTCTATAAGCCTGCCGAACATCTGAAAAACGGAAACTACAAGGTTAAACCAGGACTTGTATACACATGCTTTTCTACGGATTTTCTTATTGAAGAAGCCGACGAATGGCGAAAGGAATGTTGGGAAATTATAAGAGAACGGAAGGACTGCCGTTTTCTTTTCCTGACTAAGCGTATTGAAAGATTCGAAGCTTGTATTCCCTCTGACTGGGGAGACGGCTATGATAATGTTATTGTAGGCTGTACTGTGGAAAACCAGAAAAACGCAGATAAAAGGCTCTCTCTTTTCAGCAAACTGCCCATAAAGCATAAATGCATAACAGCTCAGCCACTTCTTGAAAAAATAAATATGGAAGAATATCTTGATGATATTGAACTTGTGGTAGCAGGTGGAGAGTCCGACTATAACGGCAGGCCTCTCGACTATGAATGGATTCTTGATATAAGGGAACAATGCCGCAGAAAAGAAGTTAATTTCCAGTTCAGGCAGTTAGCCACTCATTTCATAAAGGACGGAAAACAGTATAAGATACAGACGAAGGATTTATGCGCTCAGGCTAAAAAGGCGGATATAGACCTGGAATATAAAAAGCTGATATATTAAAATAACCCCGACGCTCAGTCGGGGTTATAATTTTGTCTGTACGGTTTTTATACATTCTCAACAAGGCATTTTGCAAAATATCTTACCTCAGGCATTTCGGAAATCTCCCAGAGCCTCGATGTAATCACGGTAATTCCGTCCTTCTCGTAAAGCACGCCTAAACGCTGTGCTCTGTGGGGATTGTCGATTGCCCAGATTACAGGCTCGATATCCGTTCCGTCGAGATTTTCCGAATGGCTGTGCATTATGATATTGAACCACTGAGGCGTTGAAAAGGTCTCTGTGGGGAAGCCCTTGAGCTTAGGACTATCCTTGTCGATAAGACAGCCCATTGTACCAATCGGAAGCGGTCTGTTCATGCTTTCGGAAATGGAACTGAACATAGGATAACACCAGAAGTCGGTACAGTACGTTCCACTAAGCTTACCTTCGCTGTCAGGTACTACAACTGCCCTCTTACCCTCTTCTGAAAGCTTTACTGCCTCAGCCTCGGTCTTAACAAAGAAAACTTCCTTATCCATATAGCTGATTTTATCCGAAGCTATCGAAATCTCAACCTCGGGATAAACGATAAAGGAGTATTCGTTCCTGATATCGGTATCCTCTATTTCAAGAAGCAGCCTGTACACAGAAGGCTCCTCCGACATTTCGGGGTTGAAGATGATATTTCCAAGCTTATTTACCTTTTTATCTGTGATTACTGCAGTTTTTCCGCTAAGAACAGTATCCTCGCCTTTAAAAATACGATAGCTTACAGCTTCGGCATTGAAGCGGTAATCGGTATTGAAAAGAGTAAGATCGAAGGAAATTTCCTCGCCGTAACGAAATACAAATCTATCGAACTCCGCCATTATAACGGTAGAATTACAGAAGCCTCTCCACTCAGTATCGGAAATTATTCCCTTAGGCTCCATAAATGAGTTGAGTACGCCTACAAGAGCCGTTCCCTGACCTGTGAAATCCTGAATATCGAGAAGCTGGAAGCCTGAAAGATTTTCTGATTTTAAAGCTGCTTCTATTTCACGCTTGTAGCAGTCTGCCGCTAATGCACCCGAAGCTCTGAAGAATTTATCGGAATAGGAAATAAGTCCCTTTTCATCGGCTTTTTCCTTATATAAAGCAATATTCTCCGCCTTAAGAGTGCCTGTATATTTTCCTATCTCAGAATAGTCGGGATAGGTTTCATACTGACCTACCTCGTGAGAAATAACGGGTACCTCAGGGATAAGAGTTTCTCCGCCGTCAGCGTCAACCTCTTTGACGCCTGTTCCGTACTGGATAAGTATTTTTCCGCCCGAGGAGCCCTCGCCGAGAGTTTCGGGAACTATAATCTTATCATAATTATGAGAGGAATTGGGCGCGTCTGTCTGGATATGACCCTGGGGAGCGTCGCACATAGCGTAGGAGCCGCGATAAAGCCTGTCATGTGATAATCTTACACCGCTTAAGAAGTCTGCTCCGTCAAGAACACAGGGTACAAACTGGAAGTTATTGGAGCCGTCGGAATAAAGGTGACGGTTATCGAAATTCTTATAGCTTTTAAGTATGATACTCAGCACATTCTTGTTGCCCCAGAGCTCATTACCCAGAGACATCATAACAAATGAAGGATGGTTTCCGAACTCCTTAAGAATACGGAAGCCCTCATCGATAAGGTACTGCTGTTCCTCGTCGATTTCGTCCTTTACAGTACCCCAGAAGGGTAATTCAGGCTGCATATAGATACCTAACATATCCGCCGCAATAAATGCCGCTTCGGGAGGACAGCAGGTATGAAAGCGATAATGATTTATTCCGAAGTCCTTCGCAGTCTTCATCACCTTAAGCCACTCATCAACAGTAGTGGGAGCATAGCCTGTCATAGGGAAGATAAGACCGTCATGCTTTCCTCTTAAGAAGGTTTCATTTCCATTAACGAGAAGCTTTCTGCCCTCAGAGGATATTTTTCTGATGCCGAAGGGGATTTCGTTAATCTCGTTATTCATGGTAATCTTCAGTGTATGAAGACTGGGCTCGAATTCGTCCCATAGAGAAAGCTTTTCCGACGCAAGATAAACGAAAACATTCTCGCCCTCTATAACCGCATATCTTGTACGTCTTCCGTCGTCAACCTCAGCGGTAACTATTCCGTGTCCCGTGGACACACAGCTTATTGTTAAGGCGTTATTTACTGCGTCAGTATAAATTCTTATATCGTCAAGATGAATTTTCGGACGGATAATAAGAGAAATTTCGCCTGTTATTCCGTTCCAGTTAGTCTGTGTGTCAGGAGAGGTAAGATGACCACCCCTTGTGGGGTAATCTGTATTATCAACACGGATAGTAAAGGTATGAACACCTTCTGTAAGTCCTTCAAGCTCATAAAGATGAGGCGTGGAAAGACTGTTGTTGCTTTCAATTTCTTCACCGTCTATGTAAAGGGTAGTTTTTCTTGTACGTTCAAGCTTAAGATATACGGAACAATCAAGATATTCCTTCTTGATTTCGATATCCCTGCTATACCAGGCATAGCCCTCGAATTTATAGGGGTCGGTAAGATATCCCGAAGCTCTTTCGGGATTTAACTCTCCCTTTTTAGCGGCGGAGGTTGTATTGGGCAGTATTATCTCATCATCAAAGCTTTCGGGAAAGGAAGCGCTTTTCTCCTTATCCATAAAAAGCTTCCAGCGTCCGCTTAAATCAATTTTTCTCATGTTTATCAGTCCTTTCGCTACACAATATATTCAACATATAAATCAAGGGGGCTACTGCCCCCTATATATTTCATTAGTCGCCGAAGGAAATTCCGATGTTTCTTCCTGTAATAACAAGCTCATCATCGGGAAGAACGAACTTTGTCTTCATCGCCACATCGGAAAGCTTATTTTCGGTAATTTTTCCGTCAACCTGAGCCACGGTATAGCCGAACTTCGACTTCTTTATAAGCTCAGCCGCTCTTGCTCCGAACTTTGTTGCAAGAACACGGTCGTAGGCGGAGGGGCTTCCTCCTCTTAACATATGACCCGGAACAACCGCTCTTGTTTCAAAGCCTGTAGCCTGCTGAATCTGGGAAGCGATTCTGTTTGTGGCGGTATTATAGCCTGCCTCAGCGCGAAGCTTCATTCTTTCCTTACGCTTCATTTCCGCTTCCTTCTTATCCATAGCACCTTCCGCTACTGCAAGAATGGAGAAGGATTTTCCTGCGTCGGCACGTTCCTCGACTGCCTTCACAACCTTCTTTATATCATAGGGAATTTCGGGTATAAGTACGATATCAGCACCGCCTGCAATACCTGAAAACAGAGTGAGCCAGCCAGCCTTATTACCCATGATTTCTATAACCATGACTCTGCTGTGAGAGGTGGCAGTTGTATGAATTCTGTCGATAACGTCGGTTGCGATATCTACTGCAGTATGGAAACCGAAGGTAACGTCTGTTCCCCATATATCATTATCTATAGTCTTAGGAAGGCCTATAACGTTAAGTCCTTCCTCAGAAAGAAGATTTGCGGTCTTATGTGTTCCGTTTCCGCCGAGAGTAAGGAGACAGTCAAGCTTCTGTTGCTTATAGGTCTGCTTCATTTCCGCAACCTTATCAACCTTATCCTCTTCGATAACCTGCATCATTTTATAAGGAGTTCTCTTTGTTCCGAGAATTGTACCGCCGCGGGTAAGAATTCCCGAAAAGTCGGAGGGCTTCATTTTTATGCAGTCATTATGAATAAGTCCGTGATATCCGTTCTGGATACCGATAATTTCAACCTTATCCGTACCGAAAAGCTCATAACAGCCCTTGGCCGCGCCTCTGATTGTTGCGTTTAAGCCCGGGCAGTCGCCGCCGCTTGTAAGGATTCCGACTCTTAACTTTGCCATAATAAACATCTCCTTATAATTTTTTCCATAATCTAATTATACACCTTTTTTAATAAAAGTCAAGATTTTTCAGAAAAGAATTTGTGCAAAGTTTACAACTCTTTACCGCACCAGCCGCAGAATTCCGAATCTTCCTCAAGCTTCTTTCCGCAGTCGGGACAGGTTCTGCCCTTACGGCACATAACAATAATAACAACAGCAACAGCAGCAACTATTAAAATACCGCACAGAATTATTGCGAATTCAGGGCCTATGGGCTTATAGGTTTCGGGGTCATATTCATAGATTTTCAGGCATTCAAACAGAAGCTTATTATCATAATGTATGAAAATATTTTTCCAATCCTTCTCTGTCCCCTTATATAATATCTTTTCAAGATTATTACAATCCTCAAAAACATTTTCGCCGATTCGTCTAACGCTTACGGGAATTACAATTTCGGTTAGGTTTTCACATTTAAAGAACACTTCCCTTTCGATTGAGGTCACACCATCAGGAATCTCTATCCTTGAAAGATTTTCACAGTTCACAAAGCTGAATATTTTGATTTCGGTTATATTCTTTCCAAGAGAAACATTTTCAAGGTTTTCACATCCATGGAAGACTCTCTCGCCGATAGTTCTTACGTTATCTGGTATAATTATTTCTCTGAGAGCCTTACAATCATAAAATGCGCTGTCGCCAATCTCTGTAACAGTAGACGGGATCGTAATACTTTTTAAACTTTTACATCCATTAAACGTATGCGAGCTTATTATTTCAAGCCCTTCGTGAAGCGTTACCGTTTCAAGTGAGTCGCAATATGCAAAGCATCTATCAATAGTCTTTACCGTAGAAGGTATTTCAGCGGAATGTAAATTTCTTTTCCAGTTAAAAATCGAAGGACCTATTTTAGTAACTGTATATCCGTTTACCTCCGAAGGAAATTTCACATCATCTTCATATCCATCATAACCGGTAATCTCCGCTGTACAGTCCTCCATTATTAAGTAGCTGAAATTTCCGTCTCTTCCGTTTTTTCCGACAATGACATCAGGCTCGTCGGTAGCGGAAAATAATCCTTCGGAAAGAAATACAACCTCTGTATCATAAAAATCAGTTTCATCCTTATTGATTCTGTCCCACTGGTCTTTTGTTCCTTCATAATAGATTACCATAGAGTAAGAGCAGCCCTCAAAGACGTCCTTACCCAGTTCATTTATTGTAGTCGGAATAATAACGCTCATAAGTGCAGGACAATCAGCAAATGCACTATCCCCTATAACTTCCGTACCGTAGGGTATATCTACCGAGGTAAGAGCCGTACAATCAGAAAAAGCATTTGCTTCAATCACCTTAAGAGAAGTAGGGAAATAAACTGTATCAAGCCCGTAGCAGTTCATAAAGGCACCCTCTCCGATAACCTGTGTTCCTTCGTCTTCATTATAATAATCAAGTCCGAAGTTTACTGTATATAACCCATAGCAGTCGGAAAAAGCCTTACTGCCGACAGCTTTTACAGAGGAAGGGATTTCAACCGAGTTGATTTCAGGCTGGGAGGAAAAGCAATAGTTCGCTATTTCGGTTACCTTATAGCCGTCCAATTCGGAAGGGATTATAAGGTCGCTGTTAGCTGTATCCTCCGAATAAACAGCAATAATCGCCGTACCGTCATCCTTTACCCTGTAGACCCAGCCGCCGCTTTCCGAAGCTGCTTCGCCGTAAGCGGTAACTGCAAGAATGCAAGCGATGCAAAGTGTTAAAATAGTTATGAATATTTTTTTCATGTTAACCTCTCCTGTATTTTTTAATTATATAGCTGTGCAGTCAGCTCAGCTTTCTTCTTATAATAAGCGTTGAAACCGCAGTCAGGATAAATATTAAAAGTATCGCTATGCCGAGGACTGTTACGACCGTGGGAATAATCATGTACTGAAGCAAAAGTATAGCCGCCGATATAAAGGAAAGTACCGCTATCGGAGTAAGGGAAAGCTTTTCAGGCTTTATAACCATTACAAGTTCAATAATAGCCGTAACCACAGTAAGCATGAAGCATATCATCGGTGCAAACACAGCATAACCAAAAGGAAGCATGTGAAAGAACGGATAATACTCGGGAGGAAGACTACCCTCGGGAGAAGCGAATACCATAGCCACACCGTAAGGCAGAAGCATCAATACGAGGCATACCGCAGAAACAACAAGATAAATTATATAAACAGTTCTTTTTTTCATAAAATCTCCGAATAAACCGCCTGCTTAAGCGTTCTTATGGGACGAGGACCGTTCGTTCCGCCTACCTGGATAAAATAGAGGAAGGTCAGGTCGTTTTCGGGGTCGTTACAGAAATAATTTCCTGTCCAGCCGTCCCAGCCGTATTCGCCCTTTACTCCTGCTCCAGCTTCCCAAGGGTTATTAAGAACTCTCATAAATCCGCCGTAGCCGTAACCGTAGCAGGAATCCCAGTTAAAGGTCTTTTTCTGACCCTCGTTAAGATTATCGCTTGTGATACGGCTTACCGCCGAGGGGCTGAGAATACGGATTCCCTTATATTCACCCTTATTAAGAAGCATCTGTGCAAATTTCGCATAATCATCCATCGTGGAAACAAGTCCGCAGCCACCGATTTCAAAGCTTGGCGGTACAGTATATTTGTCCCTGAGACCAAGATGCTGCCACTCGCAGATATTAAGCTTACCATTTTCATCTCTTATATAAACCTCGGCGAATCTGTCACGCTTATTTTCAGGCACATAAAAATCAGTATCCGCCATTCCGAGAGGAGTAAAAATTTCATCCTTAAGAAATTGGCCGTAGGTTTTTCCGCTTACCACCTCGATAATGCCGCCTGCGATATCCGCGCTTGTTCCATAGTTCCAGATTTCTCCGGGCTGAGCGCAAAGAGGCTGCTCGCCGATTTTATTGCACATTTCAACAGTGGAATAAGCCTTTCCCTTTTCTGCGGCCTCGTTAAATTCATCAAAAAGCTCCGCCATTTTTATTCCTGCAGGACCTTCTCCTCTTTCGGGATACATAAGCCCCGATGTCATGGTAAGCAGATCCATTATTCTTACATCACGGTTAACGGGAACTTCGCCATCACCAGTAAGAACCTTCTGATTTCTGAAGCCCGGAAGATACCAGCATACCGAATCATAAAGGTCTATGAGTCCCCTGTCGTAAAGTATCATCAGTGCGGCGGCGGTTATAGGCTTAGTCATACTGTAGAGGCGGAAAATAGTATCATTTCTTACGGGATAATTTCTCCCCTCGTCCGCCATTCCGAAATTACCTCGGTAGATTGTTTTTCCTTTATGTATAACCATGAGGCTTCCGCCCTTCATTGTGTTTGTTTCAATCTGATTTTTCATCAGAGCGTCAAGCTTTTCCTTTAACATACACGCACTCCTTGTTTTCCCTCTTTTTTCTTAAAGTATAGCACAGCCGCTGTAAAAAAGCAATACAGACAAGCAAAAACGGACTGGCTTTCTGGGCTCAGTCCGTATGTTTTATTCAATTTTTTTACCTAACAAATTTAATCAGTGCATCGGAGTTTTTACCTTTCATTATTCTTTTGTATGTAAAGCTATAATGTTCATTTCAGTTATTCTCCGTTCTCCGGACTTTTCATCAGACCGGATACTCATATCAGCTTTTTATATTAAAGCCCTTCGGCGTAACCAACTGCAACAGTTGAATTATCTATACAGCCGATTTTTCAGGGTATCACTTTATCTATCGTCGGGAAAAGGTCTTGGCATAAGCGCCTTAACTATATGCTCGTACAGTTCTTTTACCACCTCATAAATGGCGACTGTAACAATGGAGTCATATCTCTTAATCCTTACTTCAAGCCGGCGAATCGACTCAGGGATACTAAAGATATTGATTCAGTTGTTTCCATGGGACTCGCTTCCTTTCCGGTTAAATTTACACTTCACCTATCCGAAGTGTATCATCAGAATTTCCTGATCTTACTGTATAGAAACTTTCGTAGATTTTGGATCAGTTCCGATTACCTCGGGAGGGATTCGGTAGGATTTTTTATCTTACTTTCTTTCCCTTTCCTTGATTATAATATACCATACATTTTATGGAAAGTCAATAGGTTTTTCTTGGTTATTTTGTATGATATTTTCAACATATTTATATATGCATTATACAATTTACATACTAAATCACCCCTTTTTAGTAAAACCATATTGACAATATACTGCCTATAATATATAATAAAAATGTTAAGACAATAAATAGTGACATCCGCATAAACGGATTATGAAAGGAATAGAAAATGGCTGAAGATTTAATTTTAAATGAAGAAGATTATGCTCCCGTTGTAGTCGACCTTGACGGAGAACAGTTCGAAATTATCGACACAGTAGAATTCGAAGGAAAGAATTATGCTGCTCTCACACCTTATACTGAAACAGACGACCTGGAGGAAGAAGAAGTTGAATTCATAATCCTCGAAATCTGTGACGATGAAGAAAGCGAAGAATGTACTCTTAAGACTGTTGACGACGAAGAGCTCTACTCCAGAATCGGAGACAAGTTCATCGAGGTTCTTACTCTTGATTTCGACGAGGAAGAATAATCAGGCTTAAACTAAGTATAATATTATTAGCTTATTTACTGCCGCATTCGATAAAACATGGACACTATAATCCAACACATTATAAAAGGGATTTCTCCATGACAGCGGATTGCAGACCTCCCGTACTGCGGAAGAAGGGAGCGTGAACCTGTCAGGCGATTTTACCCACCCTGCTTCGTGCGGGTTTTATACTCCATGTGGCGGTGCGGCGGTTATTTTAATTAAAAGAAAACATCTCCCTGTAATCCTTATGATTACAGGGAGAATTTTTTTATATTCAGAAGTTTATTTCTGCAGTAAACACTCCGTCCTTAGCTTTTGTTTCAAATCTGAATTTATGAAGAGAAGCTATATTTTTCACTATGGATAGTCCGAGACCGCTTCCCTCTCTGTTACTGCGGCTTTCATCGGATTTTCCGAAGGCGGCTTCGATATTTTCCTTATCTACATCGCCTGTGAAGGTATTGGATATCACAAAGCTCTTTTCATTGGCAGAAACTGTTATCTTTCCGCCGTCATCGGTAAATTTAACGGCATTCGAAATAAGATTTTCAATAGCTCTGGATATCATCACCTTATCGGCGGATACAGTCAGATTGCCGCTTATTTCAACGGTAATATTTCTGTTCTTTATATTAAGACTGTACTTCTCAAAAAGCTTCTCGGTAAGAGCGGTAATATCAACCTTTTCCTTTTTTACTCCATTTTCGCTTGTTTCAAGCTTCGCAAGGTCAAGAGTATTCGTAATAATCTCATTCATGTATCTTACATTTTCAAGAACAGCGTCCGCATAATATTCCCTCTTCTCGCTATGAATATTTTCTTTGAGATTTTCCGCATAGCCGTGAATGGCGGTAAGAGGGCTCTTAAGGTCGTGGGCGAGAGCGTTGGTCATATTTCTTCGATGCTCATCAATGCTGTACTGTGTGCAGTATTTTCTGTAACGTCTGAATGCAGTAAGGAAGGCGATTGCAACGGCAATAAACAGAACAACCGCAAAGGTTTCTACAACTGCTATCGCAAATAAGCCCCAGAAATCAAAGAGGTAAAAAACAGCAAAGCTGTATTCTTTTCCGTCAATATTGACAGACCTTCTCCAGATGTTTATTAAATCTCCTTCGAATTCGATTTCATCGGCGGAAAAGTTTTCTCTTATCAGCTGAAGAGCCATACTATCGGAGTAGCTTCCTGCCGTAAAGGTCATAGTATGATAGTCAACCATTTTATAATCGGAGGCGTTTTCGGGCGTAAAATCAAATTCCTCGGCTTCTCCGCCGTCTATGTTCATCACAGGGTCATCCGTTAACGAAACGCTAACCCTTCCGGGGTAAAAGCTTTCTCCATCAACATATATCTGTTCACAGTCTATTCTGACCGTCCGTCTCATCTTGGTATAGCTCTCTATAACATTCCTGAATTCCTCGGATTTATTTGCAAGATATATTGCCTTTCCCGTTTCAGACTTACTTTTCGGAATAACAGTATATACATTGAACTCGGAATCCATAAGGATTTCATTTGTTTCCTCATCATAAATTACCGCCGCAGCATCAATACCGATGCTCTCATTTATCGGGCTGTCAAAATGCATTCCTAAGTTCATGCGCCTCTTAGCGTCAGTAGTACCCCTTCTGATCATGTTTTCCGCATCAGCGCTGTTATAGAGACAAAACATATCCGAATATCCCAGATAAGCCGAATACGCCACACCTGTAATCGATAAGGAAATGATTATTCCTATGATAACTGCCCAGATAAGCTTTTTAAATAAAAAATTTCTGAATTTAAGCTTTTTCATAATTTCCCTTTCCTGTCATTTCTGAAAAAGCTACTCGGTAAGCTTATATCCCTTTGTAATAACGGTCTTTATCTGACCTCCCGCCTCACCGAGAGCCTTTCTTAATTTTTTGATGTGGTTGTCAACCACTCTGTCGCTGCCGAAATAATCATATCCCCAGATTTTATTCAGCAGGGTGTCACGGTCGATAACCCAGTTCTTATGCTCAATAAAATATTTAAGAAGTGCGAACTCCTTGGGAGCAAGCTCCAATTCCTTGCCACAGGCCGTCACACGGAAGGTCACGAGATCAAGACTTATTTTCCCGCAGACAAGCTCCTTGGTAATTACTGTACCCTTTGAACGTCTTAAAAGTGCAGTAACCTTTGCATAAAGAGCGGCTGAAGAAAAAGGCTTTACTATGTAATCGTCACAGCCCAGCTCATAGCCGTAGAGAATATCTTCTTCCCGTCCTCTTGCAGTAAGAAAAAGTATGGGAACAATACTGTCCCTGCGTATCTCCCTGCATAAAGAGAAGCCGTCTATTTCAGGAAGCATTATATCCAGCATAATAAGGTCGAAGTCCTGTTCCTTCGCAAGAGCAAGTCCCTTTCCGCCGTCCTGCGCACTGACAACGGTTATTTCTCCTTCACCCTTTGCGGAAAAATAGTCCTCTATTACCTCTCTTATCTGGTTATCATCTTCAACGAGAAGAACTCTGTACGACATATTCCTCATTCCTTTCCCTTGGCTATAATTTATCATAAGGATGTATCCTTTATGTGTCCTCGGTTGGTCTTTTTTAAACATAACATATAAAATGCTGTTTTTCAAGGCGGATATTTCTATTACAGTCATAATGTATTTTTTAAAACAGCGATAACAAAGCCATTTTTAAGGACAGGATTCTCAACAGAACACGAAAAATGAAAAAATTTGAATTTTTTTCAAAAAAGGTATTGACAAACCTTAAAATCCGTAGTATAATATATAAGCAATCAGGGGAAACCTTGATTGACTTTGACTGGGTGTGGCGCAGCTGGTAGCGCGCTACCTTGGGGTGGTAGAGGCCGTGGGTTCAAGTCCCGTCACTCAGACCAAAGGTTAAAATCCCTGAAAACGGTAACAAGTATATGCTTGTTGCCGTTTTTCTTTTTAAATAAGAAAAGCCCCTGAAAAAACTTCCCTGAAAAATTATTCAGTCGGCAGACTATTCGGTGTGATTACTACCGCTGTCTGTAATAAACCCTTATATATCTGACATAAGAATGAAAAAAGCCACCGGATGAGCCGGTGGCTTTTTGTTGTTTTGTGGCTTACTTGCCGATCAGATAATCGGAACTGCGTAAAGGATGTTTTTCTCAACAACGATATCGAATCCGCTGCCAATAAAGTTGTTATTGTAATATCCAACCGGCACCGTACCAATCTTGGTCTTGGCTGTGATTTCTTCGTCGAAATCTACAGTTAAGACAGTGGAACCTGTACCGCCCTTACCTACAGTAAGGAGTTTACCCTTTGTCAGAACAATAGTACTATCCTCTTCGACCATAAGTCCATAAGCATTTACTGTGTTTTTAAATGCCGCATTTCCTGAAACCGTAAGGTAACTCGTTGTACTTACCGCACCTGCAACGCTACTGTTATGGATTACAGCTGCACCTGCAGAAAGTTTTCCATCCAAAACTGATCCAGATAAACCAACTATCGAGTCCTTGCTTCCACTGATAGAAGTAATCTTGCCAAAGTTCGTATTATAGGATGAAAGCATGTACGCACCTGTTTTGATAGTATACGCTGTTTCAACGTCTCTTGTGTTAACGGAACTTAAAGCAATATTTCTGAATATCAGATTTCCGGTCTGAGTTATACCGCCTGTAAACTTCAGGGTAGCGTTTCCGTCGTGATTTACGTCGGTCATAATACGAATTTGCTTATAAGTGCCTGCCTTGGGCATTGTAAGAGCACCACCTACATTGTAATCACCCATAAGGGTAACTGAATAGCTTGCCTCGGCGTTCTTTGCTGCATTTACCATAGCCACAAAATCAGCCCAATCAGCGTAACGATATTCCTTATCGCCATCGCTTACCTCGAATGCAACAGCCTTAAAATAGATTTTATTGCTCTTTTTGGTGAAAGTATAATCTCTTTCGTCAGGCTTGTTTTCAGGCTCGAAGCTGAGGCATGCGAGATCTGCCTTTGCCGCTGTCAGAAGGTGCTGACCGTCGGTAAAGCTTGTTTCGTGGGTAAAGAGGATATTACCTGTGATAACTCCTGAAATGCTTACAGGTGTTGTAGCGCCGTCGTAATACATAATAACAAGCTCATCACTTGTTGTACCGTCGCTGTCAACGGTAGTAAGCTTAACGTTTGCACCGCTCATAATACCGAGAATAGGGGAATTGTCAGCGATAACATTCTTTACTGTTACTGCCTTAGTGATATTGAGGACAGGACCTGTTGTAAGGTCGAGGTTTCCGAAACCGCTTACAGTATAGTTTACATTGTTTTCGCCGTTATAGGCGAGAGTTTTCTTCGCGCCACCCGATACTCCCGAAAGAGTCGAGGAAGCGAAACTGCTCAGTGTAAGATCGCTTGTAGTGCTGATCTTGAAGGGCTTTGTGCTGTCGATTGTAATATCATTGAAGATTACGGGAACAGCAAGCGAGATAGAAGCTAAGTTTTTCAGTGTAACAGTGTTTTTGAGTCCGTTAATGGTCAGACCGTTCACAAACTTGGGAACAGTAAAGCTTTCTGCAACTACATCGCAGTTCAGATTGATATTTATGCCTTCAGCAGATACAGGGATCGCCGCGAATGCCTTTTCAAAGCTGGAGTAGTTTTCGTTTACATCGCCATTTGCGGTTGAATAGGATACGGTAACAGCCTGTAAATATTCAGCATAAACTGCCTTCTTTTTCGCATTGTAAACAGGTGAAAGTGTT
>JAZSBN010000043.1:0-327484 GCA_045602405.1 Ruminiclostridium sp.
GCTAAACTATTATTGTCATTCATTTGACTTCCTCCTTCTGTGTTTGTGCAGTTGCCAGACCGCACTTCTCATTATACCAGAAGGAGGTTATTTTTTCTATTTATCGCTAAAGCTTTTTTGAACCCCCGGCACAGCCGGGGGTTTTCGTTATACAACAAAACGCTTGCAGTCTGATGAACTGCAAGCGTTTATTATTTATTATAATTTAATCGTTATCTCTCTGCCTGTGGCTTCGTATTTTTCTACTGCCACACCGCACTTCTTGAACATCATAGCGGAAGCCTTTACTCCGTCGGTATCGGCGTATTTGTTGTCGAGATAAACAACACGCTTTATTCCGCACTGAATAATCGCCTTAGCGCACTCATTGCAAGGGAAAAGTGTAACATAAAGGGTAGCGCCGTTTACCCCCTGAATATTGCTGTTGAGGATTGCGTTGAGCTCTGCGTGACATACAAAGGGATACTTCGTATCAAGAAAATCTCCCGTACGCTCCCAGGGCATATCATCGTCAAGACAGCCTGTAGGCATTCCGTTATAGCCCACGGAAACTATCTTTCTGTCAGAATTGACTATACAAGCACCAACCTGTGTGGAATTATCCTTACTACGCTGGGCGGAAAAGAGGGCAATACCCATGAAGTATTCATCCCATGAAATGTAATCACTTCTTTTCATATTAACCTCCGTCTTAAGCTGTTTCCTTATCGGGAATGGTTGTTGCCGAGGCACGCTCGAAGAGCTCGTCAACGCCCTCAGGCTTCTTGGTTGCGAGAGATACTGCCATTACTGCAACAAATGCAATTACAAAGGCAGGTAAAAGTGAGTAAACGCCTGTGTTGCAGATAAGGGCAGCTTCACCGCTGAAAAGAAGCTCCCAGAGGATTACGGAGCCGCCACCTGCTACCATGCCTGCTACTGCACCCCAGATAGTCATTCTTCTCCAGAAGAGAGAAAGTAAGATCGCGGGGCCAAAAGCGGCACCAAGACCTGCCCATGCGTAGGAAACGAGTCCCATTACCGAGCTGTTGGGGTCAAGAGCGATAAGATAAGCGATAACAGCTACAAGCATAACGGTACCTCTGGAAATCCAGATAAGTGTCTTGTCGCTTGCCTTCTTGTTGATAAGACGGAAAACGTCGTTAGTTACAGCGGAAGCAGTAACAAGAAGCTGTGAGTCAGCTGTACTCATAATAGCCGCAAGAATTGCGCAGAGAATAACGCCTGCAATTATCGAGGGAAGTAAGGAAGCGGAGAGGAACATGAAGATTTTTTCTGCGTCAGCAAGAGCATTGAAGCTACCGAGAAGCTCCTCGTTACCGGGAGTATGCAGATACGCATAGCCTGCAATACCAACGAATACAGCCGCCGCAAGAGTTACTGCTACCCATACAACTGCGATGATACGGGATTTCTTGATCATATCAGCACTCTTGATACCCATGAATCTTACAAGAATATGAGGCATACCGAAGTAGCCGAGACCCCAGGCAAGACCCGAAACTATTGTCTGCCATGCGATACTTCCGTCGTTAGCTTCAAAAAAGCTGAAATAATTTTCAGCCGGGAATGTAATGGCGGAAAAATCAGGTGTGTTAATAAGGCAGATAATCGGAACAACAACAAGAGCAACAAACATCAGGATACCCTGAATAAGGTCAGTCCAGCAAACTGCAAGGAAGCCTCCAAGGAAGGTGTATGCGATAATGATAAGTGCACCGATTGTAAGAGAAAGTGTATAATCAACGCCGAAAACGAAGTTGAAAAGCTTAGCGCCTGAGCTGAAGGCGGAAGCGGTATACACGAGGAAGAAAACAAATATTATAGCCGCACAAATGAAACGGACAACGCTGGAGTTACTGTTGAAGCGCTTCTGGAAATATTCGGGAATTGTGATAGAGTCGCCTGCTGCGGCAGACATCTTTCTGAGTCTCGAAGCAACAAATCTCCAGTTAAGGTATGTACCGATAAATAAACCTATAGCAATCCAGCTTTCGGTAAGACCCGAAACGTATATGGAGGCAGGAAGGCCAAGAAGAAGCCATCCGCTCATGTCGGAAGCCTGGGCGGAAATAGCGGTTGTCCAGGGACCAAGCTGTCGTCCCCCAAGGAAGTAGTCGCTGGCGCTCTTTGAGCGCTTGAAGGCATAAATACCTATTCCAAGCATAATCGCAAAATAAACGATAAAAATAATCAGAGTATAACCATTCTGAGGCATAAATTAAAAATCCTTTCTAACAATTCATTTGCATATAATTCTAACATATATTATGACATTTTTCAAGTGTATTATTAAAAAAATAAGACAGTACCCAAAGGTACTGCCTTATCTGAAAATCAATTAACCCTTTACTGCACCGAGAGTTACGCCGCCTACGATAAACTTGGATAAGCAGAAGTAAACGATCATAACGGGGAGAATGGATACAGCGATAACCATGTATACATGACCCATATCAAGAGAAGCAAAGTCCTTACAACGCCACATATATACCATGATAGGTAATGTCTTCATCTCAGTCTTTGTGATGAGGAGGTTAGGTGTGAAGTAGTTGTTCCAGGATGAAACGAATGAGAAGATACCCTGTACAGCCATAGCAGGCTTTAAGATAGGTAACACGATTGTGTTGAAGGTTCTGAATTCGTTAGCACCGTCAATTCTTGCAGCCTCAACGATATCGATCGGAAGAGAGCTGTCCATGTACTGCTTCATGAAGAAGAATACTGTAGGAGAAGCAACAGCAGGAATGATAAGAGGAATAAGGTTGTTTGTTAAGTTCCAGGATGTCATTAAGTTTACGAAACCTAATGCTGTAACCTGAGTAGGAATTGTCATAACTAAAAGGATGAAGTTGAATACAAACTTTCTTCCCTTGAAGTCATAAACGTGAACACCGTATGCTGTCATAGCGGAGAAGTATACGGAGCATATAACTGTTCCTACAGAAACGATAAGAGAGTTAAGAAGACCCTTACCGAGAGGGATATTACTATCACTTAAGATAGCAGTAAAGTTGTCTATAAGATTACTGCCGGGTAAGAGGGAGAAACCACTCTTTAAGATGTCGTAATGTGAACGTGTCATGTTGATGAACATTATGTAGAAGAAGAACAGACACAGAATACACATTATAATCAGGGCAGCGTAAGCAATAACACGTCTGAAATTGAGCCAGAACTTACGTTCGTTATAAACGCCGTCAACTAAGTCGTATCTTTTATCAGCCATCTTTACGCCCTCGCTTTCTTCTTCTTAGCACTGTAGGACTTGGCACCGCCTAAAGTTCTGTCAGTGAAGAAGTAATATACTACTAAGCTGAACGCTGCGCAGACGATAAAGAGTACAACGGAGATTGCACCTGCTGCACCGTAGTTCTTGGAATAAAGGTTGTCGTTAAGGTACATGATAAGAGTCTTGGTTGTACCATTAGGTAAGCCTAAGCCTCTTGTGAGGACCTGAGGAACGTCGAACATCTGAAGACCGCCTACGAGAGATGTAATGAATACATAAATCATAATAGGACGGATAAGCGGAATAGTAACGTGTCTGAAGATCTGACCAGGAGTACATCCGTCGATATCAGCAGCTTCAACGAGAGATTCATCGACGCCGAGCATAGCTGCCATAAGGAGGATTGTAGTATTACCGAACCACATAATGAAGTTCATGAATGCTACTATACCACGAGTTGACCATGTATAAGCAAAGAAGTCAATCTTTTCACTTGTGATACCAAGAGTCATGAGGAGATTGTTGATTGCGCCGCCTTCGGTATTAGCGAAAAGAGAGAACATAAGTAAGGAGAACGCAGAAGCCATGATAAGGTTAGGCATATAGATTATAGACTTAAAGATGCCTGTACATTTTAAATCTATACGCTTATTGGTGAACCAATATGCAAAGAGTAAGGAAACAAGTAACTGAGGAATAAAGCCCATCAGCCACATGATAACTGTGTTGGATACGAGGTCAAGAATAGGAGTACCCTTGGCGCCAACAAAGAAATCGATATAATTCTGTAAACCTACAGGGTTAGGACCGACCTGTGTAAGACCTACACGGTAATTTTCAAAAAAGCTGTTATAAATTGTGGTAATAAGAGGCCACAACTGGAAAATTGCGTAGGCTATAAAGAAAGGTGCAATAAATACATAGCCCCACTTTGCATAGCTTATCGACTTACGTTTCACAGGAGTTTCACCATCACTTTCTTCTTCTTCATTTATAGACGTTCAACTCAACATCTATGGTATGTTAAAGCCTGTTTTACTGAAAAAACAGGCTTTAACATACCGGACTGCGGATTTTTACACCCGCAGCCCGTTGATGTCAAGTCAAACCATTGACCCAATAATCGTTAAATTACTGAGGCTTCTTGAGGTTAGGATACTTAACGATAGCATTGCTGTAGAATGCTTCGAGACACTCGTCGTATGTAGCTGTGCCGTCAAAGTAAGCCTTGAAGGAAGCCTGGAATGTTTCGTTAAGACCCTGGTCATAAGCGGAGATGTTGCTCATGTCGATCTTCTTAGCATTTTCTGTGAAGAGAGCTACATGGTTCTGGCCGCCGAGGAATTCGGAACCGTAGGAAGCGTCTGTAGCGATCTTTTCCATAGCTGCCATGTTGTTTGTGTAGTCCTGAACAGCCTGGTCACGTGTGATGGATTCCATGATTTCACCATTACATGTGAGCTGGTACATAATGTCTCTTACAAGGGAAGCGTTATCTGTTGCGTAGGAAGCACAGATCCATGTACCGCCCCAGTAGTAGGACTGAGGACCGTAGCAAACTGCCCAGTCGCCGAAGCCAGCATCGCCAGCGTTACCGAGAAGTGTGAAGTTGATACCCCATGTGGAGTAGAAGAAGCCGAATACCTTACCGTCAGGACCCTGGTCAGCAGCCCAACCTTCGGACCAAAGACCGTTCTTGTTGTTGTAGCCCTTGTCTGTGTATTCCTTAGTCTGTTCAACCCACTTGAGGATGTTAGCGTCGATGATGATTTCATCAGCGTCGTTT
Source organism: Ruminiclostridium sp. (assembly GCA_045602405.1). GTDB lineage: Bacteria > Bacillota > Clostridia > Oscillospirales > Ruminococcaceae > Ruminiclostridium_E. The sequence goes on from JAZSBN010000043.1 coordinate 5,019, forward strand.
ACCCAAGGAGCGGAAACGTTGTTAGAGAAGGTTCTGTATGCATCGTCGTAACCGGAGAGCATGAAGTAACCAGCTTCCTTCATCTTAGCAGCTGTTTCGTTGAACTTATCCCAGTCAGCAACGTATGTCTGAACTTCGTCAGGGTTGTCTGTGCCGAGAACTTCCTTAGCGATAGAACGCTTGTAAGCGAAAAGGCCAGGAGCTGCCTGCCAAGAAACTGCCTTGAGAGCGCCGTTAGCGTCTGTAGCGATTTCCTTTGTGTAAGCGTACATTTCAGCTGTGTCAGCGTCTGTGATACCTACGTTAGCAACGGGGAGTGTGAAGTCGGAGTTAACATACTTATCAGCGTAGTCAGCTTCGATTAAGAAGATGTCGATCTTTTCGTCAGCAGCCTTGTTTTCCTGTTCGAGAAGAGCTGCGTCGAGGGGGATCTGGTAACCGTTATCAGCGTTGGGGTTGATTGTCCAAACTACCTTAACATCACCGATTGTACCTGTACCGTCATCGTTGTGTGTGTAGCCGGGGTAGAAGGACTTAACTCTCTGCTGGAATTCGTCGTTCCAACACCAGATGTTGAGAACCTTACCTTCTTCTGCTGCAGGAGCATCAGGAGCGTCTGTCTCAGGAGCGTCTGTTGCAGGTGCATCTGTACCAGCAGCAGGAGCGTCTGTTTCAGGAGCGTTTGTTGTAGCAGGTGTAGTTGTTTCGCCACAGCCAGCTACGGAGAGAATCATTGCTGACGCTAATAAAGCAGTCATTATTCTTTTCTTCATAGTTTTTTCCTCCAAAAGTGTCGTGGTCTATTAAGACCGTTAAATTTAAATTGCAGCTGACAGTATAACTGTCCCGCAATTACATTTGTAACTATATCACAAAACTTTCGATTTTGCAACCCCTTTTTTGAAAAATTTTTCCCACCCTTACGAGAAAACGTTTACAAATCTACCTGCACCCCCTCAAATTTGTTGAATTTGACGTAAATTACATTTGTAATTATTTTCACAATAGATTTTACTGTTTTTTTACAAAACCCTTGTTAAATAAAGCTTTTGCAATTCAAAAAAATCATGTTATGAAAACAAGTTCCGCCATTTTCTTATGATTATAGCACTAAAAAACTAAAAACTATTGTGCATTTCGACGAAAAATTCCGAAATTCATTTGTAAACGTTATCCGCCTGAGGCATAAAAACCGCTTTTTTCAACTGTAACCTATAAGTAACTGTGTTTTACTTAAACTATTGCATGTTCAAGGTAAAATATAAGCTGTTTTAATCTTCGTTTTATCTTAAATCATATCCCCCGAAGACCTGCTTTATGCCCGATTGTGCAATATAACCGTTTTGATATAACGGAAGGAGTAAAAAATGTTTAAATTATTTTCCGAAAACTCTTGAATTTAACGTCGAAATATTGTAGAATAATATTGTAGTTCACCCGTGTACAAAACACGGCGGAACTAAATATTATATAAGGTATATTATTATATATGCAGGCGGAGTGTGTGCTATGACTGTATCTGTTACTGTATCTGAATCAAGAATACCTACTCTTGCTTCCGGCATGGCTGCTTCCGCACGCTGTGGCGGCTTTTTCTGCTGTCCCGATACCTGAAAATTATAGCTGTACGCCGAGCATACGGCTTTTTTTATTTTAAGAAAGGAACCTTTTATCATGAAAAAAATCGGAATCATAATGGGCAGCGACAGCGACCTGCCCGTTGTAAGAAAGGCTGCCGAGGTATGTAAGCAGTTCGGCGTCCCCTTTGAAATGCACGTTATGTCAGCACACCGTTCCCCCGCTGAGGCAGCAGCCTTCGCAAGAGGTGCAAGAGCAAACGGCTTCGGCGTTCTTATCGGTGCCGCAGGTATGGCGGCTCATCTCGCAGGAGCTCTCGCAGGAAACACAGACCTCCCCGTTATCGCTCTTCCCGTAAAGGCAAAGGCTCTCGACGGAATGGACTCTCTTCTTTCCTCGGTTATGATGCCCCCCGGAGTTCCCGTAGCCTGCGTAGGTATCGACTGTGCCGCTAATGCAGGATATCTCGCAGTACAGATACTTGCTGTAAGCGATGATGAATTAGCGAAGAAATTCGCTGACTTCAAGGAGGCTCAGCACCAGAAAAACCTTGAAGCAGACAAGAAAATGCAGGAAGAAGCAAAAAATATCTGAGGATATAATCCTGCAGTAAGCAAATATAAAGCTAATGTGTAACAAAAAATAAACAGTAATCAAGAAAGGATGTAAAAATGGGCGGATTTTTTGGAGCAGCGTCAAAGAACGACTGCATCACCGACGTATTTTTCGGAACCGATTACCATTCACACCTGGGAACAAGACGAGGCGGTATGGCCTCCTTTTCTCCCGAAAGCGGTTTCCAGAGATGCCTTCACAGCATAGAGAACTCACCCTTCAGAACAAAGTTCGAAAAGGATGCGGTTTCTATGTCGGGCAATCTCTGTATCGGCTGTATAAGCGACACAGACCCTCAGCCTATCCTCGTAAAATCAAGGCTCGGCCTCTACGCTATATGCAGTATCGGTATCATTAACAACGCCGACGAGCTCTATAACGAGCTGCTCGAAAACGGCTGTGACAGCTTTGAAACCATGAGCAGCGGTAACGTAAACAGCTGTGCTCTTCTCGGAGCGCTTATCGCCCGTAAGGATAACCTTACCGACGGTATCCGTTATGCACAGGAAAAAATCGACGGTACCGTAAATCTGGCTATTCTTACGAAGGACGGAATTATTGCCGCAAGAGACAAGAAGGGCCGACTTCCTATCGTCGTGGGAAAGCGTGACGACGGCTACTGTATCTCTATGGAGTCCTACGCTTATCAGAAGCTGGGCTATCAGACCTATAAGGAGCTTCGTCCCGGCGAAATAAATATGATAACCTCCGAGGGCTGTCAGGTCCTTGCGGAGGGTCACGAGGATATGAAGATATGTTCCTTCCTCTGGACCTACTACGGCTATCCTAATGCAGTATACGAAGGTAAGACCGTAGAAATTATGAGAACGAGAAACGGCGAGATCATGGCGGAAAACGACATGAAGAACGGACGCCTTCCCGACGTCGACTATGTATGCGGTATCCCCGATTCGGGTACTCCCCACGCCATAGGCTACGCAAACAAGAGCGGTATCCCCTTCGCCCGTCCCTTTATGAAATATACTCCTACCTGGTCGAGAAGCTTTACCCCCGAGAATCAGGCCATGAGAAACAAGGTGGCGAAGATGAAGCTTATCCCCGTTCACGAGCTTATCGAAGGAAAGAAGCTCCTCTTTGTGGACGACAGTATCGTAAGAGGAACACAGATGAGGGAAACCGTAGATTTCCTTTATGAGAACGGTGCCAAGGAAATTCATATGCGCTCAGCCTGCCCCCCTATAATGTACGGCTGTAAATACCTTAACTTCTCCAGAAGCAACTCGGAAATGGAGCTTATCGCAAGACAGATAATCCATGCCGCCGAGGGTGACGAGGGAGTAAAGTATATCCACGAATACAGCGACGGAAGCACAGAACGCGGCAAGCTTTTAAGAGCCGAAATCTGTAAGCGTCTTAACCTCACCTCAGTAGATTTCCAGTCCCTTGAGGGAACCGTTGACGCTATCGGACTTCCCCAGTGCAAGCTCTGCACATACTGCTGGACAGGCAGGGAGTAATCCCGTAAAATAGTAAATATTTAACCGAAAGGAATTATATTATGAAGAACAGTTTCTCCGAAAGCTATAAGGCAGCAGGCGTAGACGTAACCGCCGGCTATGAATCCGTAAAGCTCATGAAAAAGCACGTTGAGCGTACAAACATTCCCGGAGTAATGGACGGAATAGGCGGCTTCGGCGGTCTTTTCGGTCTTGACCTTACAGGAATCGAGGAGCCCGTACTCGTTTCGGGTACCGACGGCGTAGGTACAAAGCTCAAGCTTTCCATGCTTTTAGATAAGCATGATACAATCGGTATCGACGCAGTTGCTATGTGCGTTAACGACATTATCTGCTGCGGCGCTAAGCCCCTTTTCTTCCTCGACTATATTGCCTGCGGAAAGAACTATCCCGAAAAGATAGCTGAAATCGTTGCAGGTGTTGCAGAAGGCTGTGTACAGTCCGGCTGTGCTCTTATCGGCGGCGAGACCGCTGAACACCCCGGCATGATGCCCGATGATGAGTACGATATCGCAGGCTACTGCACAGGCGTGGTAGACAAGAAGAAGATCATCGACAACAACACCGTAGAAGCAGGAGACGCAATTATCGGTCTCGCTTCCACAGGCGTTCACTCCAACGGCTTCTCTCTCGTAAGAAAGATTTTCAATATCGACAGCAAGGAAGTCCTCATGGAAAAGCTTCCCGACGGAAGAACTCTCGGCGAAGCTCTCCTCGCTCCCACAAAGATTTATGTAAAGGCAGTCCTCGCCCTCCTCGAAAAGGTTCAGGTAAAGGCTATAAGCCATATCACAGGCGGCGGCTTCAACGAAAATATTCCGAGATCTCTTCCTGATGGCAAGACTGCAAAGGTAAGAAAGGACAGCTATGAGCTTCCCTATATCTTCAAGCTTTTACAGGAAAGAGGAAACGTAAACGAGCACGATATGTACAATACCTTCAACATGGGTATCGGTATGTCCATCGTTATCCCCAAGGAAAAGGTAGCTGAAGCTATCGCCATCATGAAGGAATTCGACATCGAAGCTTATGAAATCGGCGAAATCGTAAACGGCGACGAGGGTATCATTATCGAATAATTCTCCCCCGAAAGGAGCAGTACATACATGAAAAACATAGTGGTTCTTGTTTCGGGCGGCGGAACAAATCTACAGGCGCTTATAGACGCCGAAAAAAGAGGCGAGCTGGGTAACGGAAAAATAACCTGCGTTATTGCCTCGAAGGCTGACGCCTACGCTCTTGAAAGGGCAAGAAACAGCGGCATAAAGGCTGTAACCCTTATCCGTAAGGATTACGCTGACGTTGCCGCTTACAGCAAGGCTATGACCGACCTGCTTATTGCAGAAAAGGCTGACCTTGTGGTTTATGCAGGCTTTATGACTATCCTGGACGAGCAGGTCTGCAACGCCTTCCCTTATAAGATGATGAACGTTCACCCCGCTCTTATTCCTTCTTTCTGCGGAAAGGGCTTCTATGGTCTCCACGTTCACGAGGCGGCTCTCGCCAAGGGCGTCAAGCTCAGCGGTGCAACCGTACACTTCGTAACGGAAGAATGCGACGGCGGACCTATCATTCTCCAGAAGGCAGTTGAAGTCAGAAACGGCGATACTCCCGAAACGCTCCAGAAGCGTATCATGGAGGAGGCTGAATGGAAGATTCTTCCTAAGGCAGTACAGCTTTTCTGTGACGATAAGATAAGCATAATCGGCGGAAAGGCGGTCATAAATGAGTAATGATCCCCGAAGAGGTCAGACAATGGAGATACATTGTCCACAATGCGGTAAATCAGTCGGCACATTTGTTGTGGGCGATTATCGCTATGGCTGTCCGCTGAAGGTCTGTCCGAAATGCAAAAGCGAATACATAAACCCCGTTTTCCACGAAATAGAGGTTGACGGAATTTCTCCCGACGCTTTTGATATGAAAAGGCTTCTTATAGGTCTTATAGTTGGCGTTGTGTTCTTCGCAGTCGGTGCAGGAATACATTACTACGAGGTAACGACACAGGATTATTATCATACCGCCTGTATCGCAATTATGATAATCTCCGCTATCGCCGTATTCTTTGCAATCGGCAATATTATCCTTATCAAAACAGGGCTTAAGGCTAAACGTACGGAACGTATGAGACAGGAATCGACTGAACGCCTCAGTAATCCCCGATACGCTGTAAGGCTTAAGGAACTGGGCTATAACGTTCCCGATAAATATCTCCCGAAGGAATATACGCCCTCCGTCGAGGCTGAGACTCAGATAAATCAGTAAACGAAAGGAAAAGTATCATGGAAACAATAGCTTTTGAAAAAGAACTTACAACTCTCCCCTACCACGGCAGAGGTATCATGCTCGGCAAGTCTGCCGACGGAAAGAAGGCTATGATCGCTTACTTTATCATGGGAAGAAGCGAAAACAGCCGTAACCGTGTATTCGTAGAGGACGGCGAGGGTATAAGAACACAGGCCTTCGACGAATCCAAGATGGTTGACCCTCATCTTATTATCTACGCTCCCGTAAGAGTTCTCGGTAATAAGACTATCGTTACAAACGGCGACCAAACCGATACAATCTATGAGCTTATGGACAAGCAGATGACCTTCGAGCAGTCCCTCAGAACAAGAGAATTCGAGGACGACAAGCCTAACTACACACCCCGTATTTCAGGTATCGTACGTCTCGAAAGCGACGGTATGAACTATGCTATGTCTATCTTAAAGAGCGACGACGGTAACCCTGACTCCTGCATAAGAAATACTTATGCGTACAACTGCCCCGAAAACGGAATAGGAAGATTCATCCACACCTACGCCCGTGACGAAGAAAACGGCAGACTTCCCAGCTTCGAAGGCGAGCCCAAGAAGGTAGCTCTCCCCGACGTTGATATTGACACCTTCACTAAGCTTGTATGGGAAAATCTCAACGCTGACAACAAGGTTTCTCTTTTCACAAGATATATTGACCTCGAAACAGGAAAGTATGAATCCAGAATCGTAAACAAGAATAAGTAATCGAAAGGAATAACAAAAATGACTGAACTTGAACTCAAATACGGCTGTAACCCCAACCAGAAGCCTTCAAGAATCTTTATGCAGGAAGGCGAGCTTCCTATCGAGGTTCTTAACGGCAAGCCCGGCTACATCAACTTCATGGACGCCTTCAACGGCTGGCAGCTTGTAAAGGAATTAAAGAAGGCTACAGGACTTCCTGCGGCAACCTCCTTCAAGCACGTTTCCCCTGCAGGTGCGGCGGTTGGTCTTCCCCTTTCCGATACCTTAAAGAAAATCTACTGGGTAGACGATTTAGGAGAGCTTTCTCCCCTCGCTTGTGCTTATGCAAGAGCAAGAGGTGCAGACAGAATGTCCTCCTACGGCGACTTTATCGCTCTTTCCGACGAATGTGACGCTTGTACTGCAAGAATGATTCAGAGAGAGGTTTCCGACGGCGTTATCGCTCCCGGCTATACCGACGAGGCTCTCGAAATCTTAAAGTCCAAGAGAAAGGGTACATACAACATCATCAAGATTGACGAAGGCTATGTTCCTGCACCTATCGAGCAGAAGCAGGTTTACGGTATCACCTTTGAACAGGGCAGAAATGAACTCGTTATCAACGATGAGCTTTTCGCAAACATGGTTACAGACAACAAGACTCTCCCCGAGTCCGCTAAGATTGACCTTGCTATCGCTCTTATTACATTAAAGTATACACAGTCCAACTCCGTAGCTTACGCTTGCGGCGGTCAGGCTATCGGTATCGGTGCAGGACAGCAGTCCAGAATCCACTGCACACGTTTAGCAGGTCAGAAGGCTGATAACTGGTATCTCCGTCAGTCTCCCCAGGTTCTCGGCTTACAGTTCGTTGACGATATCCGCCGTGCAGACCGTGACAACACAATCGACCTCTATATCGGCGAGGACTATATGGATGTTCTTGCTGAGGGCGAATGGCAGAAGTGGTTCAAGGTTAAGCCCGAGGTATTCACAAGAGAAGCTAAGCGTGAATGGCTCGACACAATGAAGGGCGTTTCCCTCGGCTCCGACGCCTTCTTCCCCTTCGGCGACAATATTGAAAGAGCTCATAAGAGCGGCGTTGAATTTATCGCACAGCCCGGTGGCTCTATCCGTGACGATAACGTTATCGAAACCTGTAACAAGTATAATATCGCTATGGCATTTACAGGTATCAGACTTTTCCACCACTAAGCGGCGAAGCGCCGCGGCAGATTCCGCCTTTTAAAAGCTTGATTGAATTTAAAGCTTTGTTTAACGGCGGTGTCAACTAAAGCAAAATATATAAAACAGGCGGATTATATCCGCCTGTTATGCTAAAAGGAGAAGATATGAAAATCCCGAAAGCGATTGACGAAATTCTTATCGAAATTGTCTCCTCGGCTTACGGATTTATAAGGAAGAAGGGATATATCAATGAACAGTAACTGGCGAAATCCCAAAAACTGGAGCAACAGCACTCTCCTTTATTCCGAAAAAGCTGATGTACTGCATTTCGGTTCAACCTCAGAATATGAAACGGCAGTATATGAAATAAAAATCCCCGAGGGAGTCAATGCCTTTTCGTTATCATTTAAGGCTGGGAACAGCCGTTCCATTGCAAAACAGGGTGCTGAAGACGTAGGTTATATTACCGTGGGCGTTAATGATTTCACTATCGCTAAAACGGAAATGATAAAAAATAATACAGAATATGTCCTTTATTCTCTCGGCTCCGAAGAAAAACCTGTCCCTGTTCAGAATGGTATGCTGTACATTAAGGCGGAAGCTTATAATTCCTACAAAAACAACATAGATTTTTATTTCGGAGATATCAGAATAAATTTTTACGAAACAGCCTCTGACGCAATTTTAACTTCGGCTTATTTAATGAAGAAAAAACAACCGAGAAGGTACAGGATATAAACGGGAAATCTGCAATTCTCCCTTTAGCGGGAGTAATTCTTCTCGGTATAATTCTTATAATACGTTTTTCACTGACAAGAAAGGTAAAGCCCCATGAAAATCCCGAAAGCGATTGATAAAATTCTCACCATAATAGGCTACGCTCTAAGCATTGCACCCTACATCATCATCGGAATCTACTCGGCAAGCTCTGCCGACGCACTTATCGAAAACGATCACGGCGGTCTCGAGCTTCTGCTTCTGGGCGGATTTTTAATTCTGGCTGTCCTGTTCCTGCTTATGCACATCATAATCCACGAGGGTGGTCATCTTGTAATGGGACTTGCTACGGGCTGGAAATACTCCTCCTTCCGTATAGGAACTCTCGTTCTCGCTAAACAGGACGGTAAGCTTAAATGGAAGAAAACCACCGTTATGGGTACAGGCGGACAGTGTCTTATGATACCGCCTGAATGCGAGCCCGAAAAATGCCCCTTCTTTCTGTATCTTTTAGGCGGCGGTCTCGCCAATATAGTTACGGGCGGTATCGCTCTCGCTATAGGGCTTCTCCTCGGTGGAATTGCAGAGGTTATCCTCGTTTTATTCGCAATCACAGGCTTCGGTCTTGGTGTGATGAACCTGTTTCCTGCGAAAATGGGCGGAACAATGAACGACGGATATCAGATATTCATTGAGTTTCCGGGAAATTCCGATACGAAAAAGTATACATACTGCCTTTTAGCCGCTAACGCCATTCTCTCCGAAGCAGAAAGTACAAGGGCACTCCCCGAAGCTCTCAGAAGCATCATTCTCAATTCCGACTACAGCGACTTAGGCAACACAAGTATAGCTAATCTTTATCTTTTTAAGGGGGTTATACTTCAGGAGGAAGAAAAATACGAGGAGCTTCGTGAATTATACAGGAATGTTGCCGAAAGCGGCGACGCTGTACAGCTTTTCAGGAACGAAGCCAACTGTGAGCTTCTTTATCTTGAAATAATGGGAGACTGTAACAGCGAGGAAATAGAACGTATCGCCGACAAGAAGCTTATGGAGTATATAAAGGCTACTGCCCTTTATCCTTCAAGAAAGCGTCTTATGTACGCATACTATCTTATATATAAGAAGGATACGGAAGCGGCGGAAAAGGAGCTTGAGGCCCTCAAAAAGACTGCCTCGACCCACCCCTCAAGAACAGAAGGCGTTTTAGAGCTTAGGGAAGCTGAAAGGATAAGATTGCATTATGAAAACGGAAGAACTGAACAGAAGGCTTGAAGAATATATACTGCAGTTTAAAGGCATAAAGGTAAAGGAGGAAAAGGGCGGAAGGGTATTTTATCTTGTAAGTAAGCCCTTCGCCGCAATTTTTTCCGAAACTATTGAAATTAAGGCGAAAAACGATTATAATGAAACTATACGCCTTCTTCATGATGAAATAAACGAAGGGAAAGTTATGGGAGAAGGCTGGAACGAGATAAAATACAGCGAAAATCTCCCCTTTGAGGTTATTTCCGATATGGCGGACAGAGGCTATCGTCTCACTTATGCAAGTCTTCCGAAAAAGGTACAGAGGGAGATTGAGGAATATTATTACGGGTGAAGGAGCGATTATAGATTATGATGTTTAATATTGTTCTTGGGCTTATAATATTTTATGTTGTCATAATAATTCTTCACTTTTCAACCTCAATAAAGCTTACCTCAACAGCCATGATTGTCTGTACATTTTCTTCTGTGACAATTCTCAGCACTATCCTGATACCGCTGATAGAAGAAAGCGACGTAAAGGGTGCTTTACTGGGTATGCTGGCGGTAACCATAGCCGTTCCAATTATCATATATCAGATACGCTGCTGCTGTCAGAAAAAGGAATCTGATTATGAAACGCTGAAAAGTATTCGTGATATACTTATAGGCGGTACAATATGCAACGGGGCACTTGTAATTTCCACTTTCATTTATGCAATTATATTGATACACAAAGGGAATCCGAATATTTTACCCGATAATCTGTTTGACCTTGCGGCTCTGCCTTTCACCCTGCCTGCAGACCTGTTTTCTTATGATAAAAATATGGCCATCGCCGCAGGCTTATGCTTTGGGCTTGCTCTTTACATAATGAATATATTACTGGTTTTCAGTTCAACAAAAATACTGTATGCCCCCTCGGAAAAAAGGAATATCTTAAGAGCTCTCCCCTTTTGCTTCATAGCAAATTTTGTTGTAATCATTATTTTACTGATAAAAACTGCGGTTCTTGCACAGAAACAGAATACGCAAAACATAAACTAATCATACAGAAAGGAACATAAAAAAATGAACATTTTAGTAGTAGGCGGCGGCGGCCGTGAGCACGCAATCATCAAGGCGCTGGCTAACTGTCCCGAGACAGAAAAGCTTTACGCCGCTCCCGGTAACGGCGGTATTTCGAAGTATGCGGAATGCTTCCCCGTAAAGGCTACCGATATCGACGGAATGGTGGAGCTTGCGGAAAAATTAAAGCCCGATTATGTTTTCGTGGCTCCCGACGATCCCCTTGTTTTAGGTATGGTGGATAAGCTTAACGAAAAGGGCTTCAAGACCTTCGGTCCCCGTGCCAATGCGGCTATTTTAGAGGGCAGTAAGGTTTTCTCCAAGGCTCTTATGAAGAAGTACAGCATTCCTACCGCCGCTTATGAGACCTTTACCGAGGTTGCTCCTGCGGAGGCTTATTTAAAGGAACAGAACAGCTATCCCGCAGTTATCAAGTGTGACGGTCTCGCTCTCGGAAAGGGCGTTATCATCGCCAAGGATGAAAAGGAAGCCGTTGACGCCGTTAAGTCCATGCTTCTTGACGGAAAATTCGGTAAGAGCGGAAGCGAAATCGTAATCGAAGAATTCATGACAGGTCCCGAGGTAACAGTTTTAGCCTTTACCGACGGAAAGACCGTAAAGCCTATGGTTTCCTCCATGGACCACAAGAGAGCCTACGATAACGATGAAGGCCTCAACACAGGCGGCATGGGTACAATCGCTCCCAATCCCCTCTATACAAAGGAAATCGCAGATGTATGCATGGAAACAATCTTCCTGCCCACAATAAAGGCAATGGAAGCCGAAGGAAGACCCTTCAAGGGCTGTCTCTACTTCGGACTTATGCTTACTCCAAAGGGTCCTAAGGTAATAGAGTATAACTGCCGCTTCGGCGACCCCGAAACTCAGGTAGTTCTCCCCTTACTCAAGACCGACCTTACTAAAATAATGGAAGCTATCTGGGAGGAAAAGCTCGACAGCCTCGAAATAGAGTGGGCTGACGAATGCTGTGCATGTGTAGTTATGGCAAGCGGCGGCTACCCCGAAAAGTATCCCACAGGCCTCGAAATAAGCGGCTTCAACGAAATGGGTCAGCTCGATTCCGAAGAAGCCTTCGTTTACCATGCAGGAACAAAGCTTGAAGAAGGCAAGTTCCTTACAGCAGGCGGAAGAGTCCTCGGAATTACTGCTACTGCGAAAACGCTTACCGAGGCTCTCGATAAGTCCTATAAGGCAGTAGGCAAAATCACCTTTGAAAACGCTCATTACCGTAAGGATATCGGTCAGAGAGCGCTTAAGGGTTAATTATTTATACAGCGAGTTCGGAACCATCCTCGCTTTTGCGTAAGCAATAAATCAAAACTACGGAGGAAAATTTAATATGAAATCAAAGGCACTTTTTACAGTACAGGCGGCACTTATTGCGGCGGTATATACCGCTCTGACCCTTTTTGCAGGGTCGATAGGGCTTGCGGGAGGCGCCATCCAGCTTCGCTTTTCCGAGGCTCTTACGGTACTCCCCTTCTTTACCCCTGCCGCAATCCCGGGGCTTTTTATAGGCTGTGTTCTTTCCAACTTGCTCACAGGCTGCGTTATCTGGGACGTAATCTTCGGAAGCCTCGCTACCCTTATCGGTGCGGTATTCACAAGGCTTCTCCGTAAGAAGCATTATCTTCTCGCTCCCGTCCCCCCGATTATCGCCAACACGCTTATAATCCCCTTTGTCCTGTCCTATGCCTACGGAGCCCCCGAAAGCATATATTTTCTTATGCTTACCGTGGGAATAGGCGAGATTCTCTCCTGCGGAGTTCTTGGAATTCTGCTGATGAAGGGTATCGAACCTGTAAAAAATCGTCTTTTTAATAATTAAGCACAGTTTTTCCCTTTAAAATAAGGAAAAATTTATGTTTTAGGTATTGACAAACAAAATAGGGTATGATAAAATAATAAGGCCGCATGTGTAGGGTTATAAGTGCAGTAATGCCACCCTCAAGCACAGCGAGTTTAAAAAAAGAAGGTATGAAAAAATGTACGCAATCATCGAAACAGGCGGAAAGCAGTATCAGGTTCAGGTCGGCGACGAAATCTTCGTAGAAAAGCTCGGCGTTGACGAAGGCGAAGTAACATTTGACAAGGTTATCATGGTTGGTAACGACGGTGCAGTTACAGTAGGTGCTCCTTATGTTGCAGGTGCTGCAGTAAAGGCAACTCTCATCAAGAACGGTAAGGGTAAGAAAATCAACGTATTTACCTACAAGTCCAAGAAGGGTGAAAAGAGAGCTATGGGTCACAGACAGCCCTATAGCAAGGTTAAGATCGACGCTATCAACGCGTAAGAATTATGATTAAGGCCGAGTTTTTATCATACGGAAAAGACCTGGTAGGCTTTTCCGTATCAGGACATGCGGGAGCAGGCAGATACGGACAGGATATTGTTTGTGCGGCTGTATCCTCAGCAGTCATGCTTACGGCTAACACAATCACCGAATTCTTATTCACCAAGGCTGACGTAAAGGTTTTAGATAATAAGGTTTTACTTGTTATCCGCGACCCCGACAGTGCTTCATCAATCGCAGGAAAACAGGTCATCGCTTCCTTTAAGAAGCATCTTGAGCTGATTTCTGAGGATGAAAAAGGAAAAATTCAAGTCACAGTAAAAGAGGTTTCATCTCGGAAAGGAAAATAACATGATTTTATTAAACTTACAGTATTTCGCTCATAAAAAAGGTATGGGTTCTACCAAGAACGGCCGTGATTCCGCAGCTCAGCGTCTCGGCGCAAAGCGTGCTGACGGACAGTTCGTTCTCGCAGGCAACATTCTCTACAGACAGAGAGGCACACATATCCATCCCGGTAAGAATGTTAAGCGCGGCTCCGACGATACATTATTCGCTACAATCGACGGAACAGTAAGATTTGAGCGTCTCGGCAGAGACCGTAAGCAGGTAAGCGTTTACCCTGCTGAATAATTGAGAAGTGTTTCAGGCCGGCGAGAAGCCGTTAGATGCCAGGAAACCGCATAACGGCTAGGCATAGTGCCTGCCTTTGTGCGGTTGACGACGCAGATGACAGTTTATCGTCAGTCTGGGTAAGGGCGGGAGAAATCCCGTCTTTATTTTTTATCTGCTGTTTTTGAAAGGGATAATATAATGTCTTACGGAATTATTGCTGTTATTTTGGGAATTATTATTGCCGCTGTGGGCTATATGATACATAAAGGGGACAGTAATCTGCTTACCATTGCTAAGGATAAGACTGTTTCCGATATGGAAGGATATTCAAAAGAAATAGGCCGTGCTCTTCTTATTATGGGGAGCGGAGTGTTTCTAAGCGGCGTTTTCGGCTTTTTCAGTGCTACTGCACTTATTTCTCTTATCGTTCTGGCTCTCGGAGTAATTATTCCTCTCATATTACTTGGAATTATCCGTAAGAAATACAGCAACTGACCCTCGGAAAGGAGAGGCCTTATGTTCGTAGATATAGTTAAAATTTCAATTAAAGCAGGTGACGGAGGAAACGGAGCTGTTTCCTTCCACCGTGAAAAATATGTTAATGCAGGAGGCCCTGACGGCGGAAACGGCGGTAAAGGCGGAGATATTGTATTTCTCGCCGACGACAGCCTTTCTACCCTCATAGACTTCCGCTACAAAAAGAAGTATTCCGCACAGAACGGAGCTCCCGGCGGAGCAAGAAGATGCTCGGGAAAATCCGCTCCCGACACTGTTATCAAGGTGCCGAGAGGTACTGTAGTAAAGGAAACCGAAACAGGAAGAATTCTCGCCGACGTATCCGGTGATGAACCCGTTATCGTGGCAAGAGGCGGTAAGGGCGGTAAGGGAAACATGAATTTCGCTACCCCCACAAGACAGATTCCCCGTTTCGCAAAGCCCGGCTACCCCGGTGAGCATTTCGACGTAACTCTGGAGCTTAAGCTTCTTGCCGATGTGGGACTTGTAGGCTTCCCCAACGTAGGAAAATCCAGTCTCATAAGTGTAGTAAGCGCCGCTAAGCCCGAAATCGCCAACTATCATTTTACTACCATTACTCCCGTTCTCGGCGTGGTAAAATATGAAGAAAAATCCTTCGTTATGGCGGATATTCCCGGACTTATCGAAGGTGCAAGCGAGGGTATCGGTCTGGGTCATGCATTCCTTCGTCATGTTGAACGCTGCCGACTTATAGTACACGTTGTTGACGTCTCGGAAATAGAAGGAAGAAGCGCCGTCGAGGACTTTGAAAAGATAAATATTGAGCTTGCCAACTTCTCGGAAGAACTGGCTGAACGCCCTCAGATTGTTGCCGCCAACAAGGCGGATATAGCTACAGAGGAACAGATTGCCGCTTTCAGAAAATATATCGAGGACAAGGGACTTCCCTTCTTCGTTATTTCTGCCGCTACCGTTTCGGGCACAAAGGAGCTTGTTGACGCTATCGCAGAAAAGCTTGAAGAGCTTCCTCCCGTTATCCGCTATGAGGCACAACCACTCACAATTCAGGAGCTCCAGAAGCAGGCCGAAGAAAAGCACAGCTTCTCTGTCAAGAAGGCTGACGCTCATTATTATATTGTTGAGGCTGAATGGCTCGCACCCATTCTCAGCACTGTCAACATGGACGACTATGAAAGCCTTCAGTATTTTCAGCGTGTGCTCCGCTACAGCGGTATTATCGACGCTCTCGAGGAAGCAGGCATCGAGGAAGAGGATACTGTTTCCATCTTCGATTTCGAATTCAGCTTCATGCGCTAAGCGGAAGCCGCTTTGCCGGTTCCGACCTTTTCATAGACCGTTCTATTACAGCTTATCACAAACGGTCGGGGACGGAAATTGTGCAAATCTGCATTTCGTTTTGCGGAAGCCGCACAACTTCATCTTATTACTATTTGCTTATTCCGACCTTTTGAACAACCGATATACTACAACTGACCCTGAAGCACAGGCAATTTCTTACTAAGGAAGACTTGATATGGAAGTAATGACAAAATCTCAGGCAAAACAGCTCAGCCCCACCACTCTCGCATTTTACGGCGATTGTGTATACGAGGAGCTTGTAAGGAGAAAAATAGTATGGGGCGGAAGCCGTCCCTCCAACGCTCTTCATAAGGCTTCCGTAGAAATGGTAAGAGCCTCCTTTCAGGCTATGGCATATAATCTTCTCCTGCCCCTTCTTTCGGAGGAGGAAACCGATATCCTGAAGCGTGGTAGGAATGCCACAGGGCTTAACGCCCCGAAATCAAGCAACCAGAGCGAGTACCACAAGGCTACTGCAATAGAGGTTTTATTCGGATATCTCTCCCTTATCGGGGAGCGTGAACGTATAGAGGAGCTTTTTAAGGTGATTTTTAATGAAAAAGAAAAAAACGACAGAGAAAAAGCAGACGGGAAAGAAGCTTAAGAGATTTTTTGCTGATATTTTCTTTATAATTCTCGGAGCATTCTCCTATTCCTTAGCGATAAACATGTTCACCTCGCCCAACGATATAGCCCCGGGCGGAATAGGCGGCCTTTCAACCGTAATCAACTATCTTTCAGGCGGCACTATCGGTATCGGTCTGCTTTTTGCGGTTATAAACATTCCCCTTGTTATTGCAGGCTTTATAAAGCTGGGGCGCATGCTTATGGTAAGGACAATTTTAGCGGTAGCCCTCGTTTCCGTGGGCACGGATATTCTTAAACCATACTTTCCCGTATACGAGGGAGACAGGATTCTCGCCGCTGTTTTCGGCGGACTTCTCATAGGGGCAGGACTGGGGCTTGTATACCTCCGTGACGGAACGACAGGCGGCACAGATATCATAAACAAGCTTATTCTGAAGGCGAAACCGCATCTCAGCCTCGGCGGAATAACCCTTATAACCGACGCTGTCGTAGTTCTGATTTCCATGTTCGTCTATGGAAATATCGAATCAGGTCTTTACGCAATAATCGCTATTTTCGTAAGCTCAAAAATAATCGACATTATCCTCTACGGCACGCTTGAAGGAAAGCTTGTCCTTATTTTCTCAAGCAAGCCCGACGAGATAGGAGCCGCTATTGTAAACGACCTTTCGAGAGGAGCAACAATGCTGAAAGGCTCGGGAGTATACTCGGGTGAAGACAAAAAGGTAATCTGCTGTGCTGTTCATAAAAACGAATATGTAAAGCTTAAGCGGAAGATTAAAGCAATCGACCCTTCCGCCTTTATTATTACTGCATTGGCGAGCGAGGTTCTCGGAGAAGGCTTTAACGAAAACAACTCATGATGAGGGGCTATTGACAACAAAGCCCCTTGGGAGTATAATATTTTAGGTATCGGTTTTCCGATTTGATTAAACTAACGGTACGCTGAGGATTTTCCCTGCAGTACTGCAATAAAAAGGAGTATAAATATGTCAGGACATTCTAAATGGAGTACAATCAAGAGAAAAAAGGGTGAAAAGGACGGCGCAAGAGCCAAGGTTTTCACTAAGATAAGCCGTGAAATCGTTGTAGCTATCAAGGAAGGCGGCGGAGATCCTGCCAACAATTCCAAGCTTGCTCAGCTTATTCAGAAGGCTAAATCCAACAACATCCCCAACGATAACATCGACCGTCTCATCAAGAAGACCATAGGCGACGGCGAAAAGACAAACTACGAAAACTGTGTATACGAGGGCTACGGTCCTAACGGTGTTGCAGTTATCGTTGACTGTCTTACCGACAACAGAAACAGAACAGCAGGCGAAGTACGTCACTATTTCGATAAGTTCGGCGGAAATCTCGGTACCTCTGGCTGTGTATCCTTCATGTTCAGCCAGAAGGGCATTGTAGTTCTCGACAACGAGGAAGGCGACATTGACGAGGATAAGGCTATGGAAGACATCCTCGAAGCAGGCGGCGACGACTTCGTATTCGAAGACGGCTGTGTAGAAATCACAACAGAGCCCAACTCCGCAGCAGAGGTAGGCGACGCATTAAGAGCTATGGGCTATACCGTTCTCTCTGCCGAACCCGCTATGGTTCCCTCTACATACACAACTCTTACCGATGAAGACCACATCAAGAAGATGACATTACTTCTCGAAAACCTTGAAGATAATGATGATGTCCAGAACGTGTGGCATAACTGGGAAGAGTAATCCGTAACTCACAAAAGGCTTTGTTAAGCCATTTGTTGATAGCATAACAGGCTGAATTACGGTTTATGTATGCGGAATACGACCAACATAAAGAATAGCGTAATGCGAACTACGGTTTTCTGAATGTATATCATAACAAAATCACTCCATGTTCTATGTTTATCATAGGAAATGGAGTGTTTTTATGTTACTGGAAAATTTATTTGCTGAATATCTGCTTGAATGTCAGATAAGAAAATTTACACCTAAAACAATTCGTGGATATAAGAATTGTATTGACCTGCTTGTTCGCTATTGCAAGGAAAAGCACAGTATTACAGATGTAAAAGATGTTTCCCACATTCATATCAGAATGTTTTTTAAGGAAATGACCGAAACCAACCACAAAGAAAGCTATATAAATACCCTTTTGAAGTCGTACAGGGCATTTTTCAGATATGCAATAGCAGAGGAATACATAGAAGTAAATCCCTGCGATAAAGTGCGGTGGGCAAAAGAAGAAACGCCTATAATCGAAACCTTTACCGATAAGGAGGTTAAGGGGCTTATAAAGGCGTACAGCGACTATGATTATTTATCTGTGCGAAATAAAACGATTATCTGTATGCTTGTTGATACTGGAATAAGATGTAACGAAATGTGTGTTTTACCGACAGAAGCAATAAAGGAAGATGTTATTTCCATTTTCGGAAAGGGCAAGAAATACAGACAGGTTGCGTTAAGCCCTTATCTTGAAAAAATGCTTTTACGCTATCAGAAATGCAAGGAAGAATATTTCAGATATAAGAATGTACCCGACAATCTTTTTCTTTCAAGAACAGGAAAGCCTTTAACCGTTGAAGCAGTAGAAAGAATTGTGCGGACAGCAGGAGAAACCGCAAATATCAGAAGCGAAATCCGCTGTTCTCCCCACACTTGCAGACATTATTTCGCACAAAGCCAACTGCGGAACGGTATGGATGTTTACAGTCTTTCAAGAGTAATGGGACATAACAGCATTTCCATAACACAGCGGTACTTAAACAGCCTTAATGATAAGGATATTGTTATTAAGTCAGTAAATGCAAGTCCGTTGATGAATATAATGTAAGATAATTCCAGCCCAGAGTTTATGCTCTGGGCTTTATCATTTTATTCATACATCCCGCTAATATCCTTTAAATACCCCTTAAATTCATCAACAACAGCAGGCGGTGAAACTATCTTTGCACCCTTGCCAAAACCGCAAACCCACGAAAAGAACTGCTTACTTATACAAACCTCTGCATTTACGGTAAAATGGTTGTCATCCGCTTTCAAGTACCTTGCACTATTGCCGAAACGCTCAACAACAGTATCTAAAAGCGGGTTTATAAAGCGGATTGTCACACGCTCTGTCTTTCCGCCGAACATTGAAAAAGTCCTTTGCGGGTAAGTCTGAATATCAAGGGCGGAAAAGGCTTCCTCTCCCTCTCTTGCTTCATCAATCAGAACAACATCTTTCATTCTGTCAACACGATATGTCTTTATCTTCCCTGAAGCCTGTTCAAAAGCAATCAGATAATAGTTACTTTCATTTATAAGCAGTTTAAAAGGGCTTACAATATAGCTCTTTTTGCGTTCTGTCTGCTTATCCATATTTCCGCCTACTGCATAGGTAAGATATTTAAAGCTTATCTTTCTGCTTTTGCTCATAGCGGTGTTTATTGTACTTATATTGTAGATTATGCGGTTGTTATTTACCTTTATTCTGTCTGTAAGGAAAGAATCCTGCCTTATAGTTTCCGCTTCATATTCGCTTACAAAATCACATATAACATCTATCAGTTTATCCGCCTTGGCTTTTGATACAAATTTGGTTGAATATACGCATTGTGCCAACAATCGCATATCATCAACATCAAAATGTCTTTCTGCAACATAAAAGCCCTTTTTATGCTTATCATATACTATAAATTCAAATTCGCCGTTGGCAATAGCTTCTTCCGCTTCTTCTACATCCCCGCCGTACTCATTTATATACATAGCAATATTGATTTCTTTAATATCATTATAGATAGAACGACGTTCTGCTGAAATTCCGCATTCGGCTATAAGGTAATCCTTTGCTATTTTTTCAGCGGAAACTGTATGTTCTCTATCTGTTTTTCGCAAAAGGTACTGTAAAATCAGATATGGTTTCATTCTCTGATTGTATTTTCTTCCGCTGTTTTCTCTGTTGTTGCTTTTTTCTTCCATTTTTAAACCCTCAACTTTTCTTCTCTGTATATATTATAACAAAGATTTTTTAAAGTTTCAAGTTTACAAATGACTAATGCGGTTACTCTCTTATTGAGAATAACCGCATTTTTGAATGTTATGAGATTTTTTGGTATAATTATTATAGAAAAAGGAAATTAACTTTCAATAAGCCATAAATGTACAGGCTCTATTTTACAAGTATATATTTCATTTTCATCAGCATAACCATTAACAATACAAATTGATGAAAAATCATAGGCATAAACTGGAAAACCTAAATATTTAAAGTCCTTTAAGCTTTTTCCCTCAAACTTACTAGGCGAATAATATCCATAACCAACAAATTTATCTTGTGAATTATAAACATTTATTTTAACCGCTCCATCTAAAATAGCTTCGCCGCCTAAAAGTTTTGGTTGCTTTTTTATTTTACAAATGCCCGTTATTTCAATATTTTTACTTTTTTTAACTCTACATTCTAATTTTGTAAACTCTAGCATTTCAAACTTTTCATTTACGTTTTCGGTATCAATAACTTTGTCATTGATTTTATCAAGCATTTCAGCATATTTTTTCGCTTCGCCTTCAAAATGAACACCATAACTAATACCACTTGACACTTGTTGTCTGCCTTGTTCTCTTATTTGTGAAGCACGATATTCTTCGTTAGCATTTCGCTGTTGTGCATCCAAAGCGGCAGAAACACCTGCTACTCCACCTGCAAATCCGCTAGCTAAACCGCCTGCTATCGCCCAATCTTGCTTTTGTGCATTATAATTCGAATTACTTGAACCAACTTTTTTTAAATACTCTGCACCTTTTAAACCAACCTGAGCCATAGCTAATTCCGCTTCAAGAAAACCTGTGTATTTTCCTTTACCGTAAAGTAAAGCTGTTTCTTTTTCTTTATTAAAGCGTTCTGTATCACTATCCCTTAATTTAGCTATTTTTATTTCAAGCTCTTTCTTTTCCTCTTCAGAAACCAATCTTTTACCTAATAAATATAACTCTTTCGCTTGTTCTATATCATTAATATTATGAATTTTTGTAATCATAAGCAACGATTTTAAATGAACTTCATTAATATCAATAGACTTTTCACGACATTTTTTATATATTGAAATAGCGATTCTTTTTCTTTTTTCTTCTCTTGCAATTTCTTCTGCTCTTTCTTTTTCCTTTCGTTCTATATCAGCATTCATTTTTTCAATTTTCTCATCATGTTTAAATGCTATAATGAACCCTATAACCGCTACTGCAACAAGCAACCATCCAAATATCACCATATCATAATTGTTATTTGCTCCAATCCCAATAAGAATACCACCAAAGCAACCACAAGCCGATAATAACATTCCTACTTTTGTTCTACCAATTATTGAAAAGTAAAAAACAAAACCAAATGCAATCATTATAATGAAAGCTATTACTGTCATTTTTTAATTCCTCCTAACAGATGTAAAAAGATGTTTCAAAGATGTATACTACACGTAAAAAAGATGTAATATTAAGTATAAAACATCTATAACTACCATTAGTTGTATTATATCACAACGTAAAGTTGTTGTCAACAACTAAACGGTTTTTTATCTTCCGCTTAATATCTGCTAAAATAAAGCTAATAATACAGCAGGAGGTAGTTATGGTTAAAAACTTACGGTTGTTAAGAGAAGAAAAAGGTATATCACAACAAAAGCTCGCTGATATGCTTAATATTTCACAACAGGCTATTTTCAAATATGAAAAAACAGCTAACGAACCTGATATATCAACTCTTATAAAACTATCTGAAATATTTGATGTTTCCGTTGATTACCTCATAGGCAATACCGAAATCCGCAAACAAACAGACAAAGCAGATTCGGTACTACTGACAGAACAAGAGTACACACATATAAAAGAATGGCGGATTCTGCCTCAAAATATAAAAAACAGTATTGATACACTTATTTCAAACATACACAATCCTGATAAATTCATATAGGGGGCTACCCTTTCGGGAAGCCCCACACTCGCTATAAATTATCGCCCTGACGTGACCTCCGCCCTCTCCAAACTGTGATTTTATCTGAAATTACGGTTTTTGGCTGTTTTCGGCGGTTTTTACTTTTGCAAGAGTTACGGAAATTCACGATAAAAAAGCGAAAAGCGGCAATCCGCAAATCTCCTTTGAGTTTGTACGGATTACCGCTTATTTTATTTAAAGATTTTCTTTAATTCCTTTGCTATTGTAGGTGTTAGTTCTTTTATTATTTCCTTTTTAAGTTTCTCTCGCTCTGCTTGCTTTTCTTTTGCTTCGGCTTGTTTTGCTCTTTCTTCATAAAACTGTCTTGCCATTCTTCTATGTTGCTCGCTTATGTCGTTTTCTATTGTTACTCCGCTTGCTTTGCGTATCTTCTGGATATGTTCTTCCATTAAATCAAAGTAATTCATAGTTTCATCTCCTTCTTTTGTTTTCTTGTCATTTATGAAAAACAAAAGAGGAAGATTAACTGGTTTTGTTCAAAATACAAACTCTTTCGGCTCTCTATCTATTCCATTATCTATGGAGGATATCTTTTCATTATTTATATTTATTTCTCTATTACCTTGCAGACTATCTGTATTGTTTTGCGGAATTATGCGTGCATTTTGCGGAATTTCAAGTTCATCAGGCGGATTCGCACTTCCGTTTGACGGACTTCCGCTGTTCTTTTCTTTTTCAGGTATTTCATTAAAATAATACAAATTGCTACCTACATATTTGAGATATCCTTTCTCTTCAAGAATTTTAAGATATTTATAGTATGATGATTTCTTTATTCCTGTTGCATTATTTACCGCCTGATATGATAAGGCAAATGTATAGCCATCACTAAAAGAACCGAGGTATGTATATAACTGAACACCTATTGCCCCTAAATCACGACTTGCAGACATCCAAGCTTCCTTATTTATTCCTATGAAATTGTTGTTTAACGGTGCTTTAAAAACTGTTATTCTGTTCTGATTAGGAAATGTTTCCATATTTTTGTCCTCCTTTAATTTATGCAACCGCCTTTTCTTCTGCGGTTGTAGCTTCCGCTTCTGTTGCTTCCGCCTTTTCTCTTGCTTCTTCTGCACGCTTCATAGCTTCGTCAACCCCGAATTTTTCAACATCGGGGTATCTTGTTAAAAACCACCTTTTGATAGTGGCATAGCCGTAGCCGTTTCTGCGACATTGTGCAAGCTGATACATTTCCGCAAGCTTAGTAAGGGTTTCTGTTGCCTGTTCTCTTGTTTCGTGTGTAATTATATATCTTTCCATATAGGCGTATGTAAGTCCCTTGTAGGTTTCCTTGTTGGGATTCTTCTTGATTGTACGCACTTTTACAGAATATTCAGGGTTATTACTGCGTGCCTTCTGTAACATTGAATATTCCTGACTGCGAACATCGGAAGCAAGCTTTGCAAATTCTCTTGTCATAATGATAGTGTTGTTAATAAAATCAATCTTAATAGCGTTTTTCATTGTTATTATTCCTTTCTTATGCGATTTCCTTGCCTCCGCTCATTTTAATGGCGGTTGTTTCGCTCTTGGCGGTTTCTTCTTTGCTGTTGTCAGTTTTCTTTTCTCCAAATTCTTTAACCTCAGGATATTTTTCTAAAAACCATCCTTTAATAGTGTTATAAGCCTTAAGGGAAGAATAGCATTTTGCAATTTCTCTTTGCTTATCATATTCAGCACGAATTGCTTCTGCATTATCGTGGTCTGCAATATAGTTTTCCATATATTCGTAGTTCAAGCCCTTAAACTTGCTTTTGCTCTTGCTTGACTTGATTACAATCTTATAATTCGGAAATTCTGCACGGGCTTCCTTTAATTCCTCGTACTGTTCAGATTTGAATTTCTGAGCTAAAGTAGCAAACTTCTTTGTGATTTCGATTGTGTGAGCCTTAAAGTTGATGTTGATGTTTGACATGATAATGTCCTCCTAAAAAATAAATTATTCAGTTTCGGTGGGCTTTTGTGTTCCTCACCTTTACTGTACTTATATTATAACACGCACTATCGCCAAACAGGTCATTATAATGGTACACATCACAAAATCATCTACTTTTATTTTAAATCAGCTTAAAACCGCATTACAAAAGGATTTGAAAGTTGTTTAAAAGATGTTAAAATGTTGTTTTTGAGTTGATATTTTATGTTTTAAACTTGTTCTTTTGTTGTTATTAAGTTGATATAATCTTGTAACAGAGTAAAATATTTTTCGTATGTCATCACTCAAACCTTGACAAAAGGCTCTGAGTTATGATAAACTAATCTCAGTTAAGGAAAATAAGCAATATTGAATTATGATAAACGTAGAACATAATTTTGATATTTTCAGAACGCCGAACCCGCTATGGTTCCCTCTACATACACAACTCTTACCGATGAAGACCACATCAAGAAGATGACATTACTTCTCGAAAACCTTGAAGATAATGATGATGTCCAGAACGTTTGGCATAACTGGGAAGAGGCTGACGCTTGATCTGTTTACGCCTTTTGGAATATTAAAAATACGACCTTACTTTAGGGCAGGGTCGTTTATTTACACACAAAAACGGCAGTACCTCAAAGGTACTGCCGTAAACTTATTTAACAACTCTTATTTCCTCGGCGTTATACTTCTTAAGAAGTGCCGCCAGCTCATCGCTTATGATTTCGCCGGGCATTGCCATGGGAATACAGGGCGGACATGGGCATACTATACCCGAACATATTCTTCCTGTTGCCTCGCTGAGCGGAACGGTTTCAGCTTCCGAGAAGAAGGCTTCACGGGGCAGCATTTCAGCCACAGGAGTGATAATATTCCTTCCCTGAGATTTGATATTGAGCTTTTTTCTTATATCAATCGTAGCATTGAACACCTTATCAAAATCCTCAGGGGGCTGTGCCACGGAGAAAAGGAGTACAACGTACTTTTCATCACACATTTCACATTCAACGCCCGAATTTCTCAGTTCCTCAGCAAAATCAAAGCCCGTATAGCCGTGCCTGTTGGCGTTTATCGTAATCCTCATGGGGTCGCTTTCCCTCAGGATAATTCCTCTCTGAAGAAGCTTGTTCTTTAGGTCGGAAATACGCTTTATCATTTCCTTCGCCACGCCTTCTCCTCTTTCGACAAAATTGTTGCAGAGGTCAAGACTTTCAAGCATAAGGTAGGAGGGGCTTGTACTGCCGAAAAGAGCCATAATCTCCTTAGCCTGAGGCTTAAGCTCTTTATCCTTAAGGTGCAGTAGGCTTGTACCTGTAAGGGCAGGCAGAGTCTTGTGAGCACTGTCTGCCGACATATCGGCGCCCAGAGTTATCGGGTGATTGCCTGTGAAAACAGTATATGCTCCGTGGGCATTATCCACCAGAAGAAGGACTCCCTTCTCCTTACATACACGGGATATTCCCTTTATATCGGACATTCCGCCGTAATAGTCGATACTGTTTATAAATATCGCCGCAGTATCCTCATCTATGGCACGTTCAATTTCCTCGGGGGAAATCTCAGAGCTTAAAAATCTCTCGGGATAAACCCATTTGGGCTTAAGGTCAAGCATAATGCAGGAGTTTATAAAGCTTCTGTGGGAATAACGACCTGCTATAACCGTACCTTTTCCCGTTATTCTTTTTGCGAGAGCAAGCATAGTCTGGATAGAAAGCGTACTTCCGCCGCAGGAATAGCATACTGCACCCGAGCCGTAAAGACGGGCGGCGTTATCCTCGCTTTCCCCGATTATACCCGTAGCCTCATAAAGACAGTCTGCATCCTTAATCTCGGTAATGTCGAAGGGATAGTTTCTTCCCTTTCCGCCGGGCATGTGACATCTCACAGGACGCTTAAGGCTGTATTCATACAGAAAATCATGTATAGGTGTATTCATTATGATTACTTCCCTTTTAATAGACAAAACTGTTTATGAACATACTTACAATAAATACTATAACACATAAACAATTTTTTTGCAATATTATTGTTGACTAATATTTGCGTGAGTGGTATAATTATACGGTAAATTAAAGAAAAGGAATGATAAAGAATGGAGATGCCTTTCGTACCCAACGAAGGTAAAAACCTTACCATAGACACAGATTTCGGTACCTACGCCCGTTATCCCATAAAAACTCATGTTATCATGAAGGAGGACGTTATGACCGACGTTCTCGATAAATATGTATGCCCCTATTTAATGGAGGGGGATACCGTAATCATTTCCGAAAAGATTATCGCAATCACTCAGGGTCGTGCCTTCCGTCTTGACGAAATAAAGGTTTCACGCCTCGCTAAGTTCTTAAGCCGCTTTGTAGTAAAGACAAATTACGGAATCGGTCTCGGAATGCCCGAAACAATGGAGCTCTGTATCCGCGAGGTAGGCCGCCCCAAGGTTCTCTGGGCTGCATTCTGTGCGGCTATCGGAAAAGTCTTCGGTAAGAAGGGCGTTTTCTATAATATATGCGGAATGAAGGCAAGAGCTATCGACGGACCCTGCGACTATACTATTCCCCCCTATAACAACTACGCAAAAATGGCTCCCGATAAGCCCGATGAGGCGGCAGCCGAGCTCTCAAAGCACTGCGGCTGTGACGTAATCATCATTGACGCAAACGATATTGCCGCTACCGTTCTCGGTAGAAGCAGACAGGATATGCCTATTGCCTTCGGCGAACAGGTATTCCGTGATAATCCTCATGACCAGTGTTCACAGCAGACTCCTATATCCATTGTCCGTAAGGTGTCCGAATAATTTTGCGGATATGGTATTGCAATTTTTTTCAATATATGGTAGAATAATTTTGTTAAATTATGAAATATGAAAGGAAGTAAATCCAATGTTAGTTTCAGCAAAAGAAATGTTAAACAAGGCTCGTGAGGGCAAGTACGCAGTTGGTCAGTTCAACATCAACAACCTTGAATGGACAAAGGCTATCCTCCTCACAGCACAGGAATGCAACTCCCCCGTTATCCTCGGTGTTTCCGAAGGCGCAGGAAAGTACATGTGCGGTTACACAACAATCGTAGGCATGGTTAAGGGCATGATCAACGAGCTCGGCATCACAGTTCCTGTAGCTCTCCACCTCGACCACGGCTCCTTCGAAGGCGCTAAGGCTTGTATCAACGCAGGCTTCTCTTCTGTTATGTTCGACGGTTCTCACTATCCTATCGAAGAAAACATCGCTAAGACAACAGCTCTCGTAAACGCTTGTGAAGTTCTCGGAATCTCCCTCGAAGCTGAAGTTGGTTCTATCGGCGGCGAAGAAGACGGCGTAGTAGGCGCAGGCGAATGTGCTGACCCTGCTGAATGTAAGATGGTTGCTGACCTCGGCGTAACAATGCTCGCAGCAGGTATCGGTAACATCCACGGTAAGTACCCCGAAAACTGGGCAGGTCTTTCCTTCGATACACTCGCAGCTATCAAGGATAAGGTAGGCGATATGCCCCTCGTACTCCACGGCGGTACAGGTATTCCCGCTGACATGATCAAGAAGGCTATCTCCTTAGGCGTAGCTAAGATCAACGTTAATACAGAATGCCAGCTTGCTTTCCAGGAAGCTACAAGAAAGTACATCGAAGAAGGTAAGGACCAGCAGGGCAAGGGCTTCGACCCCAGAAAGCTTCTCGCTCCCGGCTTCGAAGCTATCAAGGCTACTGTTAAGGAAAAGATGGAATTATTCGGTTCTATCAACAAGGCATAATTATTGCTCATATTGCAGTCAGACACTCCGTATCATTGATGCGGAGTGTTTTATATTATTGCTTACGAAATCAGAGTCAGCTTCCTCCTCAACTATATTACATTGTCATTCCGGAAAAATATAACAAAATTTTGTTATTATACAAATTTATATAATAAAATATAATTGCTTACCGTGAAAAATCAACTGTTTGTGATATAATGTGACGGTAAGGAGGGGAAATTATGGCTTACTATCCAAGGATAAGAGATTTACGAGAGGATAACGATAAAAAACAGACCGACCTTGCGGAATATCTGGGAACAACTCCCCAGTATTACGGCTTATATGAAAAAGGCGCCAACGAAATATCCTTTGAACGTGCTATAATGCTTGCGAAATATTATAACGTAAGTCTCGACTACTTAGCAGGAATCACAAACGTGAAATCAGGACTCTCCGCAGGAGACCTTTCCCGTGAACAGCAGGACTTCCTTCGTAAACTGTCGTCTCTTTCTCCCGACGAACGAAAAAAAGCCATGAACATATTATCATCCTTTCTTGACATATTGTAATAATAAGATACTGCCGGGCTATATAAACAGCCTGGCAGTTTTTATTTCTGAAAAATCGTATTTTTCAAGAAAAAATATTGCAAACAACAGCTTTTTGGTATATAATAATATTGTATACATTCAAAGCACTAATGGTTTATAATATGAAAAGATTTTTCGCTCTGACCCTTGATTATTTCAAGCGGATGGATAAGCTTCTGCTTCTCCTCTGCATTATTATAACGGTTTTCGGAATATTCCTACTTTATACCCTTAACCTTAACGATATAAGCAATTACGTTTCCTCGCGCCAATGGAAGACCCAGACTGTCGCCATGGTGATAGGCGTTATCGCCGCTCTTATACTTTCGGGAGTAAATTATAACTTTATCTCTAAAATATGGTGGACCTATACCCCCGTGGCAGTAATTCTCTCCCTTCTGGTTTTTACCCCTCTGGGACGAGGCGTTGACGGCGCCGACGATATCGGCTGGCTCAACCTGGGCTTTATCCAGTTCCAGCCTTCGGAAATACTGAAAATCGCCTTTATCATGACCTTTGCAACCCATCTTCATAAATGCGGAAGTAAGGTCAACGACCCTCTCAATGTACTCTTTCTCTGTATCCACGGTGCAGTACCCACCCTTATAATAATGAAACAGGGGGACGACGGCTCGGCTCTTGTATTTATCTTTATTTTTGTTGCCATGCTCTTTGCGGCGGGCTTATCCTGGAAATACATGCTGGCTGCCCTTCTGGCGGTACCGCCGCTTATATATGTAGTATGGAATTATTTCATGCAGCCTCATCAGCTTAAGCGTTTTCAGGTGCTTTTTGACGAGGAAATGCAGCAGGCTGAGATACTTGGTATATACAATCAGCAATGGCTGGGTAAAAAAGCCCTCGGCTCGGGACAGCTCACAGGGCTTGGAATCTTCGGGAGCGATAAATATACCTATGTCCCTGAAATTGATACAGACTTTATCTTCTCCTATATAGGAATGACCCTTGGCTTTGTGGGATGCGTCGTTACTATCGTGCTGCTGGCTTCCCTCTGTCTTAAGACTCTCTCTGTAGGAAGCGGCTCTAAGGATAATCTCGGCCGCTATATCTGCACAGGAGTTTTCGCTATGATTTTTTCCCATAGCGTTATAAATATCGGTATGGCTCTGGCTGTACTGCCCGTTATAGGAATCCCTCTCCCCTTTCTGAGTGCGGGAGGTACTTCGGTTATATCGCTGTATGTGGCTGTCGGACTGGTAATGAGCGTTCATTCCCACAGACGTAAGGCAGAGCACATGTTCTACAGCGAAAAATATGATGAATAATTAAAAAGGAAGGTTTCATAAAATGGCTAATCACCCCATTACCGCTACCCTCGATATTCTTTACAAGGAAGAAGCTCTCGCTTCACAGCGTTTACGCTATGAAAGCGCAATAAAGGCATACAAGGAATATTTCTCCTCCGAAGGCGAAAACATCCGTATTTTCTCCGCTCCCGGAAGAACTGAAGTAGGCGGCAACCATACAGACCATAACTGCGGAAAGGTTCTTGCGGCAGGTGTTGACCTTGATATCGTGGCAATAGTTGAGCCTATTGATGAGCCTGTGGCTGTTATAAAGTCCGAGGGCTTCGACGAAAACAGAATAGAGCTCGGCGACCTCGACGTAAGAGAAAGCGAAAAGAATACCGCCGACGCTCTTTTAAGAGGCGTTTCCAAGGGCTTCAGGGACAGAGGCTTCAAGACAGGCGGCTTCAAGGCCTACACCGTGTCCAATGTTCTTAAGGGCTCGGGTCTTTCCTCCTCTGCGGCTTTTGAGGTTCTTATCGGAACAATCTTCTCCTATCTCTATAACGAGGGCAAGGTTCATCCCATAAAGATTGCTCAGATTGCCCAGTACGCGGAAAATGTATACTTCGGAAAGCCCAGCGGACTTATGGATCAGATGGCTTCCTCGGTAGGCGGCTTCGTAAGTATCGACTTCAAGGATACCGACAGCCCTATCATCGAAAATATCAACGTTGATTTTGACAGCTTCGGTCATGCACTATGTATCGTTGACACAAAGGGCGACCACGCCGACCTTACTCCCGATTATGCCGCTATCCCCCAGGAAATGAAGGCTATTGCGGAATACTTCTCCGTTAAAACCCTTCGTCAGATCTGTAAGCAGGATATCATCCTTAACATAAACATTCTCCGCGATAAGTTCGGCGACCGTGCCGTTTTAAGAGCCATTCACTTCTTCGAGGAAAACAAGCGTGTAGACAAGCTTACAAACGCTCTCAAGCGCAACGATTTTCAGGCCTTCCTCGACTCCGTAAACGAAAGCGGAAACTCCTCCTACAAGTACTTACAGAACGTTTATTCAAGCTCCGATGTAAAGCATCAGGGCCTCAGTATCGGACTTAATATTGCCGAATACGCACTCCAGAGAAAGGGTGCTTCAAGAGTTCACGGCGGCGGCTTCGCAGGAACAATTCAGGCCTTCGTACCCTTTGAGCTTATAAAGGAATTCAAGATGGAAATGGAAAAGGTCTTCGGAAAGGACAGCTGTCATGTTCTTAAGATAAGACCCTTTGGCGGCTGTGAGGTTGTACTTGGCAACTGATTACTGATGTATCATAAGCTCAAAACTTCATTTTATCGAAAGGATTTCGTAGGATGGATAAAATAAACCTTAAAGCTCTCACAAAAGATGAAAGACGAAACTTTTTTCAGTCCAAATATGATTATTACAAGCAGTTCAACAACCGAATGATAACCGTTGCGACGCTGGCATATATTTCGTTTTTCGTTACAGACTGCAGTATATTCGGGCACTTCGCCTTTGAAACGCTTCTCCCGAGAGCTATTGTTATTATCCCGTTTATTGCGTATATTGTGTTATCCCGTAAGATATCGGATTATCGGATCATGATTTCCTCGTCATATCTTATGGTGCATATCATAATATGGTGTACCTGCTGGGCTACATATCTGCTTCCCGACAGACAGTTCGCTATTCCCGGTATGATTATAATGAACCTGATATTTGTGTGCGCAGGCTTCGCCGCTCCCTTCAGATATACCGCAGCTGCACATTCATTCATGATTGTGGATATTGCTGTAGCAGATATGTTTATACATTATGAAAACGTGGAAATGATGTATATGTTCAATCTGCCCTGTATTCTGGCGACGGCGGCTATGCACTATATGATGCAGGCGGTATATTCCGAGCATTATTTCGACAAGGACAGACTTAAGCACATGGCTATCCATGACCAGCTCACCCAGGTCTACAACAGAAACAAGTTCAAGGAATTCATAGATTCAAAAACAGGGGCTATCACCAAATTCTCCGGACTTGATATAAGCCTGCTTCTGATAGATATCGACTTTTTCAAGAAGGTAAACGATGAATTCGGTCACGAATCAGGCGATAAGGTGCTCATCTGGCTGGCAGGCATATTGAAAAGCAATGTCCGCGAAACCGACAGCGTAATACGCTGGGGTGGTGAGGAATTCCTCATAGTTATGCCGGGCTGTTCGGAAGATAATGCCGCAAGAATCGCAGAAAAGATAAGAGAAAAAGTAGAATCCTCCGACAACGGCGTTTGCAGCACCACAATATCCATCGGTGTTTCCTCATACACAGGCGGCGATAGCCATACTGATATCAAAAATGCCGATGCCGCGCTGTATACTGCCAAGAATTCAGGCAGAAACAAGGTTGTCGTTTACGGAAACAGCCAATAATAAAAATTCCCTTGGGACTTTTCGCACCAAGGGAAACAGGTTTTAATCCTTTATTTCGTATTCTTCCGCTCTTTTTATAAGAGTTACATCCACAAGAGCGTCGGTAAGTATTCCGTTTTCGGTGTATTCCTCGCTGAAAACCTTACCTCCGCCACTTCGTATTTCGGCTCCGAGACCTGCCTTATCGTAGGGGATAAGAAGCTTCATTCTCTTTGAGCTTTCGGGAAGATTCTTAGCTATAAGCTCAAGCATTCTTTCAAGTCCCTTTCCGCTTTTTGCGGAAATTTTTACGGTAGTATCATCCTCGGGAATATCGTAATCAACGAGATCCGATTTGTTAAGCACGTTCACGACGGGAATCTCACCGCAGCCAAGCTCCGCAAGAATTTTCTGTGTGGTAAGAGTCTTGTCTGCCGCTTCAGGATCGGAAATATCCGAAACGTGTATTATTATGTCGGCACAGGCCGCTTCTTCAAGCGTTGAGCGGAAAGCTTCAACAAGATGATGAGGCAGGCGTCTTATAAGACCTACTGTATCTATAAGAGTGAGACTTCTTCCGTCGGGAAGCTCTATCGCTCTCGAAGTAAGGTCGAGGGTAGCGAAAAGCTTATCCTCGGCTAAAACTCCCGCGTCAGTAAGGCGATTTAAAAGAGTTGACTTCCCCGCATTGGTATATCCCACTATAGCGCCGGTAAGGATGTTGTCCTTTTTACGGCGGCTTCGTGAGAAATTCCTTCTGGTAGTAAGCTCCTTCAAGTCGCTTTCAAGCTTTTCTATTCTGCGGCGTATATGTCTTTTATCGGTTTCAAGCTGTTTTTCACCGGGGCCTCGGGTTCCTATACCGCCGCCAAGACGGGAAAGAGAGCGTCCGATACCCATAAGCCTCGGAAGACGGTAACGAAGCTGTGCAAGCTCTACCTGAAGCTTACCCTCGTTGGAAACCGCACGGGCGGCGAAAATATCAAGAATAAGCATAGTACGGTCAATAACCCTGACGTTTACTATATCCTCGATATTTCTTATCTCGCTGGCAGTAAGCTCTGTATCAAAAATTATGAGCTTTACATCAAGGCTTTCTGCAAGCTCCGCAAGTTCTTCAATCTTACCCTCACCGAGAACGGTTGCACTGTCGGCAGAGGGACGCTTCTGGATTACTCTTGCCACAATTTCGGCATTGGCGGTCTTCGCCAGCTCAGCAAGCTCGTCCACAGAGGCTTCAACGTCATATTCGCCCGTATCGAGGGCGGCAAGTATAGCCTTAACAGGCTCCTTATCCTTTTCGTTTACGTTCATAAAATAATTCCTTTCTGGAGGTAATATATGCATAACGTGCATTTCAACAAGTACGATGTTATCATAGTCGGCTCGGGAGTATCGGGTCTTTATGCGGCTCTTAACCTTAATAAGAATCTCCGCGTTCTTATGCTCTCTAAGAAGGAGCTTACACTCTGTAACTCTGCTCTTGCTCAGGGCGGTGTAGCCGCAGTTATGGATAAAAAGGACGACAGCTATGAGCTTCATATCCAGGATACCCTTATCGCAGGCGGCTATAAGAACGACATGGACAACCTTAAAATTCTGGTTGAACAGGGGCCTACGGATGTAAAGAACCTGCTTAAATACGGCGTGGAGTTCGACCGTAAGGAGGATGGCTCTATCGACCTTACCCTTGAAGGCGGACATTCCCGCCACAGAATCGCTCACCACAAGGACAGCACAGGCTATGAAATTGTAAAAAGCCTTATCGACGGAGTCAAGAAGCTTGAAAACGTTGATATCCTTGAAAACCGCCACCTTGTAGGCCTTGAAAAAAGCGGAGAGGATTTCTATGTTACGGTACTCCACGGCGACTGCTGGTCTTATTATACTACAAAAGCTATCATTCTTGCAACAGGTGGAATAGGAAGAATTTACGATTTTACCACAAATTCGGCAATAGCAACAGGAGACGGCATCCAATTCGCCTATAATCTTGGTGCGGAAATAAAGCACCTTAACTATATCCAGTTCCACCCCACAGCCTTCGCTGACCGTGAAAACAGGGAATGCTTCCTGGTTTCCGAGGCTGTACGAGGAGAGGGTGCATACCTTCTCAACGGAAATAAGGAACGCTTCATGCATAAATATGAGCCTGAACGTAAGGAGCTTGCTCCCCGTGACGTTGTATCGAAATGCATGATGGCGGAACAGAAGGCTATCGGAAGCGATGAATTCTTCCTTGATATTTCCTATAAGGACAGCGAATTCGTAAAGAAACGCTTCCCTATGATTTATGAAAGAGTGCTGGAAAAGGGTTACGACATGACTAAGGAGCCTATCCCGATATACCCCTGTCAGCATTATCTCATGGGCGGTATAACCGTTGACGGAAACGGAGCTACTACCGTAAAGGGACTTTATGCGGCAGGTGAATGCGCTCACACAGGCGTTCACGGTATAAACCGCCTCGCCAGCAATTCACTCCTTGAAGCCCTCGTTTTCTCAAGACTCATCGCCGAAAAAATCAACGAGACAACCGCTCCCCAGTCGGATAATATTCCCGTTGAACATTCAGTAAGAAATCCCGGCGGAGAGGATATTCCCTCAGGACTCAGAACCGAAATCAGACATATTATGCAGAAGGCTTATTTTGTAGTTCCCGATATCGAGGAAGCAAAAAAATCCTTCGGAAGAGTTACCGAAATAAAGGAAACTCTCGAAAAGGGCAATTTCAAGCTTACCTCTGATTATATCGAGGCTCTTTCGATAGCTACCTGTGCTTATATTATCCTTAAGGAAATTGTCTGATGATTATTATAATAAGCGGAGCAAGCCATACAGGAAAAACGCTTCTGTCGCAAAGGCTTCTCGAAAAGTATAAATTCCCTTACCTGTCCCTTGACCTTCTTAAAATGGGGCTTATACGAAGCGGAAACACTTCCCTGACCCCTGAGGACGACAGGGAGCTAACCCCCTATCTCTGGGGAATCGCAAAGGAAATTATAAAAACAGCAATCGAAAACAAGCAGAATCTTATAGTCGAAGGCTGTTACGTTCCCTTTGACTGGAAAAAGGATTTCGATAGCAATTATCTTGTGGATATAAAATGCTTTTTTATCGTAATGACGGAAAAGTATATAAGAAGCCGTTTCGGGGATATCATAAGCCATGAAAATGATATTGAACAGCGGCTTTTCCCCTCCGACATTACAATGGAAGAGCTTATAAGGGAAAATAACCTTTATCTCCGTGGTGCAGAAGAATACAATAACGAAATTATTCTTATCGAGGACAAATATCAGACAGATATAGAAATTTAACCCCTATACTATATTATATATAAAGCATGAAAGGAAACAACAATGAAATTATTACAGTTTTACATCGACGATATCATCAAAACTGCTCTTAACGAGGATATCAATTACATCGACAGCACAACAGACCTTCTTATAAGCCCGAAGGACTGCTCAGAAGCGTACTTTATTGCTAAGGCTGACGGCGTTATCGCAGGACTTGACGTAGCCCTCAGAGTTTTTGAGCTTCTTGACCCCTCTATTGAAATAACACGCCATACCGAGGACGGAAACGAAGTATTCAAGGGCGACCTTATCGCGGAATTCAAGGGTAATACAGCCGCACTTCTGAAGGGCGAGCGTACTGCACTCAACCTTCTCCAGCACATGAGCGGTATCGCTACCTATACGAATAAATGCGTAAGACTTATCGAGGGTACGAACGCTTCAATTTGCGACACAAGAAAGACTCTTCCCGGACTTCGCCCTCTCCAGAAATATTCCGTAGTTATGGGCGGCGGAAAAAACCACCGCTATAATCTTTCTGACGCCGCAATGCTTAAGGATAACCACATTGACGCTTACGGCGGTATTACTGCCGCAGTAAAGGCTCTCCGCGAAAGAGCAGGTCACATGCTTAAGATAGAAGTGGAGACAAGAAGCTTTGAGGAGCTTAACGAGGCTCTTGCTGTAGGCGCTGATGTAATCATGCTGGATAATATGAGCTGTGAGGATATGAAGAAGGCAGTAGAAATTACCGCAGGAAGAGCAAAGCTTGAAGCAAGCGGAAACGTCACCCTGGAAAATATCCGTTCGGTAGCGGAAACAGGCGTTGATATCATAAGCCTCGGTGCACTCACCCACAGCGTAAGCGCCTTCGATATCTCTATGAAATGGAAATAACCGACTATGAGAAGAATGTTAGGATATGTCCGCAAGGCGGATCAGGAATTCGACATGATACAGGACGGCGACAGAATCGCCGTTGGTATCTCGGGCGGTAAGGACAGTCTTGTGTTACTCAATTCGTTGGCAGGCTATCGCCGTTTCTCCGAGCATAAATTCGAAATTATCGGAGTTACTCTCGATATGCGTTTCGGCGGAAAGGACACGGATTTTTCTCCTATTGCCGAAATGTGCAGGGAGCTTGACGTGGAATATAAGGTTATCCGTACCGATATAGGCGAGGTAATCTTCGATATCCGTAAGGAATCGAACCCCTGTGCTTTATGTGCGAAGATGAGGCGAGGAGCTCTCCACGACGCGGCAGTAGAGCTTGGCTGCAACAAAATCGCTCTCGGTCATCACAATGACGACGTAATCGAAACCTTTATAATGAACCTTCATAAGGAAGGAAGAATCGGCTGTTTCGCCCCCGTAACATATCTTTCAAGAAAGAATATAACCATGATAAGACCCATGGTTTTGGCCCCCGAACAGAAGGTGCAGAACTGCTGTAACAGGAATCAGTTCCCTGTAGTAAAATCGAAATGCCCCGCCGATAAAACTACACAGAGACAGGCTACAAAGGAATGGCTTGCGGAAATGGAGCGTAAGGACAAGGGCTTCAAGATCCGTATGTTCGGTGCATTAAGAAGAAGCGGTGTTGACGGCTGGGGCTTCAGAAACATTCCCGATACTAAAGAGGAGCAGAGTTAATGAGTGATATAGTTTTTACCCTTCCGCCCCAGGTAACGGAAATTATCGAGGTTCTTAAGGCTCATACATACACTCCCTATCTGGTGGGAGACTGCGTTAAGGCTATGCTTCTTGGCGAAAAGCCCATGGATTTCGATATAGTATGTGACGCAGAAATCGGACGTATAGAGAAAATATTTGATGAAAAATACAGGACCCGTGACGACCTTATCCATAAGGGCGAGCTTATAATAATAAACGGTGGTATGGGTATTTCGGTAGCCCCCTTCCGTTCGGGCTTCGACGGTAACGGACGACCGATCTACTGCGAAAAGCTTGACGACGATTTAAGAAGACGCACCTTTACTGCTGAAGCTATAGCCTATAACGATGTTACGGGACTTTATGACAAATGCGGCGGAGTAAAATGTATCTCCAAGGAAAAGCTTATTTTAAAGGCTCTGGGAGAGAAAAATTTTATTGCCGCTTCGGAAACTCCCATAAAGAAAAGAAAGTCCAAGAAGGAGCCCGTTATAACTATTATTCCTGCATTAGAGCGTAATCCGAGGGCAATTCTTGAAGCTATGCTGAAGCATTCCGCAGGAGAAGCGGAAATTTCCGCTGTGACCCTGAAAAATATGCTGGACAACCCCGAGCTTCTTGATAGGATAGAGCCTGCTGAGCTTATGGAATGGTTTGAGAAAATCATAATGGGTAAGAATATTACCGAAACTCTCCTTAGCTTCAGTAAGATTATCTTCCACCTGTTCCCTGTTTTAAGTGAGCAGGAAAACTTCGACCAGAAGAGCAGCTACCACGAATACACCCTGTATGAGCATACCGCAAAATCCGTAGGCTATGCAGTACCCGACCTTAAAATAAGGCTTGCACTTTTATTCCACGGGGCAGGAAAGGTTGACTGTGCGGCAGACAGACAGTATTTCACCTCCTACGACGGTCATACCGAAAGAGCGATAATGCTTACAAGAAGCGCTCTCAGCGAATACAGCACAGCTAACCCCGTAATCGACAGTATCTGTCAGCTTATAAGACATCATGACGATAAAATAAGCCCCGAAAATATCCATGAGTATACGAAGGCTTTCGGAGAAAAGCTTACCCGTGATATTCTCCTGCTCCAGTCCGCTAACGTAAGAGCGAAAAGCAGCGACCCCGTAAACGAAAGAGTTTCCCAGTCCCTGCGTCAGATGGCGGACGAAACTCCCGAGCCGGTAAGCCGAGGAAAATTCGCTACCTCTCCCCTTACCTCCACGGTTGACGGATTAAAAAGTATCGTAGAGCTTCTCGGAAAAAAAGGATTATAATATAACGCCCGAAGCAGTATTGCTTCGGGCGTTCAGGCTGTCGATAAACCCACGCACCATAAAAATGCGGATAAATGTGAGTTTGACACTTAAAAAATATAATAAATATTTAGAAATTTCGCAGAGCCGCACAAATGGCTCTGCGAAAGCATTTTTACTTACTTTGTCAAAAGCCGCTTACCGTATCTGCATACGCCTACAGCGGCTTTTTCCTCGTCTGCGTGTGTCTATCGAAGCCTGCTTGATTATTTATCAGTTGCTTGCCTTTCTTCTCTTGGCTTCTTCCTTTGCTCTTGTTTCGTTATCGAGAATACGCTTTCTTAAGCGGATATTCTTCGGTGTTACCTCAACAAGCTCATCATCGGAAATAAACTCGAGACTTTCTTCAAGGCTTAAATGTCTCGGAGGAACAAGTCGGAGTGCTTCGTCGCTTCCGCTTGCACGGGTATTGGTAAGATGCTTTTTCTTACATACGTTTACGTTTATGTCTCCTGC
The DNA here is from genome assembly GCA_045602405.1 of Ruminiclostridium sp. Classification (GTDB taxonomy): domain Bacteria; phylum Bacillota; class Clostridia; order Oscillospirales; family Ruminococcaceae; genus Ruminiclostridium_E. Next base: position 43,886 of record JAZSBN010000043.1, read on the forward strand.
CTTAGGGGAAACGCCTACAATCATACCCTCGTATACGTCAGTACCCGGGTCTATGAACATAGCTCCTCTGTCCTGAACATTCCAGATTCCGTAGGCGGAGGCTGTACCCTGTTCGAAGGCAACGAGAGAGCCTGTTGTTCTTACGGGGATATCTCCCATGTAGGGCTCATATCCGAGGAAAAGGGTATTGAGGATTCCCTCGCCCTTTGTATCGGTTAAAAATTCGCTTCTGTAGCCGAAAAGTCCACGGGAAGGAATCTTGAATTCAAGCCTTGTGCGGTTTCCAACAGGATGCATTTCCTGTAATTCCGCTTTTCTTACGCCCATTTTTTCCATTACTGCACCTACTGCACTTTCAGGAACATCTATAACAAGCTTTTCCATAGGCTCGCATTTTACGCCGTCAATCTCCTTGAAAAGAACACGGGGCGTACTTACGGAAAGCTCATAGCCCTCTCTTCTCATGGTTTCGATAAGGATAGAAAGGTGCATTTCACCACGGCCAGCCACATCGTATGCGTCACGCTCGTCGCTTTCGCTTACACGGAGAGAAACGTCCTTCAGGAGCTCTCTTTCGAGACGCTCTCTTATCTGACGGGAGGTAACGAACTTACCTTCCTTGCCTGCGAAGGGGCTGTCGTTTACGGCGAAGGTCATTTCTACCGTAGGCTCGCTTATCTTAACGAAGGGAAGGGGCTCAACCTTATTGACGGAACAGATAGTCTGTCCGATAGTAACGCCCTCGATACCCGAGAAGCATACGATATCGCCCACAGTAGCCTCGTCAACAGGCGCACGGCCGAGACCGTCAAACTGGTAAAGGCTTACGATTTTTGAACGGAAGGGCTTGATCTGTCCGTGGTAGTCACAGACCATAACCTCCTGATTCTGCTTTATAACGCCACGCTCAACACGACCGATAGCGATTCTTCCCACATATTCGTTATAGTCGATAGAGGAGACGAGTACCTGTAATTCGTCCTCCTCGTCACCCTCAGGGGCAGGAATATGCTCTAAAATCATATCGAATAAGGGTATAAAGTTTTCGCCCATGGTATCGGGGTCAAGAGAAGCTGTACCGTTTCTTCCCGAGCAGAAAACAACGGGGCTTTCAAGCTGTTCATCGGTAGCGTCAAGGTCGAGAAGAAGCTCAAGCACCTCGTCAACTACCTCCTTGGGTCTTGCGTCGGGCTTATCGGTCTTGTTTACCACGACGATAACCTGATGGCCCAGTTCAAGAGCCTTCTGGAGAACGAAACGGGTCTGGGGCATTGTTCCCTCGAAGCTGTCTACGAGGAGAAGAACGCCGTTTACCATTTTAAGTATACGCTCAACCTCGCCCGAGAAATCCGCATGGCCGGGAGTATCAACAATATTTATCTTAACATCCTTATACATAACCGCCGTATTCTTGGCGAGAATAGTAATTCCCCTTTCACGTTCGAGGGCGTTACTATCCATAACACGGTCTACTACCGCCTGATTTTCACGGTAAACGCCGCCCTGCTTAAGCATTTCATCAACGAGGGTGGTTTTTCCGTGGTCAACGTGGGCGATTATCGCAATATTACGCAAATCTTCTCTTTTCAAAATGTTCTGCACTCGCTTTCTTTTATATATAATAGTATATTATACACTTATTTATAAAAGAAAAAAAGCTGTTTTTTAAATAATATTGCAGGACTTCGAAATAAAAATCCTGTCTAAATTTACTAAAAAGGGCATTTTTCGGGAAAACAGGGGCTATTTTATGGTAATACTGCACAATAGAGAGCCTAATTTATACCGCATTTTAGACAAATTGAAATTTTTTCAAAAATTTTTCTAAATTTTACTAAAGTTTTCCCCTACCCCGCCGATAATACAGATGTAAAGGTTAAAACAACGTTTTCGAAAACAAATTTACCTAACAAGCACAAATCAAATCAATCAAAGCTGTCAGCAAGAGGCAGACAGCTAAAACCACAGGAGTTATCGAACGGATTTCGATAACTTAAGAATCAAGGAGGAACATTATGGGAATGGTAGTACAGCACAACATTAGCGCTCTTAACGCTAACAACGCTATGACTAAGAACGTATCGGGCTTAAGCAAGTCTACAGAAAAGTTATCTACAGGTTATCAGATCAACCGTGCAGCAGATAACGCAGCAGGTCTCGCAATCTCCGAAAAGATGCGTTCACAGATCCGTGGTCTTTCCCAGGCTACAAACAACGCTAACGACGCTATCAGCTTAATCCAGACTGCTGAAGGCGCATTACAGGAAACAGAAGACATTCTCCAGAGAATGAGAGAGCTTTCCGTTCAGTCTGCTAACGGTACTTACACAGACGAAGACCGTAGCCAGATCCAGAAGGAAGTTGAAGCTCTTAAGAGCGAAATCGACCGTATTTCTGACGCTACAGAATACAACGAAATGAAGTTACTCGACGGTTCTCTTAACGGCGCTAAGGGCTCTAACACAGACTTTGGTCCCCGTTACGGTGCATATCTCTCTGCTAACGCACAGCAGGATGGTTCCGTTATCACAGCAAACCTTTCTCTCGAAGGTTCTACATTAACATCCAGCATCGCTGGTGTTTCCGTTGCTCTTTCTGATACAGCTTCCGGTGCAGGTGCAGAAAACGCTGAATGGGATGCTAATGGTACAACATTAACTCTTAACTTAGTTAAGGGCACAACTTACACACAGAGCCAGATCAACGATTTAATCAAGAACGCTACACAGGCTAAGGATACTACACAGACTGCTCCTATCCCCGAAGTAGCATTAGATCTTAAGAATGGCGTATTCACTTTCTCTGATGCTGAAACTTACAAGACTACTACTGGTATCAGATCCGACTCCGGTCAGGTTGACGCTACAGCATTCCTTATGACTCAGGGTGCTGCTCAGAACGATAAGTATGCTGATAACATCCAGTTTACAGCTAACAACTACGGCGAAGATACTCGTCAGTTCCATCTTATTGCTGACGTTGCTGCAGGTAAGGAATGGGTACAGAGAGATTCTGCTGAAACCGATAACGAAGGCACAGGCATCAAGAACGGCGAATACACCGTCCACCTTGCTACCAAGGAATACACAGAAGAAGACCTCGAAAAGTTACTTGCTAAGTCCGGCCTCGATTACGATATCACATTAACTGACCAGGCTTCTAACCCTGACGGTGATAAGGTTCTCTTCATCCAGACAAAGGGTGTAGCTGTTGACATCACTATGGCAAACGGTGCAGGTCTCGGTGCTGATAAGAACCTCGGTTCCGGCGAAGGCTTAACATTCCAGATCGGTGCTAACGGTGTTGAAGACCAGAGATTAACAGTTAATATCGCTGATATGGACGCTAATTCTCTTGGCGTAGGCGGTCTCGATATCTCCAAGCAGGATGACGCTAACGACGCTATCAACAAGATCGACGAAGCTATCAAGACAGTTTCCACTCAGAGAGCTGAGCTCGGTGCTGTTCAGAACAGACTCGAACATACAGTTAACAACTTAACAACAACTGAAGAAAACCTTACAGCTGCTGAATCTCAGATCAGAGATACAGACATGGCTAAGGAAATGATTAAGTATACTAAGTCCAACATTCTCCAGCAGGCTTCTCAGTCTATGCTTGCACAGGCTAACCAGCAGCCTCAGGGCGTTCTCCAGTTACTCGGCTAATATTATTAGTCTTAATAACAGGAAAATCGCTTAATAGCTAACTAAATTCCATAAAACCCCTTGATTTTTCAAGGGGTTTATGGTAAAATTAGCCTATAAGAAGACGGCCAAGATGAGAGCTAAGGCTCTCGAGGCTAAAGGCTCTCATATCTGGAAAGGATGAATACTTATGAAAAAATTATTTAAGAGAATCGTAGCGTCCGTTTTAACAGCGGCTATCGCTATGAGTGCTGCAGTAACATCCGTTTCTGCGGCTATGACAGTAAAGGGCGCAACCGATAACAAGCTTGCTATCGAAGTTGACGAATCCAAGGTATTAACAATCAGCGGTGCGGTTGGTACATTAAAGGCTGAATCCTCTGCCGCAGCTAAGGCAACAGCTACTCTCGACGGTACTAAGGTTACTGTAAAGGGTATTGCAGCAGGTACAGCTAATGTAACAATCACAGACGACAACAAGACAACTGATAAGACTGATGATGACGTAACAGTTACTATCGCAGTTACAGTTACTAAGTTCGAAACAGCTGCAGCTAAGCTCTACACAGACGAAGCTGCTTCTAAGGAAGTTACATCCGCAGGCGTATTCGCTTATGTAAACGGTACTAAGACTAAGGGCGACAAAGCTGTTGACTATAAGTCCGTTAATCTTTACGCTAAGGAAGCTGCTACAGGCAAGTATGTTGCAGTTGTAACTGAAAAGAACGAACAGCCTAAGATTGACGACAAGGGTAAGGTAGTTTCCGACGCTTCCGTTAAGAACATCGCTAAGGTTGCTGTTAAGGATAAGACAGTTACTCTTACAGCAGGCAAGCAGACAGGTACAGTTTATGTATGGCTCTTCGATATGGATGCCAAGAAGGCAAGAGCTAACTCCGTTGCTTCCGCTAAGGTTGAAATGAAGGGTGCTGCTTCCTCCGTTGTTATCGACAACAAGTCTATCGATGCAGATACCAAGACTCTTAAGACAGCTACAGTAGGCTGTGGTGAGACTGCTACATTCGCCTTTGCAAGCTTCATCAAGGACGCTGATAAGACTACCAAGAACACACTTGCATCTGACCTCACTTACACAGTAGAGGCAGACGCTAAGAACAAGATTACTCTTGAAGTTACTTACGACGCTAAGAAGCCCGGTGAATTCAAGGTAAAGGCACCCGCTCTTACTGCTGACGCTAAGGGTAAGGTTAAGACTGCTTCCGGTAAGGTTACAGTTACTAACGTAGAAAGTGGCAAGAAGGTTTCCATCACAATCGTTGTAGGCAACAATATCACAGCTGCAGGTAACGAAATCAAGACCGGTTACGCTACACTTATCGATGAAAAGGGTGACGTTTCCAAGATTGACGTAATTCCTACTCTCGACGATGCAAAGATCGCTACAACAAACAAGGTTTCCGTTGTTGTATTAGACGGCGAAGCTAAGTTTGACGCCAAGGCTAAGCTTACAACCAAGAAGTCCAAGACCTTCGGCGCTAAGCTCCAGTCCATGACTTTCGGTGAAGGCGAATCTGCAAAGATCGGCTACAGAGTAAGACTTACTTACAACGCTCCCAAGAAGGACGCAGCTGATGCAGTTGTATACTTAGTAGTAACAGACGCAGCTAAGAAGACAACTTACTGGAATATCGCAAGCGCTACAAAGGCTGGCGCAGTTACAGTAATAGAAGCTTCCTCCGCAACTCCCCAGGAAGCTACTCCTGCAACTCAGACTCCCGCACAGGGCGAATAAGCTCAGTCCTAATCAAAGCTTATTAGGTAATACTATAGCTTAAAAGTTATCACCCCCGATTATTCGGGGGTGTAATTTTTATATGAAAAATCCGCCCGAAGCGTTAAGTCTCAGGCGGATTATGTAATATTTACGGTTTAATCTATTGTGCCCGCTACAAGCCAGGAGGGAACGACGCCGTTCTTGTAGAGCGTTTCGAAAAGCTTTATGAGAAGTGCGATTACCGAGATAACGAAGCCTGCGACTGCGAGACCCTTGCTTCTCTTTCCCTTTAAGAAGCCGAAAAGGGCGGAAACTAAAGCGATAGGCTCTAAAATGAGAGCGAGCTGGAAAAATCCGACTATAGAAGCTACGAAGCCAAGGACTGTGAGAAGGTCGAACTTTGTGAATTCCTTCTTTACAGGTACGGGAGCAGGTGCAGGAGCAACCATAACGGGAGCAGGAGCTACAGGCTGTTCCGCAGGAACGAAGCTTGACGCGCCACAGCCGCTGCAGAAGCCGTATTCGTCGTTGATAATCTTACCGCAATTTGTGCATTTTTTCATAACAACACATCCTTTCCTTAGAATTATACTAAAATTCCCCTCTCTTGTCAATATGCACAGGTTAAATCATTATATTTACGGTTATTTTTTACTAAAAATACTTGACAAGCTTTGTTAAATGTGATAAAATAAGTATACCTCATAACAGGGGTTTTATTTTTTTGCTCTTTTTGAGCAGTATACCCCTGCCGCAGTTAAGGGTACTGCGGACCGAGGGAGGCTTAGTCCGTTCAAAAGAACGGATAATAAAATAGGAGGTGCCGAAAATGAGAGTTAAAATTACACTCGCTTGTACAGAATGCAAGCAGCGCAATTACAACACCAAGAAAAACAAGAAGAACGACCCTGACAGAATCGAAATGAACAAGCATTGTAAGTTCTGCCGCAAGCACACTCTCCACAAGGAAACCAAGTAAGGAGGATTCTTATGGCGAAGGAAAAAAACACAGCAGTTGACGCTAAGGCTACCGCCAAGTCTGTTACTAAGGCTAACAACGGCAAGCCCAAGAAGTCGATTGTGAAGTATTTTAAAGATGCCAGATCCGAATTTAAAAAGGTAGTGTGGCCATCGAGAAAGCAGGTCGTTAACAACACAATCGTTGTTATCGTATGCATGGTGGTTTCAGGCTTGGCAATATGGGCTCTTGATACAGGCTTTGTGTCTATTCTTAAGCTCATGCTTGGAAAGTTTTAAATTTCGATGAAAGCTAACGAATTAAAGTAAGGGGAATAATTATGTCAGAAGCTAAATGGTATATCTTACACACCTATTCAGGTTATGAAAATAAGGTTGCAAACGACATAAAGACTCTTGCAGAGAACAGAAACCTTCAGCATCTTATCGAGGATGTTATGGTTCCGATAGGACCCGCTACCGACGATTACGGTAAGCCCCTCCTCGACAGAGAAGGAAACCAGAAGGAAGAAAAGCTGTTCCCCTGCTATGTTTATGTCAAGATGGTTATGACTGATGAATCCTGGTATATCTGCCGTAACACAAGAGGCGTTACAGGCTTCGTAGGACCCGGATCAAAGCCCATTCCTCTCACTAACGAAGAGGTCAAGAACCTCGGCGTCGTTAAAACAACCTCCGCTTCTGCTGTTGCTGTCGGCGATATCGTTAATATCACCTCGGGAGCACTCAACGGATTCGAAGGTACTGTTAAGGAGATTGATGAGGCAGCAGGTACTGTACTTGTAACTGTGTCCATGTTCGGACGCGAAACGCCCACAACTCTCGAATTGTCAGCAGTTGAGAAAATCAACTAAGCTCTTTAAGTTTTTTGGAGGTAAATAAAATGGCTCAGAAGGTAGTCGGATTTATTAAATTACAGATTCCTGCAGGAAAAGCTACTCCTGCTCCCCCTGTTGGTCCTGCTTTAGGTCAGCACGGTGTTAACATTATGGCATTTACAAAGGAATTCAACGAGCGTACAAAGAATGACGCAGGTCTTATCATCCCTGTTGTTATTACAGTTTACGCTGACAGAAGCTTCTCCTTTATCACAAAAACTCCCCCCGCTGCAGTTCTTATCAAGAAGGCTTGCGGTATTGAAACAGCTTCCGGTACACCTAACAAGAACAAGGTAGCTAAGATCACTAAGGCACAGGTTCAGGCAATCGCTGAACAGAAGATGAAGGACCTCAACGCAGGTTCTGTTGAAGCTGCTATGTCTATGATCGCAGGTACTGCACGTTCTATGGGCGTTACAGTAGTTGACTAATTAAGAGTAGGAACAATTTATTTCGTGGGAGGTTTTAAACCGTTTGACCACAAGGAGGATTATAATGAAGCACGGAAAGAAATATATTGAAAGCGCAAAGATCGTTGATTCCACCAAGTTCTATGAAGTTGGCGAGGCTTGCGATCTCGTTTGCAAGACAGCAAAGGCTAAGTTCGACGAAACAGTTGAACTCCACATCAGACTCGGTGTTGACTCCCGTCACGCTGATCAGCAGGTTAGAGGCGCTGTTGTACTCCCCAACGGTACAGGTAAGACTGTAAGAACAATGGTATTTACAAAGGGCGACAAGATCAAGGAAGCTGAAGAAGCTGGTGCAGATTACATCGCTGATGAAGATACAGTTAAGAAGATCATGGACGGTTGGATGGATTTCGACGTTGTTATCGCTTCCCCCGACATGATGGGTGTAGTAGGTCGTTTAGGTAAGGTTTTAGGTCCCAGAGGTTTAATGCCTAACCCTAAGGCCGGTACAGTTACTCCCGATGTAGCTAAGGCAGTTACAGACGCTAAGGCCGGTAAGATCGAATACCGTCTCGATAAGACAAACATCATTCACTGTCCTATCGGTAAGGCTTCTTTCGGCATGGATAAGCTCGTTGAAAACCTCGACGCTCTTATGGCTGCTATCGTTAAGGCTAAGCCTGCTGCAGCTAAGGGTCAGTACATCAAGAGCTGTGTAGTTACTTCTACAATGGGTCCTGGCGTAAAGATCAATACAGCTAAGTACGGTTCTTAATCGCTAAGAAATATTTTAAGGGTACAGGCTTCTGTGCCCTTATTTTGTATGAAAGGATTTCTTATGGGAAACGAAATTACCTTGGTTATTATGGCGGCAGGCATAGGCTCACGTTTCGGCAAGAAAATAAAGCAGCTTGAGCCTATCGGGCCTAACGGCGAATTACTTATGGATTACTCCGTATATGACGCAAAAAAAGCAGGCTTCAATCATATAGTTTTCGTTATAAGAAAAGATATTGAGGAGCTTTTCCGTTCCGCTATCGGTGACCGCATTTCAGAACAGTTAAAGGTTACCTACGTTTTCCAGGAAAAGGATGATATCCCTCTTAAAAAGGAGCTTTCTGCAATAAGAACAAAGCCCTGGGGCACCGGACAAGCTGTTCTTGCGGCAAGAGACGTTGTAAAAGGGCCTTTTGCGGTTATAAACGCCGATGATTACTACGGCTATGAAGCCTTCAGAACAATCGCTGATTACCTTAAGCTTTCCGATAATGAGCATAAGGATGTTCCTGAGTACGCTATGTGCGGTTTCAGAATCAAGAATACCCTCAGCGATAACGGTACTGTAACGAGAGGAATCTGCACAGTAGAAAATGGCTTTCTTAAGGGACTCCTCGAAACCAAGAACATTATCCGTGGTGATAACGGGGTTATTACAGGCGACTACGAAGGAAAAAAACTTACTATATCCGACGAGGATGTTGCCTCTATGAATATGTGGGGCTTTACAGAACAGTATATGTCCATACTCGGCAGTCAGTTTGTCGACTTCCTCTCCCCTCTTGACGCTGATAATGTAAACAACGGCGAATTCCTTGTACCTATTGCAGTAAACGACCTTATCACAGAAGGAAAATGCAGAGTAAAGGTACTTCCTACCGATAGTAAGTGGTTCGGTATGACCTACGAGGAGGATGTAGCTTCGGTAAAGCTTTCTATAAAGAAAAGCATTGAAAATGGAGCTTATCCCGAAATGCTCTGGAATTAAGTACAAATATCAGATAATAAAGCTTCGCTGTCATATCGACTGCGGAGCTTTTTAGTTTGCTATGTAGATTTCTGCGGAACTGCCCGAGGCGGCTCGCCTCATTTTTCTCTTTACAATAAAGCGGTTTTGTGATATAATATTATATGTATAAATTTCGTTTATTGCGAAAGGAATAATGTTATGAAGCTTATTTTTGCTATTGTTAATAACGACGACGCCCATGCAGTTTCCGCCGGGCTCACAAAAAACGGCTATTTCGCTACCAAACTTGCTTCTACAGGCGGCTTCCTTATGGCAGGAAATACCACCTTCATGATATGCTGTGAAAACGCCGTAGTTGACGACGCTATCGCCGTAATCGCACAGAACTCCCATAAGCGTAAGCAGTATGTACCTACCGCCGCTTCTTTTACCGCAGAATCAGCCCCCGTAAGCTATCCTGTTGAAGTTAGCGTAGGCGGAGCAACAATTTTTGTTACCGATATCGAGCGCTTCGAAAAGGTATAATGAAGATATACGGAAAAAAGTCGGCTACAGAAGCCCTCACACGCTTCAAAGCTACGGGACGTTTTCCCCATGCCCTTCTTATAACAGGAGCTAAGGGAGTCGGCAGAGGAATTCTTGCCGATTATGGAGCAATGCTCTGTCTCTGTGAGAAAAAAGGCTCTGTCCCCTGTATGACCTGTAACGAATGCCGACGAACTGAACAGCACATTCATCCCGACGTTATCTATCCCCTCGACAGAATGGAAAAGGGGAAGTATAATGTAAACGACCTGAGAGAGTTTATTACCGAATGTTACCGTAAGCCAAACGATAGCGACCTCAGAATATGCATTTTCGAAAATCTGGATGAAATGAGCGTTCAGTGTCAGAATGCATTACTTAAGTTTATCGAGGAGCCTCTCTCCTTTAACAGATATATTTTTACCGCTCAGAAAACATCGGATATTCTTGAAACTGTATTGTCGAGAGTGACTGTACTTCCCTGCGATGAAGCGGATAAAAGAAATTTCTCCGAGGCACTTTCAGAAAATGGAATTGAGTCGGGGCGTATCGAGGAGTTATACAGCCTTTTCGGCGGAAATATCGGAGCCGCTCTTGAGGCGGAGGAAAACACTGAGAAAATCCGCTTGTATAATTGCGCCGCCGAGATATCCGAAGCTTTATCCGAGGGTAGAGAGTACGACTGTGGAGTTTTATTCGCAGGTATCGGCTCCCGTGAAGAGCTCAGCGACATTTTAGGGATACTCTCCGAAATTTTTGCAGGTGCTGCTTCCCTTAAGTCAGGATTAAGCCCTAAAGGAGCATTCCTGCCACAAATAGAGAAGGCTTCAAAAAAGCTCAGGCTTAAAACAATCTATGAATTATATGAGGAATGTACCTCGTTATATAAAAAATGCGAATTTAACCCCAATCTCCAGCTTTATGCCGCGAGATGCTGCTGCGCTCTCTTTTCAATAAGAGAAAACGGGCTATAGAAAGGAATTTTATGATAGAAATAATTGGTATCCGATTTAAAGAGGTAGGAAAAGTTTACTATTTCTCCCCTAACGGAAAAAAAGTTTCGGCAGGCGATAAGGTTATCGTTGAAACCGCACGGGGCGTTGAATGGGGCGAGGTTGTTATCCCCAACAGAAAAATTGACGATAACAGTGTTGTTCAGCCTCTTAAGTCAATTATCCGTATCGCTACCCCCGAGGATGAACGTACGATAGTGGAAAACGAGGCTAAGGAAGCGGAGATTATGAAAATCTTCTCCAGGAAGATTGCCGAGCATAATCTCGATATGAAGCCTATTGACGTTGACTACACCTTTGACGGAAGCAAGATTTTATTCTACTTTACCGCCGAAAACCGTGTGGACTTCCGTGAACTCGTAAAGGATCTTGCAGGAATTTACAGAACCCGTATCGAACTCAGACAGATAGGCGTCCGTGACGAAGCGAAAATGCTGGGCGGTCTCGGAATCTGCGGAAGAGAATTCTGCTGTTCAAGCTTTTTAGGCGAATTCCAGCCTGTTTCCATTAAAATGGCGAAGGAACAGTCCCTCTCCCTTAACCCTACCAAGATTTCGGGCACCTGCGGAAGACTTATGTGCTGTCTGAAGTATGAGCAGGACTGCTATGAAGATCTTTTAAAGATCACTCCTAAAATCGGCGCCTTTGTTGAAACTCCCGAGGGCGTAGGCCACGTTGAAGACGCAAATATTCTTACAGGCGTTTTAAAGGTCAAGCTCAATAAGAATCCCGACGCTCCGCCTATTACAGTAAAACGTGATCAGGTAAAGGTAATCAAGGACGGAAAGATCCGACTTAACCGTGATGAAATTGCCGCATTAAAGGGCCTGGAGGACTAAGAATTTACAAATATTGTGCAGTTTGTTAGAATATACTAACGAACTGCACAAATTTTATTTTAAAAAAGACTTGATTTTTATTCTTTTTTCTGATATAATAACTTTAATAACCTTATGGTTAATTTTTAAAGGAGGAATTTCACAATGGCTTATATTATCAATGACGAATGCATCGCTTGCGGCGCTTGCGCTGATGGATGCCCTGTAAACGCTATCAAGGATGGCGACAAGTACACAATCGACGCTGACGCTTGTATCGATTGCGGCGCTTGTGCAGATGTTTGCCCTGTAGGTGCTCCCCAGGCTCAGTAATTTCTGCAATATACTTAAGACCGTAGCTTGTGCTACGGTCTTTTTATTTTATAATAAGAAAACAGGCTGATGTATTTTCTCCTACATCAGCCTGATTTATTTAATATGATACTGTGTCGCCCTCGCTGAGCCCACTCAGAATAATGGTATATCCGCTGTAGGTTTCGCCTACCTCTACGGGTATTCTTACTCTGTTTCCGTTATCCATAATATAGCAATAGGTACTGCCTGAAAACTGCATTACCGCTTCCTCGGGAACTGCAAGAACGTTATACTTCTCCACCACTGTGGGAATTATAGTTACCCAGCCTGCGGAAATAATATTACCTACCTCTTCCATTATCTTTTCCAGCTCACCCTCATCAAAGGCAATTATCGCATTGCTGTTTATACCGCCTCTTCTTGAGGTACCGTCAGGGGTCATAACCACTTTACCGCTGTAGGCTTTATCTGTACCGAATTTAAGCTTCACGGAAGCTCCCGTAGAAAAAAGATCTACATTATCGCTTGTGTAGACGAAAACCTCATCCTCTTTAGCTACATCGCATACAGGCTTACCACCTTCAACAGCCTGACCTATCGAAAAGCCCTCAATTTTTGTAACAATGCAGTCATAGGGAGCACGGATGGTATAAGCGTCAATCCTGTTCTGTATTTCAGCAAGACGAAGCTTTTCCTGCTCATAAATCAGTCTTGAAAGCTCGCTTCCCGAAGAAGTATAGGCGGCATAAGCGTCATCCACCAGAATTTTCTGGTTTTTATAATCATAATCAAGGGCTGAAGAGTCGAATACTGCGATAACGTCGCCCTCTTTAAGCTTGTCATTCTTCCTTACGTTATACTCGATAAGGTTGGTGTCAGCAGGAACCATAAGTGTCTGTGCGTAAACATAGCCCACATTTCCGCCGACAGATTTCGTTTCTACGAAATCTCTTCTTTCAACTGCTGCGGTAGTAAACTTATCACCGCCTGCGTTTTCCAGTATAGGCAGCTTTATCTCAGCCTCCACATCCTGATTACTGCAGGCTGTCGTGCTGAAAACAAGTAATGCTGTAAGAAGCGTAAGACAAAATTTTTTCAGCATATTACCCTCTTAACTTCTCTTAAGAACCTCAAGACACATTCTTCCGTTGTGATAAGGACATTTCCAGGGGTCAACAACAGGCTTGACGGTAGGCTTTCCATCCTCTTCAATCTGCGAGTGCCATTCGCCGCCCTCACGCTTATCAATAAGCTCAGACTTTATGTAGCCCCAGATATTTTCAGCCATATCCATGTATTTCTCTTCGCCGTATTTCTGGTAGCCGTTAAGGAAGCCGACAACTGCTTCCGCTTGTACCCACCATACACGGATCTTATTTATCTTCTCGTTTTCACGCTCATTATTGAGGGAGTTATTTTCATAGGCTATCTTAGCGATATTAGCCACAACTCTCTTATTCATAGCGGAAATCTTTTCGGTAAGACTGTCGTCGCCGATAACCTCACAAGCCCTGTCAAGAAGCCATGTAGCCTCGATATCATGACCGTAGGAATGTATATCGCCGATAACGCTGAACTCTCTGTCAAAGAATACGAGAAGCCTGTCGTCCTCGGGATAGAAAATCTTATCCAGGAAAAGCTGAAGCTGGAACTTTAAGCGTTCGAGGACTCTTTCGTCCTTATGAACACGATAAAGCTCGGTATAGGCTTCAAGAAGATGAAGGGTGGTATTCATGGTCTTATCCGCCATAAGTCCGTTCTCGGAAAGAGCGTCGTTGGGAATAAGCTTCCAGTCCGCCGACATAGCTTCAAGATAAGCCACATCATCGGTACATTTCTCTTCGATTGTATCAAAAATTTCCATAGCAAGCTTTAATGCAGATTCATCGCCGCTTGCGTCATAATAGCTTGATAAGGCGTAAACGAAAAACGCCTGGCAGTAGGTGTGCTTCATGCTGTCGCTTACTGTTCCGTCAGCATTCATAAGCCAGTAAACACCACCGTTTTCACGGTCAACACAATGCTTGACCATGAAATCGTAGCAATGCTTTGCATTTTCAAGGCACTTTTCATCCTTCAGCACAAGATAGCAGTTCGAATAGAACCAGAGTATTCTTGAATGGAGGATAACGCCCTTTTCGGCATTCTTATCAAGCTTCAGGTCACAGTCCATAAAGCCGTAGAAGCCGCCCTTTTCATCATCCCTTAAGCTGTTCCAGAAAGGGATGATGTGGTTCACAAGCTCGTTCTTTACTTCACTTACAAGAGTCATAATAGAGGCCTCTTTCTGAATTATTCTTCGCCTGCGCCGCAGCACTTCTTATACTTCTTACCGCTTCCGCAGGGACAGAGATCGTTTCTTCCGACTCTTTCGGCAGCAGACTTTCTTACAGTAGCGCCATGGTTAGCCGCGTCGGGACGCATAACCTGTTCTCTTCTGGGGGGAACCTGCTGCTGTAATCTTACGGTAAGAATCATTCTTACTGTATCTTCTCTTATAGAAGCAATCATTTCGTCAAACATAGCGAAGCCTTCGAAACGATATTCTACTACAGGGTCCTTCTGACCCATTGAACGGAGATACATACCTCTCTTAAGCTCGTCCATTGCGTCGATATGATCCATCCACTTTGTATCAACATTCTTAAGAAGAATTACACGTTCAACCTCACGCATAATATCGGAGCCGTATTCAGCTTCCTTAGCGCTGTAGATTGCGAATGCTCTTTCGGTAAGCATTTCTCTGATATCCTTCTTGGATATATCGTTAAGCTCTTCTACTGTATAAACGAGATCGTCGGGAGTTGTAAGAACACCGATATAGTGCTCTCTGAGACCTGTGATATTCCAGTTATCGGCAATTTCGCCCTGACAGAACATATCAACATTTTCAGCGATACTTTCTGTAATCATATTTCTGATATTTTCGCTGATATCGTCGCCGTCGAGAACCTTTGAACGCTGAGAATAGATAGTCATTCTCTGCTGAGACATAACGTCGTCAAAGTCGAGAACGCTCTTTCTTACGGAGTAGTTTCTGCCCTCAACCTTACGCTGTGAGGATTCGATGGTCTTTGTAAGAATACTGTTTTCAATCGGGATATCCTCGTCGATATTGAGGGTTTCCATAACAGCCTGAACTCTGTCGCCGCCGAAGAGTCTCATAAGGTCATCTTCAAGGGATACGAAGAAGCAACTTTCACCGGGGTCACCCTGACGTCCCGCACGTCCGCGGAGCTGGTTATCAATACGTCTTGATTCGTGACGTTCTGTACCGAGAATAAATAAGCCGCCTGCTGCTCTTACTTCTTCGGATTCGGGAGCTATTTCCTTCTTGTACTTTTCGTTAAGCTCCATATATAATTTTCTTGCAGAAAGGATTTCCTCGTTATCGGTTTCGGCGAAGCCTGTAGCCTCGTTGATAAGCTCCTCGGGGATACCCTGCTTCTTCATTTCGGATTTTGCAAGATATTCAGCGTTACCGCCCAGCATGATATCGGTACCTCTACCTGCCATATTGGTAGCGATGGTAACTGCACCCTTCTTACCTGCCTGAGCTACAATTTCCGCTTCGCGCTCATGATTCTTAGCGTTAAGAACCTCGTGCTTGATGCCTGTCTTCTTGAGCATCTTGGAAAGCTGTTCAGACTTATCGATAGAGATTGTACCGACAAGAACAGGCTGACCCTTGGCATTACATTCCTTGATCTGTTCGATTGCGGCAAGGAACTTACCGTGTTCGTTCTTATATACTCTGTCCTGTCTGTCAATTCTGATAACAGGCTTATTGGTAGGAATTTCGATAACGTCGAGATTATAGATTCCTCTGAATTCTGTTTCCTCGGTCATGGCAGTACCTGTCATACCGGAAAGCTTTGAATAAAGACGGAAGAAGTTCTGGAAGGTGATTGTTGCAAGAGTCTTGCTCTCGTGCTTTACCTTTACGCCTTCCTTGGCTTCGATAGCCTGGTGGAGACCTTCGTTGAAGCGGCGTCCGAACATGAGTCGGCCTGTAAATTCGTCTACGATTACGATTTCGCCGTCCTTAACGACGTACTCGATATCGAGATGCATACAGCCGTGAGCCTTGATAGCCTGGTTAACATGGTGTAATATAGTAAGATTATCGGGATCCATAAGGTTTTCGATTCCGAAATACTTTTCTGCCTTCTTTACGCCCTTGGGAAGAAGTGTAGCTGTCTTTGCCTTTTCGTCAATGATATAGTCAGCCTCGTAATCATCCTGTTCTTCCTTGGCGTCAACCTCTACTACCTTGATAGAGGTCATTGTTCTTGCAAGCTTGTCTGCTCTCTCGTAAAGGTCGGTAGCCTTATCGCCCCTGCCCGAAATGATAAGAGGAGTTCTCGCCTCGTCGATAAGGATAGAGTCAACTTCGTCCACGATAGCGAAGTTCATTTCACGCATAACCTTTTCTTCCTTCTTGATACACATGTTATCACGAAGGTAGTCGAAGCCGTATTCGTTGTTTGTACCGTAGGTAATGTCACAGCTATACGCCGCTCTTCTCTGGTCATTATCCTTTTCATGAACGATAAGACCTACTGTAAGTCCCATAAAGCGGTGAACACGACCGATAAGCTCGCTGTCACGCTTAGCCAGATAGTCGTTTACGGTTACAACGTGTACCCCCTTGCCTGTAAGTGCGTTAAGATAGGAAGGAAGCGCCGCAACATAGGTCTTACCTTCACCTGTCTTCATTTCTGCAATACGGCCCTGGTGTAAAACGATACCGCCGATAATCTGTACGGGATAGGGCTTGATTCCGATTACACGCCACATAGCCTCACGGCATACCGCAAAAGCGTCGGGAAGGATAGAATCAAGGCTTTCACCCTCAGCAAGACGTCCCTTAAGTACGTCGGTCTGAGCCTGAAGCTCCTTATCCGTCATAGCCTGATACATAGGCTCGAGGTTAAGAACAGCCTGTTTTGTTCCCTCTATACGCTTAACTTCCTTTTCGGAATAACTGCCGAAAAGCTTACTGAAAAGTCCCATTTTAGTTCTCCTGTCTTTTTTCGGGATAGTCCCTTATTCAAGAAGCAGACGGACATAAAGTCCGCTTACTTATATTCCCGAATATTATACTATATTTTGGCACATTTGTCAATGGTTTATTACCCTTCTGCGGTATTTATGAAAATAAAAATCCGACAGGCTGAAAAACCCGTCGGATCAAATATCAATTCACTATCTCACAATCGTTTATATCGTCGTCTCTGTAGCCGAAATTACTGCCCAGGAAGGAGTAATTCTGGATATTGTCAAGCCTGAAGGCTATCATTTTCATTTTCTTGTGGCAGTATGCCTTCAGATACCAGGAATTTGCGCTGTACCAGAGCTGCATAGGCTCTATAACGCATTTTTCCTCATTCAGGGAGCCCTTCTTCATATAGCCGATAGTCATAAGCCTGCGGTTCATGACTGCGTCCTTAAGCTCATTGAAAAATTTATTCTTCCCTTCCGAACCGAAGTCGATATCCAGCCAGTCGCTAACCTTATCATCAAAGGCCTCGATTATCTGGCCCATAGTTTCTCTGTCGCCGCGCTTACCCTCCGATAAGCGTTCAAGCGCCGCAGTAAGCTCATGTTTATTGATATCGGCAAAAGCGGAAGCAACAAGCTTTATTCCGCCTGTCTTTCCTCTTTCGCATACTATCGGTACGCCCGCGTCAGAGAGACGGTCAATATCACGATAGATAGTTCTCGGTGAAACCTTAAAATGGTCAGCTATCTCAGAAGCGGTAAGTGTACCGTTATTTGCGAGAAGCATTACTATTTCAAGCAGTCTCGTTATCATTTTTCCATATTCCTCCGAATACCCCAATAAATCCCTGAAAATGTCAATAAAATGTCAATAATATGTCATATTTATAACAATATCTGACATATTATACATAATGTACCATTTTTATTCATCATTGTCAAGTATATTAAATAAAATATACGTTTTGTTCAAAAAAATGATATATCATCCCTTTTAAAATAGCATTTTTCTACAATCAAAAGTCATAATGATGACATAAAATACACCGTATTTCTTAACGAAACACGGTGTATTCTTTATCACATTGAATTTTTCATTTGCTTATCAACCCTTATTTCCCGAAGAAATAAGGCTTTCCGCCGCCTTGAACATCTGATTGAGATTAGAAACTCCTATCACTCTTATACCGGAACATTCCTTCTTATCAAGAGAGGAAAGAACGCTTTTGGGGACAATACAGGTCTTAAAGCCCAGTCTTGCACATTCTTTTATACGTTCAGAAGGATTTGAAACGGCTCTTATTTCGCCGCCAAGCCCGATTTCACCGAAAACGGCTGTATCCTCGGGGATTATCCTGTCACAAAGACCTGAAAAAAGCGATAAAGCTACCGCCGCGTCGGCGGCAGGCTCGTTAAGCCTCATTCCGCCTGTTACATTTACATATACGTCGAACTGACCGAAAAGATATCCCGTTCTTTTTTCAAGAACCGCTATAATAAGACAAAGCCTGTTGTAATCGAAGCCGTTGGCGGCTCTCCTCGGATTTCCGAAGCCTGTTTTGGTTACCAGGGACTGCACCTCCGTTAAAAGAGGTCGGGTACCCTCGATTGTACAGAGAACGCTTATTCCGCTTACGTTCTGGGGTCTGCCCGAAAGGAGCATATCCGAAGGATTAGGAACCTCCTCCAGTCCGCTTTCACACATACGGAAAACGCCGATTTCATTTGTAGAGCCGTAGCGGTTCTTTACCGCACGGAGAATGCGGTAGGAAAGCTGTTTTTCACCCTCGAAGCAAAGCACCGTGTCTACAATATGCTCAAGGACCTTAGGCCCCGCTATACCGCCGTCCTTATTCACATGACCCACGATAAAGAAGGGGATTCCGTATTTTTTTGCAGTCTGCATAAACACCGAGGTACATTCTCTTACCTGAGTGATACTGCCCTGGGCGGAGGAAATTTCCGTAAGCTGCATGGTCTGGATAGAGTCGATTATAACAACATCAGGCTTTTCCTCTATTATCGCCTCATTTATCGCTCCGCAGTCCGTATCGGAAAGGAGATATAGATTATCTCCGCTCACCTTCAATCTGTCCGCACGAAGCTTTATCTGGCGCTCGCTTTCTTCTCCCGAAACATAGAGCACCTTACAGCTTTTATCCAGATTGTTACATATCTGAAGCAGAAGGGTCGACTTTCCTATTCCCGGGTCGCCGCTCAGAAGTACCAGCGAGCCTGCCACAAGGCCGCCTCCCAGCACTCTGTCCAGCTCGGCGGAGCCTGTTTTATAGCGGAAATCATCGTCACAGCTTATATCGGAAAGACCCTTGGGCTTCAGGACTCTTCCGCTTTTTGCGGCGGCCCTCGGTAGCTCAACCTGTTCCGTTACGCTGTTCCATTCGCCGCATTCGGTACATCGTCCCACCCACTTAGGATATATATGTCCGCATTCACTGCATATATAAGAAACTTTCTGCTTCGCCATTATCTTCCTTCTCCTTGTTATTTACATCCTCTGCCGAAGTTTCGGCTATATAATCCGTAAGTCCGCGGTAAATCGTAAAGGCAACCTTTTTCTGGTACTCCTCATTGCAGAGATTTTCGGCATCCTCGGGGTTAGAAAGAAAACCGCATTCCACAAGAAGCGCCTGCTGGTCGGTATCCTTAAAAAGATAGAGCTGGTTTTCTATAAGCTTCGGTGTTCTGTCGTTACCCGCCTGAAGCTCGGAAAAACGCTGCTGCATTAAGGTTGCAAGACGGAAATTGCCGCTGTTACGGGTGGTATAGAACATCTGCGCACCCGAATATTCGCTTTCCGTGTACTGATTCTGGTGTATCGAGAGAAAAATACTCTCGGGATACTTCTTTATTATTTCAAGACGGTTTTCCATATCGGAGACCTTCTGATTTCTTATTCCCTCAACACCCTCGTCGCAAAGGGCGGCGTCATCCTTACGGGTATATACCACCTCATAGCCGTTAAAGCTCAGAAGCTGTCCGAGATTCTTAACAATATTCAGGTTTATATCCTTTTCATAAGCCCCGTTTACCGCAATACAACCGCTGTCGAAGCCGCCGTGCCCTGCGTCGAGAATGATTACCCTTCTGGGGCTTGCGTTCGCCGACACTTCGGCAGTATCTTCGCCGCCTCTTACTATAGCGGAAAGTCCTGCCACAGCCACACAACAGCACATTGTAACCACAACGGGAAGCTTACCCTTTATCTTTTTCCATACATTCATAATCCGACCTGTCCTTTCATATTCGTTGTCGCTTGTACACTAATGAATATGAGGGAAAAGCCCCGATTATGACGTATATATTATACCACACTCTTAACCTTTTGTAAACAGGCAGGCGCCTGAAGCGGTTCCGCCCCAGAAGCAGTCCCGATACAAACAAGCTCCGCCCCGTGGCACAGAAGGCTCTGCCTTTCATGCCACAGGGCGGAAATAAAATATTTATTTATCAGAAAGCTGTCCATGCGACTTCTCTTCCGCAGTCAGCACCGAACCAGGTGAGATAGTCTACCGCTCTCGAGGAAAGGCTGTGAATTCTTAGCCCCTCGGTAGTATTTTTCAGGATAACCTCAAAGCTATCGTTGAAGTCCTCCTCAAGCTCCCATGTATCCTTGTCTCCGAAGGCAGAAAACTTAAGGTAGATAGTAAAATCTCCTGTTTTTTCCATCTCGGTGAGCCATATCTCGTCAACACCGAGAAGTCCGCCGTCATAGCCTGCATTTTCGGAAAGGAAAATATCCCCGTCCTTCGCACGGTATAAGTTGTCAAGTCCCAGACAGGTTATACCCTCGGAGGTGAAAATCTCGTAAAGCCTTACGAAAAGCGCATGCTGTGAGGTTATATCCCCTGAAGCAACCCTATACCATTTTCCCTCGTAGATATTCCCTGCATTCATACCGTTATCAATCATTTCTTCGGTTATAATATAATCCGAAGAAATACAATCCTTCACAGTCTTACAGGATACATAGCCGTAGGAGAAGTCTTTGAAATCCGAAAGAAGCGCTTCTATCTCGGATATATCGGGCATTTCGGTAATCGTCTCATATTCGAGAGCCCTGATTACATCCTCGCTGAATAATTCGCCCTCCTCATAGTTGATTCCGATATCGGTTTCCACATCGGGATAAAGCTCCTTGAATTCTGCTATTGCCGCTTCGGCAATTTCTTTATAAATTACAGGCATACTGCTGTGAATTGTAAGCTTTTTCAGATTTTTGAAGGCCTTTAACTGGGTAAAATCGTAAAGCTCCTCGTTATAGGAAAGATCAAGCTCCTCGACGGTATAATTATCGGTGGTAAGGGCGAAATCGCTTAAATTACATTGCCTTACAAGGAGAGTTTTCAGCGACGTCATATCATTTATGAAGGTAAGCGTTCCCACGTTACATTCACCGAGAACAAGCTCCTCAACCTTTTTCAGGCTGCCTAAAATCCCGATATTCTCATTGCCTATCGAGAAAAGAGAAAGTCTCTTTAATTCGGGCAGTAATGCCAGCTCCTCAAAGCCTTCCACATTTTCCGGTACAGGCTCGGACGCCGACATCGCAGGAGAAATTGTCACAGCTTCAAGCTCGCTGAGACCGCCTATTCCTGTTACGGTATAAGCCCCTCTGCCGTAGATGTTGAGCTCTTTAAGGAAAGGCACGGTTTTAAGATATTCCATGTCAGGCTGACTGTAGCAATCCACAACAACTCTTCTTAACGCAGGAAGCTCCTTTATAATCTCCGCCGAAATTTTTACTCCTGAAATATCAAGCACCTCAAGCTTACTGAGAGAAGCGAAGAGTTCCTTATCGGAAATCATAGAATCCGAATCCTCCGAGGATATAATAAGCTTTCTTAAATTCGGATAATTTACGAGATTGGAAAGCTCCTCGTCTGTAAAAACAGATATGGCCTCAAAATTGGCGTCGGTGTAATAGAATATAGCTTCGTATTGATCGCTGCTGTCTTCCGTATCGGTTATCGAATTGCCGTCGATATCAACAGGATATATCTCGACTAATCTACCGTCGGGCAGGAGATAGAACTCCGAGGTCTTAGTTCTTGCCCAATCGGGAGTATCAACCTTAGTCAGCTCGTTTATATTCCTGATACCGCTTATCTTATCGAAAATAGAAGAAGTCTTATCCGACTCGGTTCTGAAATAAGGCTCGTATATTTCTCCTGTTTCGTCCATACGGAAAATATAATTCATACCTTCGTTTCCGTTTTCGTAATAGAGGCTGTCATTAAAGGGGTAGCCTTCGTTAAGCTTTGTGAAAGGATAAAGTTCCTCGGCAGGAATAATTTTTTCCGAATAAGCAGGTACAGAAGAGGGCGAAAGAACGGAAATTTTATTGTTATTTCCGATAATCACAGCCGCTATAGCCACAGCTCCCGTAATCAACAGTGCCGCCGCTAATCCGCCGAAAAATCTGAGCGTCTTGTTTTTCTTGGTTGCACTCTGAGGGCGGTTTATCCTGTAAAGAGTTTTCTCCTCGGGAGCATTTTTAACGTAGGCGGAAGCCGCTTCTCCTATGTATTTTTCTTCTATTCCGCCTATAACGGTATTCCAGAATTCGTTCATATCTCTACTCCCCTTTCTTCAAGAAATTCTCTTAATTCCTTTCTCGTTCTGTGCAGTCTCGACTTAACTCCCGCCTCGCTAAGCCCCGACATATCGGAAAGCTCAGAAACCGACAGGTTCATGTAGTATCTTCCCACAAAAATATCACGGCTTTTCTTTCCCTGTTTCTCCAGGAATTCGTTAAGAAGCTCGGTTACCCTGTCCGCCTCGGAACAAAGCTCTACCGTCCTGTTATCGGGAATTATCTCCGCCAGCTCCATTGTTGTTTCATGACTTATTCTCCTGCTCTCACGCTCATATATGGAAAGCGCGGTATTTCTTACGATTCTGCAGAAATATCCCCCGAAATTATCGGGTCTTTTCGGAGGTATGGCGTTCCATAGCTTCATGCAGGCGGTATTCACGCACTCCTCGGCGTCCTCATAGCTGAACAGGATTCCCGAGGCTATCTTCCTGCATAATCTCCCGTATTTTTTAAGAGCTTCCTTTATCCCTTCCTCGGAACGAGCGAAGAAAAGCTCCGTTATCTTATTATCTTCCATCTCTTCCTCCCTGAAAATCATTTCATATATAATAACATCCTGTCACAGGAAAAGGTTTCATATTTTTTGAAAAATTACCCTGCCGCTTATATTTTCATAAGCGACAGGGCTTTATCTCTCTGTTATTCAAGAATTTTAAGAAGCTCGGGGAAGGGGCTCAGGCTTCTTCTGAGTATTCCGTGAAGCTCCGCTATTGCTATACCGTAGTTGGTTACGGGTACTCCTGCAGCACGACAGCGCATAAGCCTCGACTTCATTTCACGCTCATTAAGCATACAGCCGCCGCAATGGATCACAAGAGCATATTCCGAAAGGTCTTCGGGGAAATCCCCACCCGAGGTAAAGCTCATTCCGATATTCTTTCCCGTATACTTCTTTATCCATGCAGGGAGCTTGACCGTTCCGATATCGCCGCACTGTCTGTGGTGAGTACAGCCCTCGGAAATAAGCACCTTGTCTCCGTCCTTAAGATCTCTCAGCTTCGCCGCGCCTCTTACCGCACCCTCAAGGTCGCCCTTGTACCGTGCAAAAAGAATGGAAAATGAGGTAAGGAGAACATCCTCGGGAGTATCTTTTGCCACCCTGCCGAAGGCCTGTGAATCGGTAATAACGATTTTCGGCTTTTCCGACAGGCTCTGAAGTGCCTGTTTAAGCTCCGTATCACGGCAGACTGTTACAAGTCCGCCCTTTTCGAGAATGTCTCTTATAGTCTGCTGCTGAGGAAGAATAAGCCTTCCCTTCGGCGCGGATTCATCTATAGGCACTACAAGTACCGCCGTATCGCCCTCTTCGAGAAGGTCAGAAACTATATATTTCTCCTCTTTTTTCTCTTTCATGAGGCTTCCGATTTTTTCCTTAAGCTCAGTAATATTTATGTTTCTTACTGCGCTTACATATATCTCATTTTCTGAAGCCTCGGGGATATTTTCGAGAAGATCCGATTTGTTACGGGCGATAATAAAGGGAATATTACGCTCCTTAAAAAGCCCGATAAGCTCTCTTTCCTGCTCTGTTTCAGGCTTTGTGCAGTCAGTTACAAGAAGGGCTATATCCACATAGCTTAAGGCCTGCTTCGCCTTTTTTACTCTCATTCCGCCCAGCTCGCCCTCGTCGTCGATACCCGGAGTATCCACGATAACCACAGGGCCGAGAGGAAGAAGCTCCATCGCCTTTTTTACAGGGTCGGTAGTAGTACCGAGAACGTCGGAAACAAGAGAAAGCTCCTGTCCCGTTACCGCATTCACAAGGCTTGATTTTCCTGCATTACGGAGACCGAAAAAGCCTATATGAATTCTTTCCGATGATGTAACTTCATTAAGACTCATTTCTTAATCCTCCATAAAAATCAGAATCTGAAATCTCTTCTGTTGGAATTCTTTATATCAGCTATGTTCTGTTCAGCGATAGCTCTTACCTTATCCTTGGGTATCTTTTTAAGCTCCTGTTCAATAAGCTGGAAGCCTACCTTCTTGGTCTCCTCGGAGGCGTAGTCAACAAGGAATTCTGTAAGAGTCATAAGTGCGTTGGGGTGACAGCAGTTAAGTATCTGTCCGTTTTTACAGAGAGCCATAAAGCGGTCGCCCGTTCTTCCCTCTCTGTAGCAGGCGGTGCAGAAGGAAGGAATATGACCTGTTTCCATAAGCCAGCGTACTACCTCGTCAAGAGTTCTCTGGTCAGATACGTCGAACTGCTCGGTATCGTGAGGTCTTTCCTCGTCAGTATAACCGCCTACGGAGGTTCTTGAAGCACCGCTTATCTGGGAAATACCGAGACGGAGTGCTCTTCCTCTTACCTCTTCGGATTCACGGGTAGAAATAATCATACCTGTATAGGGTACTGCAAGACGGATACAAGCAATAATCTTTTCGAAAGTATCATCGGGAATGGAGTTATCGAATACTGTGGGGTCGATATCGCTTGCACGCTTGATACGGGGAACGCTTATAGTGTGAGGACCTACGCCGTGAACGGCTTCAAGATGCTCTGCGTGCATGATAAGTCCCGCAAATTCATACTTGTATAATTCAAGTCCGAAAAGAACGCCTAAGCCTACGTCGTCGATACCGCCCTCCATAGCTCTGTCCATAGCCTCGGTATGATAGTCGTAATCATGCTTGGGACCTGTAGGATGAAGCTTTAAATAGCTTTCCTTATGGTAGGTTTCCTGGAAAAGGATATATGTACCGATTCCTGCGTCACGGAGCTTACGGTAGTTTTCTACTGTAGTAGCGGCAATATTCACGTTTACACGTCTGATTGCACCGTTTTTGTGATTTACGCTGTAGATAGTCTTGATACATTCGAGAATATACTCGATAGGATTGTTTACAGGGTCCTCGCCCGCTTCAATGGCAAGTCTCTTATGACCCATATCCTGTAAAGCGATAACCTCGTTTCTTACCTCCTCCTGAGTAAGCTTCTTACGGGGAATAGTCTTGTTCTTCATGTGGTAGGGACAGTATACACAGCCGTTTACACAGTAGTTTGAAAGATAAAGGGGTGCAAACATAACGATACGGTTACCGTAAAAGGCCTGCTTTATTTCCTCGGCGATTTCCTTTATTTTTTCTACCTTTTCGGGGATTTCACAGGCTAAAAGTACAGAAGCCTCTCTGTGGGAAAGTCCCGAACAGACGCAGCCAAGCTCGGTCTTTTTGGGTCTTGCCTTTTCGAGGATTTCGTCGATAAGAGCCTCGTTGTTCTTGTTTTCCTCGGCGTAACGGATAGTTTCAAGAATTTCTCCGTCGTTTATAAATTCCTCCGCCTTTAAGGATTTAGGGTCGTAGATTGCCATTATTATGTCCTTTCCCGGACCTGTATAGTCCGAATAAATTATGCTTATTTTAAAGTGTTTATTTTAGAGCGTCGCCACGCTGTAATACTATTTCATAGCCCGAAGCGGAAAGCCTTTCCGAAAGAAGCCTTAACTGCTGAGCCGATTCACTGCCTGAATAGGCCTTGTTGTTATAGAGCATGTATTTCTCTCTTACCGAAAAGGGCGAAAGATTCGGCATTATTACATTTGCACCGCATTTTATACCCTTTATATGGCCGTCCTTATCTATGGAAGCAAGAGCTGTCGTAGAAGGAAGCAGTATCTTCGGACAGATTATCCTTATAACCGAAAGCAGGAAGCAGGTAAGCTCGGTACTGCCCGAGTGCATCTCGGAAAAGGGCGTATCCTTATGAGGGATAAATGGGCCGATTCCGCACATTTCGGGAGAAAATTCCTCTATGAATTTCAGGTCAAGAGCAAGATTCCTTTCAGTCTGGTATGGCGAGCCCACCATAAAGCCACAGCCTGTCTGAAAGCCCAGACTTTTCAGGCTTTTAAGACATTCCATTCTCTTTTCAATGCTCATACTTTCGGGATGAAGCTTACTGTAATGAAGGCTGTCAGCCGTCTCATGACGGAGAAGATAGCGGTCGGCTCCCGCCTCTCTCAGCCGTTTATAGCTTTCATAGCTTCTTTCTCCGAGGGAGAGGGTTACTGCGCAGTCGGGATACCGCTTCTTTATCTCCGAAACGATATCACAGAGGATTTCATCGGTATACCAGCCGTCCTCGCCGCCCTGCATCACAAAGGTACGGAAGCCTGTTTCGTACCCCTCGTCACAGCAAGAAAGTATCTCGTCCTTAGTGAGCCTGTAGCGGCTGCAATTACTGTTGCTCTTTCTTATTCCGCAGTAATAGCAGTCGTTCTTACATATATTTGATATTTCGATAAGCCCTCTCACATATACGGAATTACCGTAATGCTCCCGCCTTATTCTATCGGCAGTTTCCGCAAGATATTCCGCCGCTTCGGGAGTTCTTTCCTTAATAAGCCTTTCATATTCCGAAACAGAAAGAGAACGCTCCGAAATAAGCTTATGAATAAGTTTTTCCATGAGAATCCTCCTTAAAACAAAAATACTGCACCCTAAAAAAGGCACAGCAAACACACATATCCTGAAATATTGCATTTGTCAGCCTTTCGGTCGGAAGCTTCTTTCCGTCAGGGTAACATCTTATCTGTATTATAATACTTTGTCGAAAAAATGTCAATAGATAATATATGGCAGGAGTCTGATTTTTAAACTCCTGCCACATTATTATTCAATAAATCCCGTTTCCGAATCACCATCATAGCTTTCAACACTTTTAAGCTTACGGTTTATCTGTCTTGTTCTTACACCAACAAGCTTTTCAAGGTCGTCGTCAACCTTTTTGAGGTGCTTCTGGGTCTCGGTAAGGGCAAGCTCAAAGGTTTCAAACTCATTCTTTACCGCTCCGAGAATCTTCCATACCTCGCCGCTTCTCTTCTGGATAGCGAGGGTTTTGAAGCCCATCTGGAGCGAATTAAGCATAGCCGCCATAGTTGAAGGTCCCGTTACATTTACATTGTAGTCTCTCTGTAAAACCTCTACGAGACCGCTGTTTACCACCTCGGCGTAAAGCCCCTCGAAGGGCAGGAACATTATTCCGAAATTGGTTGTATAGGGCGGATAGATATACTTTTCCTTTATGTCCGAGGCACATTTCTTTACCACGGTTTCCAGCTTCTTCTTAGCCGCCGCTATAAGCTCGGGATTGCCCGAAGCATAAGCGTCCTGTAAGGCAGCGAAGGTATCTCCGGGGAACTTTGAGTCGATAGGGAGATACACTCTTTCTCCCTCTCCGTTACCCGGAAGCTTTACGGCGAATTCAACCCTGTTGGTACTCTTCGGAACGGTAGCTATATCCGTGCAATACTGCTCAGGGGAAAGGATTTCGCTTAAAATAGCACCAAGCTGGATTTCTCCGAGAATACCCCTGTTCTTTACGTTGGAGAGCACCTTTTTAAGGTCGCCTACTCCCGAGGCGATGCTCTGCATTTCGCCAAGCCCCTTGTACACCTGTTCGAGACGCTCACTCACAAGCTTAAAGGACTCGTTCATCTTGTCTTCGAGAGTTTTCTGAAGCTTTTCATCCACCGTGGCACGGATTGAGTCAAGCTTCTTGTTGTTGTCCTCCTGAATGTATGTAAGCTGCTTTGAAACAGTATCTCTTATAGCCTCAAGCTTCTGCTCGTTATTGGCCTCGAGAGTCCTGAGACGAAGCTCGAGATTTTTCATCTGCTCCGATACAGAAGCATTCATGACCTGCTGTTTATCCGTAAGGGACTTATCCATAGCCGTGAGCCTTTCGGAAATATTCACGTTCATATCCGAAATACGCTGTCCCTGAAGCTCGGCACTCTGCTTCTGGCTCTCGCCCAGCATATCTCCCAGATTCTTTACGCTTCCCTGAATTCCCGAGGAAAGCTCGGTGCGAAGCTGTCTCTGTTCGGAGGATACCTCCTCCTTAAGGGTTTTAACCGATTCCGAAAATCCGCCGTCATCCTTTTTTCTCGAAGTAAGCATAACAACCGAAACAATACTGAGCACCACTGACAAGGCGCATAATATCGCAATTACTATATCCATATTATCTTCCTTTCAATTTCCTCAATAAGAATATTTTATCACAATTTCCTTCATAATTCAAGTATAACAGGATTACTGTACAATTAACAGGATAAAATCCGCTTAAAATTAAAGCTAATAACTTAAAAATTAAGCCAATGAATTAAAAAAGTAACAAATATTATTTTTTCTATTGAAAAATTCATGATAATTATGTATAATGTATATGTATCAATGTGCAGAGCCCTGCACAAATAAATCATGGAGGTTTATATGAAGAAATCCAGAAAAATCCTTGCTGCTTTCTTAGCTATGGCTTCTCTTCTTTCTGTTACAGCCTGCGGCGGTAACGGCGGAAGAACAACAGGCAGCACAGAAGCTTCCACTACAACAGCTCCCCAGACTACACCCGTAACCTACGATACTGACGAGGCTGTTCAGGACGCTATCACAGACATTGAGGTAGACGAAGAAATAAAGCCCGAGAAGAAGCTCAAGTGGCTCGCTTGGTGGCCGATTGACGAAACATCCGCAGAAGCTGAACTCTTCAAGGCTAACTACGGTATTCCCGAGGAAGGCGATACTTCCTACGGCGATTACGCAAACAACATTTCCCAGTACATAAGCGTAGCTTACGCAGAACGTTATGACAAGCTCGGTAACATGGTTGCCGCAGGCGATCCCCCTGATATCTACCCCTTCGAAATCGGTTACTTCCCTCTCTCCGCTTATAAGGGCATGTTCCAGTGCATCGACGGTATCGTTGATACAACTGCTCCCGAATGGGCTGACACAAGAGACGTTATGGACCAGTTCATGTGGGACGGTAAGAACTACTGTGCATTCACACAGGTAGGTACATCTTATCTTTACTTCTACAGAAAGAGCGTAATCCAGGACGCAGGTCTTGAAGATCCTTATGAATTATACAAGGCAGGCGAATGGACATGGGATAAGTTCCTTGAAATGGGCGACAAGTTCCAGCAGTCCGGCGAAAACAAGGGTCTTGTTGACGGTTGGTATATCCCCAGAACTCTCGTTTGCTCCACAGGTGTTCCCGTTATCGGTATCGAAGACGGTAAGCTCGTAAGCAACATGAACAACACCAATATCGAACGTGCTATGGAAATAGTTTCCACTATCACAAAGCAGGAATACAAGCTTTCCGCTCCTGGCTCCGTTGACGTTAACGGCTGGCGTAACGGCGATGTATTATTCATGGTAGACGGTACATGGTTCTATGAAGAAACCTCCTGCCAGATGCCTATCAAGAAGGGGCTCTTCACAGCAGACGACGTATTCTTCGTTCCTTGTCCCCGTGACCCTGACGCTGATAAGTATTACCACGAAATGAAGGTTGATACTTACATGCTCGTTTCCGGTTCCACAAACTACGATACATACAAGGCTTGGATGGGCTGTGTTCTTGCAGCTTCCAAGGATCCTGACGCTAAGGCTGCTCAGAGAGAAAAGAACAAGCGTGATAAGAACTGGACAGACGAACACCTCGACTTCATTGATGAACTTACTGTAGGCGGAGCATTAACTCCCGTATTCGACTTCAGAAACGGTATCTCCTCTGAATGTGCTGATACAACATCCGGTCAGTCTCCTACAG
The DNA here is from genome assembly GCA_045602405.1 of Ruminiclostridium sp. Taxonomy (GTDB): domain Bacteria; phylum Bacillota; class Clostridia; order Oscillospirales; family Ruminococcaceae; genus Ruminiclostridium_E. Next base: position 74,137 of record JAZSBN010000043.1, read on the forward strand.
ACTTAATCATCTGCGAACCCCTTAACACTGCTGACGTTTCCTATACTCAGATTCGTGCTGAGCAGGAAGGTTCTATCCTTTCCGCTATCGAAGAGCTCAACTCTTCCTTATCATCCTGATAACAGAATATGATAAAACAAAAAGACTGCCTTCGGGCAGTCTTTCTTGGCTGTCGATGTTTATCGACAGCCAGTGAATAATGAAAAGTGAATAGTGAATAATTGTGGTATCCGCCTACGGCGGATGAATTAAAAAATCACCTTTACAAGGCAAAACAGGCAATGCCATCACTCTTAACAGTTCATTTTTATTTTTTCGCTACAAATGACTTTTTCAATAAGCTGAAAGACTGCCTTCGGGCAGTCTTTTTTGTTTGTGAAAATCAGTATTTTCACAGAAAAAATATTTACTTCAGCCTTTTTCTTAATTTCGGTTAAGGTTTCTGCTTTATAATAGCGGCATAAGGCAGGAAAAACACATCCTGCAATAAAGAAAGGAGCCTTGATATTGCAGTACCGACACGAGGTCAAGCACGAGATTTCCTACAGCGACCTTTTATCCTTAAGGCAACGGCTTAAGGCCATAATGAAGCCCGACGCACACGCCATAAACGGCTCAACGGTAATACGAAGCCTTTATTTCGATAATCTTACCGACGAAGCCTTAAAGGACAAGATAAACGGCGTAGGAAAACGCGAAAAATTCCGTATAAGATATTATAACGATGACCTGAGCTTTATTCGGCTCGAAAAAAAGAGCAAGATAAATAATCTTTGTGTAAAGCAATCCTCGATATTCACTTACGAAGAAGCACTTTCTGTAATAAAGGGCGATATCGGCTTCCTGAAAAACAGCAGGGACAGACTATGCACAGAATTCTACAGCAAGCTTAAATCAGGCGGCTTAATGCCGAAGGCTGTGGTGGAATACAGGAGAGAGCCCTACACCTTCCCTGTCTCAAACGTAAGGGTTACTATCGACTATGATATAAGAACAGGAATGAAGCCCTCGGAATTTCTCAGCCCCTCGGGCGTTACAATTCCTGTACCGGATAACCCTGTTATTCTGGAAGTAAAATGGGATAATTTTCTTCCTGATATTATAAAGGAAGCGGTGGCTCTGAAAAACCGCCGATCGGGAGCCTATTCAAAATATGCGGCTTCAAGAAGCTATAACTGAACTAAGAAAGGATAAATAAAAATGAATTTCGGAGACATCTTTAAATCGAGCTTTTTAGAAAATATCACAAGCGTAGGAATCCTGGACATGGCTATAGCCCTGATACTTGCCTTCGGTATAGGCCTTTTCATTTTCTTCGTGTATAAAAAGACCTATAGCGGAGTTATGTATTCCTCGGGCTTCGGCGTTACCCTTATCGCCCTTACAATGATAACCACCGTGGTTATTCTCGCCGTTACCTCCAACGTGGTTTTATCTCTCGGTATGGTGGGCGCACTTTCTATCGTGCGTTTCCGTACTGCAATAAAGGAGCCTCTCGATATAGCCTTCCTTTTCTGGGCAATAACGGCAGGTATCGTTTTAGCCGCAGGTATGATACCGCTGGCTATTGCAGGAAGCACAGCAATCGGAGCTATTCTTCTTATTTTCGTAAATAAAAAGTCACATTTCAATCCCTACATTATCGTTGTAAGCTGTGACTGCCACGAAACGGAAAAAAGCGTAAAGGAATTTCTCGATAAGAACACAAGACGCTGTGTAATCAAGAGCAAAAGCGCACAAAAGGGCAATATCGAGCTTAATTTCGAGATAAGGCTCCCCGACGACAACACCGACTTCGTAAATACCCTTTCCGATATGAAGGGCGTTGAAAGCGCCGTGCTTGTAAGCTATAACGGCGAATACATGGGCTGATAAAGGAAACAGATATGTCAACTCATAAGAACTTCGATAAAATATGCTGTATAATTCTTGCGGCAGTTTTAGCTCTCTCGGTACTGTTCTGTTTTTCGGAAGGTCTCGGCGTTACTGCCGCCGCAAAAACCATAGGCTATGAAAACAGAATTTTCGCTACCGATAAAGTCCACTCCATAGATATCATAATGGAGAACTGGGACAGCTTTATTGAAACCTGTGAAAACGAGGAATATGCGAGCTGTTCTCTGGTTATCGACAACGAGGCATATAAAAACGTCGCCATAAGAGCCAAAGGTAATACCTCGCTTAGCAATGTTTCCTCCATGGACAGCCACCGCTACAGCTTTAAAATAGAATTTGACCATTACGATAAAACGAAAACCTATCACGGACTTGATAAGCTCTGTCTTAACAATCTTATTCAGGATTATTCCCTTATGAAGGATTATATCACCTATAATCTTATGCGTAAGGCAGGAGCCGCCGCTCCTCTCTGCAGTTTTGTCTATATCACAGTTAACGGAGAGGATTTCGGGCTTTATCTTGCTGTAGAAGCTATCGAGGACAGCTTTCTCTCCCATAACTACGGAAATGACAGCGGAAACCTCTATAAGCCCGACAGCATGAGCTTCGGCGGCGGAAGAGGAAACGGAAAAGATTTCAGCATGTCCGACTTCAACGAAAAGCTGGAAGAATTCAATAATCGGCAGGAAGCCGAGGGCGGTACAAACGATAGTAATTTACCCGAAATGCCCGAGGGTGGATTTGATGGCATGACCCCACCCGATTTTGGTGGAAATAACGGACAAGTGCCTGAAATGCCCGAAGAAAGTACAGAAGCCAACAGTTCTACCCCTTCAGGAAACAGACGTCCCGATATGAACGGCGGCTTCAGCCGAGGCGATAAACAGCAGGGCGATTTCCGCGGCGGAAGAGGCGGAATGGGCAGTAACGACGTAAAGCTTCAGTATACCGACGACCGCTACGAAAGTTACAGCAATATTTTTGACAGCGCAAAAACTGATATTTCCGACTCAGATAAGGACAGACTCATAGCTTCACTGAAAAAGCTCAGCGAAGGCGGAGACATGAGCGGAACGGTAGATATCGAAGCGGTCATCCGCTATTTCGCAGTACACGATTTCGTTCAGAACGGAGACAGCTATACAGGCTCAATGATTCATAACTACTATCTTTATGAAAATGACGGAATTCTCTCGATGCTCCCTTGGGACTATAACCTTGCATTTGGCGGCTTTGACGGACACGGCAACGCTACCGACAGCATAAATTCCCCCATAGATTCTCCTGTTTCGGACGGAAACACAGAGGACAGACCTATGGTAAGCTGGATTTTTTCAAGCGAAGAATATACCGACCTATATCATGAAATATACAAGGACTTTATAGAAGAAGCTTTCGGAAGTGGATTCTTCACTGAACTTATAGATAACTGCACAGCGCTTATTTCGCCTTATGTAGAAAAAGATCCCACAAAATTCTGTACCTACGAGGAATTTGAAAAAGGTGCGGCAGCTCTTAAGGAGTACTGCCTTCTCCGCTATGAAAGCACAGCAGAACAGCTTAAGGGAGAAATCCCTTCAACAGAAGCGGAGCAAAGCGGAAACGGCTATACTCCTGTAGACGGAACCGGTCTCAGTCTTTCCGATATGGGCGGCATGAATACCACTCACGGCAATATGAGCGATAAAACGCCCTTCGGCAATAATTTCGGAGAAATACACCACGAAAACGCCGATAACAAACGCCACAATTCTTAAATTTCCCTATATCCCATCTCTGTTTCAGTCCTGCTGATTCTTCAAGAACGGCAGGACTGAAATCCTTTTAAAATTGTTAATTTTTCGACAAAATAGTTATGCTTTTGTAACTATCGTGTAACCAATAGCGGAATTTTCAATAAAATATGACGTATTATTTTGACGTCATATTAAATCTTTCTCCATAATAATGTTTTTTCATTGACAATCACATGGAAAAATGGTAAAATTTTATTAGTGGAAAGCGTCCTTCGCAAGCAATCAGGACGTTATTCAGAAGGTAAGTTATCAAGAACAGAAGTTAAAAGACTCCGAATGATATTCATCCGGAGTCTTTTATTTTTGTATTTATCTGTAACAGGAATCTATACCGAGATATTCTTCAAGCGTAAGTCCGCTTGTATGAACCTTTACCGCAAGCTCAGTTCCCAGATAGCGGATATGCCAGGGCTCATATTCATAGCCTGTGGAAATTTCCGTTTCATAGGAAGGATATCTTAGTATAAAGCCGTATTTGTAGCAGTTTTCCGCCAGCCACTTTCCTTCGGCGGTATCGGCGAATTCAGGCCACATATCATTTACATCAATAGCCAGCCCCAGCTGATGCTCTGAGAAGCCGGGACGGGCGGAGAAGGAGTCCGCCTGTTCGCGGTAAGCTGTTTTCCAGTAATTGTATGTATTCACCTGAGTTTCATAGGAACGATATTCCGAAATAGCAAAGAGGTCGAGACCTTCTTTCTTCGCCGCAAGCCTGAGTGCCTTAAAAGCCGCCTGAGTTTCCTTGGTAAGAGCGCCGGGATCGTAATTCTTTGGAAGCGGATAGGTTTTATTGGCTATGGGAACACCGTTTACCGTGGTGATATGCGTTACGTCCGAAGCGCTTTTTATACAATAAACCGTAAGAGTGTCGGAAACCTTACCCTTAGAATCAACAGCCTTTATTATAACCTTACCCTTTTTAGTTGCGGTAAATTTTCCGTTGGCGTCTATCTTCCCTGCCGTTCCCGTTACGCTCCATTTTACTATTGAATTTACGTTTCCCTCCACAACATAGGAGTAATCGAAGCTTTCCCCTGCATATACCGTATTGGGACCCTGAATGGTTATTTTATTTGTTTTTCCCGTTTTACATAATACTGCCGAATAACCGCTGTATATTTTCTTATTCTTAAGGCTCTTATAGGCTCTTATCCTGAACCTGTACTCGGTATTCGTTTTAAGCTTTACTACGGAAATATTCTTCGACTCGCTGTTTTTGAAGCGTTTAACAAGCACCCACTTTTTTCCGTTGTAGCGTTCCAGCTCATAGCCGTCGCCGTCACTGCACACATTCCAGCTAAGACGGATTGAGCTGCTGCCTGCCGCCGCGGAAAAACCCGTTATCGAGGGAAGCGTAGTCGTTCCGCTCACCTTTTCGCCGTAGTCGTAATAATAGCTTCTTCCGCTTTTTTTAATGCAGTATTTCAGGCGGAAGGTATAATCTGAGGTAGGCTCAAGCTCGGTAACCGTATAGGAGTTTACCGCTCCCCCGTTTATATCCGCAAGCTTCACCCACTTCTTATTCACATAGCTTTCAACCCTGTAGCCGGCCGCATTGGTTTTAATGTTCCAGCAGAGCTTTATCGAATTATATGATACTGCCTTAAAGGTAAGCCTTTCTTCGGTTTCCTGTCCAATGGGCTTCCCGTAGGTGGAAGCCGAGACCTCTGTAACGAAACAGAAGGCCATCGCAATCAGCAGTATAAAGCACAATATTTTACGCATAAGTCCCACTTTTATCATTTCAGCTCCTTATACATCCATACATGGGGACAAAATTCCTCGTAACCTCTTTCCTCGGTAAGCAGATAGCCCTGTTTTTCATAAAAAGCCGAGGCACGCTCCTGAGCGTGAAGAGACACGATTTTTCCGCCTGTTTCCTTTATGATTCTTTCGGCGGTTTTTATAACATAAGCTCCCGTTCCTTTTCCGCGGAGCTCCTTTTTAACGGCAATCCTGCCTAAAATGTGGCTTTTTCTTTCTTCATCGTAGAAAAACCTGCATACCGCCACAGGCTTTTCATTTCTGTAGAAAACGATATGACGGGCTGTTTCGTCTATAGCGTCGAACTCTTCCTCAAAGCCCTGTTCCTCTACAAAAATTTCCGTTCTCAGGCTTACTGCGTCAGGAGGAAGCTTATTAAACACTTTTTCTGTTATTTTCATGAAAAATTAACGCCTCCTGACCCGTTATCGAGAGCCGCCGGTCTTGAAAAGAGAAGGGCTCTGTGATATAATTTATTTCAGATAAATAGTCCCGAAATATACGCCGCCGCTGAAGCCGATAAGGCTACAACTATAAGCGGAAGCTTAAGGTATGCAAGAACTACCGCAACAATGGTACCGATTACGGCGGTCATCATATCCCCCGTGGAATAGAAAATCGAGGGAATGGTCATTGCGCTTAAAACCCCGTAGGGAATATAGTAAAGGAAGCTTTTAAGAAAGGGCGATCTGATCTTCTTACGGAAAGCGGTAAAGGGTATCATTCTTATAAGATATGTAACTATCGCCATAACCGCAATATATATAGCTATACTCATTCTTCGCGTTCCTCCTTTACAGGAGATACGAGTGCCATTATCGCCGAAGCAACTACTGCGCTTATAATAACGGCGAAGCCACCTGAAACTGCGGTAAACACATACTTGAAAAGTACGCTTATCGCCGCCGCAATTATCACAACAAATAATACGCTTCTTTCCTTTCGTGCAGGAGGTATTATTATAGCTAAAAACATTCCGTAAAGAACGATTCCCATAGCGTTTGTTATATCAGCAGGAAGTATCTGTCCTGCCGCCGCACCGGAAAAGGTTCCCAGCACCCAGCCGAAAGCCGAAACCACTATAAGCCCGTACATATACCAGGGTGTAACAGGCATCACCTGAGCGGAAGCTACGGCGAATATCTCGTCGGTTATACCGTAGGAGGCTATAAGCCTGTGCTTTGTAGTAAAGGATTTATCCAGCTTCTGGGAAAGTGAAATACCCATAAGGGAATAGCGTATGTTTATAATAAACTGGGTAAGTGCCATTTCGAAAAGCGTTCCTGCCGCCGCTATTATGGTTACTCCTGCGGCCTGGCCTGCCGAAGTAAGATTCGTCAGGGATATAAGGGTAGCTTCGAGAACCGAAAGCCCCGACTGTACCGCCATTATTCCGAATCCGAAGGATACCGAAAGATATCCGAGAGCTATCGGAATACCATGGAACATGCCCTTTAAAAATTGTACTCTCAATAAAAACTTCCTTTCGAAGATTTAATATCACAAAAATATATTATATCATATTTTGTCGTAAATTGCAATAATTCTTTACATTAAATACAAGTAAAAATAATAATGAAAGGTTGGCAAAAACATGAAAAAACACCTTGATGAAAGCTTAAGCGACCTGGAGCGTGCAGAAGCTCTCGCCGACGAAATGACTGCCGAGGAAATGGCGGCACAGCTCAGATATGACGCGCCTGCCAATGAAAGAGTGGGTATACCTGCCTATAACTGGTGGAACGAAGGCATACACGGCCTCGCCCGTTCAGGAACAGCCACCATGTTCCCTCAGGCTATAGGTCTCGCCGCCATGTTCGACAGAGAGCTTACCGAAAAGGCGGCGGAGGTTACTTCCGTTGAAGCAAGAGCCAAATATAACGAATACTCCTCCTATGGAGACAGGGATATCTATAAGGGACTTACCCTCTGGGCTCCCAATATAAATATTTTCCGTGACCCGCGCTGGGGAAGAGGACATGAAACCTACGGCGAAGACCCCTATCTTACCGCCGAAAAGGGTAAGGCTTATGTAAAGGGGCTTCAGGGCAATGAAAACCGCCTGAGAACCGCCGCCTGCGCAAAGCATTTTGCCGTACACAGCGGCCCTGAGGCAGTACGCCACAGCTTCAATGCGGAAGCCTCCCCGAAGGACATGGAGGAAACCTATCTCCCTGCCTTTGAGGCTCTTATAAAGGAGGCTCACGCCGAGGGTGTAATGGGCGCTTACAACAGAGTGAACGGAGAGCCTGCCTGTGCTTCGGAATTCCTTATGGGAAAGCTTAAGGAATGGAGCTTCGACGGTTATTTCGTGTCCGACTGCTGGGCTATCGCCGATTTCCACCAGAATCACCATGTAACCTCTACCGCCTCGGAATCCGCCGCTATGGCGCTTAAGGCAGGCTGTGATCTTAACTGCGGCTGTACCTATATGAATCTTCTTACCGCTCTCGAAGAAGGTCTCATCGAAGAAAAGGATATAAGAAAAGCCTTTATACACCTTATGAGAACAAGGATAAGACTGGGGATGTTCGATAAGAAGACTGCTTTTGATGATATACCCTACGATATAGTTTCCTGCGACAAGCATAAAAAGCTTGCTCTCAGCTGTGCCGAAAGGTCAATGGTGCTTCTTGAAAATAACGGAGTGCTTCCTCTCGATGAGAACAAAATAAAGACACTTTCAGTCATAGGCCCAAACGCCGACAGCCGTACTGTTCTCGAGGGAAATTACAACGGTACTGCCGACGATTATATAACCTTCCCGAGAGGAATAAAGGAGCGTTTTTCGGGCAGAGTTATCTACGCTGAAGGCTGTCATCTCTATAAGGACAGAAGCTCCGTTCTCGCCATGGAGGGCGACCGCTATGCGGAGGCCTTCGCCGCCGCAAGAAATTCCGACGCAGTAATACTCTGCGTGGGACTTGACGCAACTCTTGAAGGCGAAGAGGGCGATACAGGAAACGAATTTTCTTCGGGAGATAAAAACGATCTTCGTCTCCCCGAATCACAGCGTAAGCTTATCGAAATTGTAAAAAAAGCAGGCAAGCCTGTTATCCTTGTCTGCGCCGCAGGAAGCTCAATAAACACAGAAAGCGGCGCCGACGCAATAATCCATGCATGGTATCCCGGCGAACAGGGCGGAAAGGCCTTAGCCGAAATTATCTTCGGTGATATTTCTCCCTCGGGAAAGCTTCCTGTCACCTTCTATAAAGACGCAGATAAGCTGCCTGATTTCACCGATTATTCCATGAAGAACAGGACATACCGCTATATCGAAAACAGCGATAATGTCCTTTACCCCTTCGGCTACGGGCTTACCTACGGGAATATAATCTGTACCGACATAAGCTATTCCGACGGAAGGGCTATCGTTACTGCCGTAAACAAGAGCGATACAAAAACAGAGGATGTAATCGAGCTTTATATAAAGGATTATTCAGAGCAGGCCGTTCCCAACCCCTGCCTCTGCGGCTTTAAGAGGATTGAGCTTAAGGGCGGAGAAAGTACCGTGGTGGAATTTATACTGCCCGAAAAAGCCTTTACCACAGTTAATGAAAAGGGAGAAAGAAAACGTTTCGGAAGCCGCTTTACTCTTTATGCAGGAACACACGCTCCCGACAGCCTCAGCGTAGCCTTAAGCGGCAGTAAATGTGTTGACATAACAATTTCATTATGATAAAATAATAGTAAAATATAGCAGGAAGGGGCGGAAAAGCGTGAGGAAGATAAAAAGGCGTACCGTAGAAGAGGATATAAAGTTTATAATAAGCAACGATTCTCCCGACGGAATAAAAAAGGAATACAGAAGTGCTGCCAAAAACCTTATAAAGCTTATGAAACGCCATAAGCGCAACTCCATAATCATCACAAGCAGCAACAGCGGCGAAGGAAAAAGCCTTTGCTGTGTAAATCTTGCGGCGGCACTGGCAGACCTCGGAAAAACCGTCCTTGTAGTTGACGGAAATATACGCAATCCTTATATCCACAGCCTTTTCGGACTTCCTAATGAAAGAGGACTTACCTCGGTGCTGAGAGAGGACAATTTCCCTGCCTCTACGGTAAGGGACGGAATATACGCTATAACCTCGGGACCCTCAATCGACAATATCCCCGAGCACCTCGGCGGCGTACACATGGAGCGTTTTATAAATTCCTCCGAAACCTGGTATGACTACATACTGATAGATATGCCCGATATAAAGAAGGAAGAGGTCCTGGCTATGAATAAATTTGTGGCAGGAATCCTTCTCGTTATCCGCGAGAACTATACCCGCCATGACGAGGTAATACAGTCCCTCAAAAGAATAAAGGGCTCAGGGGGAGTTCTTATCGGCTTCCTGAAATCCTGCTGTATAAAAGAACAGAAACAATCCTGAAAGGACACAGCTTAACATGATTGAAAATACATTACAGGCGCTTATCAATTACGCAATTTCAAAATCCCTCATTTCTCCCCGTGATGAAATCTGTATCAGAAATATGCTTATCGAAGCAATGCAGCTTTCCTCCTGGGAGGTTACCGAGGTGCCCGAAAATCTCACTATTGATGAAATACTTGAAACCCTTACCGACTATGCGGCGGAAAAGGGAATTATCGAGAATACAACTACCTGCCGCGATATTTTCGACACTAAGCTTATGGGGATTCTTACCGCCTTACCCAGCAAGGTCAATTCGGATTTCCTTACCTACTATGCTATGAGCCCCGAAAGAGCTACCGCCTGGTATTATAATTTCAGTAAGAATACCAATTACGTCCGTGCAGGACGCATAGCGAAGGACGTATGCTGGAAATACGACTGTGACTACGGCGCTCTCGATATCACCATTAACCGTTCAAAGCCCGAAAAGGATCCACGTGATATTGCGGCGGCGAAGAACGCACCCCAGACTAAGTATCCCGCTTGTCAGCTCTGTATCGAAAATACAGGCTTCGGCGGAACTCTTACACATCCTGCACGCCAGAATTTACGCCCCGTTTCCGTAACAGTTAACAACGAGGACTGGTGGCTTCAGTATTCGCCCTATGGCTATTATAACGAACACTGCATCGTATTCAACGATAAGCATATTCCTATGGTTATCGATAAGGCTGTTTTCGGAAAGCTTTTCGATATCCTTGATTTCCTGCCCCATTATTTTATCGGCTCAAACGCCGACCTTCCGATAGTAGGCGGCTCGATTCTGAGCCATGAGCATTTCCAGGGCGGTCACTATACCTTCCCCATGGAAACCTCTGAAATTGAAAAGGAATTTTCTCTCAAAGCCTTCCCCGATATTAAGGCAGGTATCGTGAAATGGCCTATGTCCGTTATACGTTTAAGAAGCGGTAACCGCGAACAGCTTACAGAAGCCGCCGACCACATTCTTACAAAATGGAGAGGCTACAGCGACGAAAGCGCAGATGTTTTTGCCTTCTCGGGAGAAACTCCCCATAACACGGTAACTCCTATCGCAAGAATGCGCGGAAACGAGTATGAATGTGACCTGGTTCTCCGCAACAACAGAACTACCGAGGAACGTCCTCTCGGACTTTTCCACCCGAACCCTTCTCTCCACCACATAAAGAAGGAAAATATCGGACTTATCGAGGTTATGGGTCTTGCGGTACTTCCCGCACGACTTGTAGAGGAAATGGATTTACTGGGTAAGGCTCTCGTAGCCAACGGCGTAAAGGGACTGAGAGAGGATGAAGTTCTCAGCAAGCATGCAGACTGGGCAGAGGAATTCTATCCGAAGTACAGTATCACTGCCGATAACGTTCAGGAAATTCTGCATAAGGAAATCGGCGCTGTTTTTGAGCAGGTGCTCCTTGACGCAGGCGTATTCAAGCGTAACGAAAGTGGCATGAATGCCTTCATGAGATTTATTGAGACGCTTTAAACAGCATAAAATAAACCTGAGAAGAAATTTCAGATTCTTCTCAGGTTTTCTGTTTTTATTTTATTTCTTCGCCTTTTCTGCAAGCTCAAGATAGCTCTTTCCAAGCTCCTCGTCTATCATCTTGAAGGTTCTTCTGCTGTAGAACACATCGGTGATATCCCAGAGTACGGGACATAAGCCGTTATCGAGAGCCGCTTCACAGGTTTTTGTCAGGAAGTTTCTTATCTGCTCGGGCTCCTTGTTGCCTGTAGAAACACCGTATTCGCCAATAATTACAGGAATGCCCTTGTCTACGAAATGCTCCTTCATCATGCCCATGTACTTGTTAAGCTCTTCTATATCCTTTTCAGTACCCCAGGTTTTTCTTGCCTTGCCCCAGCTTTCGTCCTTTTCAAGAATACAGAAGGTTGCGGGAGTATAATAGTGAACGGAAACTGCACATCTGTTTGCTGGGTCGTCAGGCATCTTGAAAAGCTCGTCACAGGTAAGGTCTATATCCGTTGCATAGCCTGCTATAAGAAGGTGACGTTCTCCGTTGTTGCCGCCGCTGTTTCTTACGATATCCACGAATTTCTGGTTGATTTCGTTGAGAAGTCCGTAGGCTTCTTCCTTACCCTCTGTTCCGCCGTAACGGTTCCATACATCGTTCCAGCATCCCTCTTCATTAAGAGACTCAAACATAAGATAGTCGCCGTAATCCTTGTAGTTTTCACAAAGCTGTTCCCAGACGCGGGTGTACTTCTTCATACACTCTTCCTTGTCTGTGGGGAATTTTTCCCACCAGCCGCCGTCCCAATGAATATTCATTACAACATAAAGTCCTGCGTCAAGAGCCCAGTCGATGACCTCGTTTACTCTCGACATAAGCTCGGGACTTATTGTATAATCCTCCGCCATAAGGTTTGACCATGCTACGGGAACTCGTAAAACGCTGAAGCCTGCCTCCTTATAGCCCTTTATAAGATCTTCTGTAATAATGGGGCTTCCCCAGGCTCTTTCATACCCCGACACGCCGCCGCTGGGGCTTATCCAGTCGCCGCAGGCTTCAAAGGTATTACCGAGATTTATACCTACGCCCATATCCTTTACAAGCTCCATTGTGGTTATATCACGCATAACGGGAGCCTGTTCAGTAACTGTTTCAGTTACTGTTTCGTTTACTGTTTCAAGAGTTTCTCCCGTTCCGCCGCAGGAGCATAAAAGCATGGCTCCTGTTACAAAGAAGGAAGAAAGCTTAAATAATTTAATCATAATAAAACCGCCTTTCTTATTTTACAAATACAAAGGAGAGCAATTCAAAAAGATTGCGTCCCTTGAACATATCCTTGGCCCAGCCCTCATAGCCCTGCTGTGCCTTGATATAGAGTGAATGTCTTCCTGTTACGGGAGGAAGCTTTACCGAAACAACACCGTCGTTCATTCCGAAATCAGCGCTTCCGATTTCTTCACCCTCGTCGCTGTCCAGATAAACCTTGATCTTTCCTATACAGCCACAGCCTCTTATCTTACACTTAAGTGCAACAGGAGTTTTATCGTCGTTTCCGAATTCAAAATATTTCCAGCCCATAACCGCGCCGTCGGTAACCATGGTTATACAGCGTTCAAACTCGTCCCTTTCGGTTATGATACAGCCGCCCTTAAGAACGCATGCTGTATCGGAATAGGTAATCTTATAGGGATTGAGGTATTCCTCAAAGCCGAGAGAGGTCATTTCAACCTGTGGGATAGTACCGTCGGGAAGTATCTCTATTTTTTCAACACAGCCTCTTCTCGACATTATAGAGCCGTTGGTCATTCTGTGGTAGAAAATGTACCACTGTCCGTTTATCTCCATAATAGAGCCGTGGTCGTTTCCGCCTGGATAATCTACCCCGTTATCTATGATAGTTCCCTTATATTCAAAAGGACCTCGGGGAGAGTCACTGACTGCATAATCAAGACGGCTTCCGATTTTCGGGGAATAAATCATATAGTAGCGGTTTCCCACCTTACGGGGAGAACAGGCCTCAAAAAAGCAGTGAGGCTCCTCCACGGGAATAATCTTCTCCATATATGTACCGTCAATGACCTCATACATATTATCGCCGTTTATTTCCGCCATATATGAGCCGAGATAGCCGCAGTATACATAAACCCTTCCGTCATCGTCCACAAGCACGCCCGGGTCTATAAAGGTGCCGTTATCATAATGGTTCTCTATGTTGTAGGTGTACTTCGATAAAAGCTTAAAGGGACCCTCGGGTCTGTCGCTTACTGCAACACAGCCTTCCGCACCCACAATATAAGCGTAAAGATAATATTTACCGTCCTTTTCCACCACGTCAGGAGCATAAAGCTCGTTGTCCGTCCAGTCCACATCCGCCTTATGACCCTCATAATCACGGGTCGAGAAAACTGTACCGTGACAGGTCCATTCATTCAGGTTATCAAGAGGTGCCGACCAGACCTTCAGCCTGTAGTCGCAGAACACCTCGCTTCCTACTCTGTCGTGAGAGCCGTAGACATATATCCTGTCGCCGAATACACGGGGCTCTCCGTCGGGAATATACTCCCAATTCGGAAGATAAGGGTTAGCCATTTCCGCTTCCGCCTTTCAAAAAAATACTTTAGCTTAATTCTAACTCCGACAGGCTTATTTTACCATAATTTTAATGCCAAAGTATAGCATTTTTCTGCCATAGAAATGCTGATTTTTCTTGCAGTAGTATTCAATATATGCTATAATGTTCTAAGGAGGCGATTTAATGGATAACATGAAGCTGAGCTATTTTACACAGGATGAAAGCTTCCCCTTTTATATAAATTACGGAACCCATACGGAAAACATGTTTCTTCACGGTCACGAGGATTTTTTTGAGCTTGTTATAATCCTTGACGGAAGGGCCGACCATGTGGTAGGCGAAGAACGCTTTGAGGTAAAAAAAGGCGATGTTTTCGCAGTAGGCAACGATATATGCCACGGCTATGAAAATCCTGAGAATTTAAAAATATGCAATATAATGTTCAGACCTGAAGCTCTTATCAGCGCCGACCACGACCTTAAACAGCTCCCGGGCTTCCACGCTCTTTTTCTTATTGAGCCAAGCTTTACCAACTCAAAAAATTTCAAGAGCAGGCTTAAGATAAGCACAGACCTTTTCTCTGAAATAAAACAGATTATAGGAGCGGCAATAAGAGAATATGCAAGCGGAAACAAGGGCAGAAAAACCATGCTGACCTCATATTTTCTGAGGCTTGCGGTAATACTTTCGAGAGCCTACGAGGAAGCAGAGCCCATGAAGGAAATAGCAGGAATTGCGGAAGCTGCCGCCTACATGGAAAGCAACTACAGCGAGGATATCTCCATTGAACGGCTGGTGGATATCTCCCATTATTCACAGCGTCATTTCATACGTCTTTTCTCCGACGCTTATCATGTTTCTCCCCAGAAATATCTTACCTCGATACGGATACGACATGCCTGCACAATACTTAAGGATACAGATCTCAGCGTTACGGAAACGGCGATGTACTGCGGCTTCGGAGACCCCAATTATTTCAGCCGTATCTTCAAGAAATACTCGGGAATGACCCCTCTTCAGTACAGAAAAGAAGCAACTCTCATATAGGAAAGGAAAAAATATGGAAATAAATCTTAAAGGAAAAAAAGCCTTGGTAACAGGCGGAAGCGGCGGACTCGGAAGAACGATAGTCCGTACTCTTGCAGAGTGTGGGGCCGATGTAGCTATCCACTATCATTCCGACAGCAGGAACGCAGAGCTTCTTGTAAAGGAGCTTCAGGCCATAGGCCGTAAAGCTATAGCAGTCAAGGCGGATATTACCGATGAAAAAAGCGTTGTTGAGATGAAAAAAGAGGTTGAAGAACGCTTCGGAATGCCCGATATCATGGTAGTTAATGCAGTAATCCAGTATCAGTGGAAGCCCCTTCTGGAACAGAACATTTCAGATTATTACAGCCAGTATGAAAGCTGCGTAATGCAGATGGTCTATATGTCGAAGGCCTTCGTTCCCTATATGAAGGAACAGAACTACGGAAGAATAGTTGTCATGAATACGGAATGTTCATTTATGGCGGAGGAAAACTGCTCCGCATATACCGCCGCAAAGCGTGGACTTGACGGAATTGTAAGAGTTTTAGCCAAGGAAGTGGGAAGAAACAATATCACCGTTAATCAGATTGCTCCGGGCTGGACAATAACCGATAAGGAAAGAGAAAACGGCGTAAATCCCGCACCCGAATATGTAGCTACCGTGCCTCTTAACCGCAGAGGAACCGATACCGACATAGCTAATATGACTGCATTTTTAGCGTCGGATTTAGCGTCCTTTACTACGGGAGCATATATACCCGTGAACGGTGGAAGAACGATGCCCTGTATATAAAATAATAAATAGTTGATATGTCCGTCTGTGACGGACGGATTTTGATGCTGTTGTTGTTTATTGTCAACACTTATCACAGAACAGAAAAAGCCGCTTAACGTATGATTATACGTTAAACGGCTTTTTTCAACATATAGGTTTATCGAAGTCTGGCTTATTTGTATTCTTCCATAAGTGCCTTGAATGCAGGCATTGAATTTTCGATAGTTTCTGTGGCTACACAATAGGATATTCTTACATATCCCGGACAGCCGAAGCCGTCGCCTGCAACAAGGAGAAGCTCATGCTTCTTAGCTTTTTCGCAGAAGGCGTTGGCGTCGCTTTCGGGAGCCTTCACGAAAAGGTAGAACGCGCCGTCGGGCTTTACGCAGTCATAGCCGATTTCGGTAAGACCGCCGTAAAGTAAATCACGGTTTTTCTTATACTGGGAAATATCTCCTGTTTTACCCACGCATTTTGCTACAACATGCTGGAAAAGTGTAGGCGCACAAACGTAGCCGAGAACTCTTCCTGCACCGCATACGGAAGCATAGACATTCTTGCTGTCGGTAACCTCGTCGGGAACAAGTATGTAGCCGATACGCTCGCCGGGGAGAGAAAGTGACTTACTGTAGGAATAGCATACTATCGTATTCTTATAGTACTTTGTAACAAAGGGAACAAAGGTCTCCTTATCATATACAAGCTCTCTGTAGGGCTCATCGGCGATGAGATAAATCTCACGATTATATTCTGCAGACTTTCTTTCAAGAATTTCAGCAAGCTTCTTTATTGTTTCCTCCGAATAAACAACGCCCGAAGGGTTGTTGGGGGAATTTATTATCACCGCACAGGTATTGTTGTTTATAGTATTCTCAAATTTCACGAAGTCAAGCTTGAAGCCGTCAGTATCAACAGGTATCACGTTAAGCTTTCCGCCCTGACCCTCTACAAAAACTTTGTATTCAGGGAAGTAAGGAGCGAAGGTTATAACCTCCTCGTCCTTGTTGAGTACTGCGCGGAGGGAGATACAGAGAGAAGCCGCCGCACCGCAGGTCATATAAAGATTATCGGCAGTAAAGGATGTACCGTGAGTCTTATTGAGATAGTCGGCAATAGTTGCTCTTACGGAAGCGTCACCCTGTGCGGAGGAATAGCCGTGTAAAATTACAGGGTCGGCGGTTTCGATAAGCTCCTTTATTGCAGTATTTATACATTCGGGAGCAGGAATACTGGGATTTCCGATACTGAAATCGAAAACCTTATCCTCGCCTATTTCTGCCTTTCTTTTCTTTCCGTATTCAAAAAGCTCTCTTATTGCGGAACGCTTTAATCCGAGAGCAAGAGGTTCCTTAGGTAACATAACTACATTCCTTTCCTTAATATATGATTTATTCTAACATATTCCGTGAGTTTTTTCAAGTATCCATCTTTCTTTTTTCATTCTTCTTTAAAATAAGTAGTCCGATAATCATTATTACGGGGAAAATAAGAGGAAGAGAAAGTCCTGTACGAAGGTCGCCGCCGGTGGCGTCAGAAACTATGCCCACAAGAGCAGGACCCAGCATACAGCCTGTATCTCCTGCAAGAGCCAGTAACGCAAACATGGCTGTTCCGCCTGTAGGGCAGACGACGGTGCTTCTGCTGAAGGTTCCGGACCACATAACCCCTACCGCAAAGCCGCATATCACACAGCCTGCAAGTCCTGCCGCAGGAAAGGGTATAAAGGCGGCAACGGCATATCCGATTATACAGATGACCGAGCTTATAATCATATATCGTGTAATATCAAGCTTACTTCCCATAACGGAATGGATAACCCTCGATAAGCCCATTACAACGGCAAAGGCACAGGGGCCGAGAAGGTCGCCCACAGCCTTCGGAACGCCGAGAGCGCTTTCCGCAAAGGCGGAGGCCCACTGGCTCATGGAAAGCTCCGAGGCACCAGCACAAAGCATAAGCAGTACCAGAATAAGAAAGGTTCCCGATTTAAGAAGCTCTCTCGTCCTCATGCCCTCGCCCTCTTCGGTAAGCCTTCCGATAGGTACGAGAGAGAAAAATACTGCATTAAAAATCGGAATAACCGCCCAGAGACAGGATAAAAGCCTCCAGTTTTCAATTCCGAAGCAGTAAATGAAAAGCGTGGAAAGTCCGATAACCGCCACGCTTCCCCAACAATAGAAGGAATGCAGAAGGCTCATCGCCGCAGACTTGTTTTCGGTCGGACAGGCTTCAACTATCGGGCTGACGAGAATTTCCGTAAGACCGCCGCCTACCGCATAAAGAATAACCGAAACAGCCAGTCCGACAAAGGGGTCAGGAAGAATATCGGGCAGGAAGCCAAGTCCTATAAAACCCATAGCGGCGAAAACATGAGCCGCAACGATTGAGGGTCTGTAGCCGATTTTATCCACCAGCTTTACTGCCGCCGCATCTACGGAAAGCTGAACGCCGAAATTAAGCATAATAAGAAGCGAGATTTTTTCAAGTCCTATTTCGAATTCCGTACCGAAATGGATAAAGAGAAGAGGAATGAAATTGTTTATTGCCGCCTGGGTTATGTAGCCAATATAGCTGGCGGCGATTGTGCATTTATAATTAGTTCTTACGGACATAATTTCCTCCGATAATATTCATAATTCACGAAGAAACATTATATCACAGCGTTTTTAAAATTGCAAGCATAAAAACAGACCCCGAAAAGCAATCTCTTCGAAGTCTGATTTAATTTATGATGTATTATTCCGATATCGGCTTATTTTGATGCGATATAGGGAGCGATAGAGGAAGCAAGAACATTTTTCGGAATAGTCTGGAGCCATACCTTACCGGGGCCTGTAACTACTGTGTTGAATAAGCCTTCGCCACCGAGAAGAGCGTTACCGATTCCCTTTACGCCCTGAACGTCTACGCTTACAGTAGATTCCATAACCGCAAGGTTACCTGTATCTACCACGATAGACTGACCTGCCGCAAGCTCATACTGCATTACAGAGCCGTCAATTTCAAGGAAAACATAGCCGTTTCCTGTGTACTTCTGAAGAATAAAGCCTTCGCCGCCGAAGAAGCCTGCCATTCCCTTCTTCTGGAAATGAACGGAAACCTCTACGCCTGCTTCGCTTGCTAAAAATGCGGATTTCTGTGCAATTATTGTATTGCCTGCGTCAATCTTGAATGCAAGAATTTCGCCGGGGAAGCTTGACGCACACGCAAGCATGCCGGGACCGCCCTGTGCGGTATATGTATTCTGGAACATGGATTCGCCGCTGAAAAGTCTGCCGAAAGCCTTTCCTACGCCGCCTGCGCCTGTAGACATCTGCATATTGGGAGACATCCAGCTCATAGCACCCTTTTCTGTTTTGATTGATTCCCCTGCCTCAACGTTCATGATTACAACGGGAAGAGGACTGCCCTTGATTTCATAATTCATAGCAAATAGCTCCTTTATATTTGATGATAATATTTTACCACATTTTTAAAATATATTCAAGAGAATAACGCAATATATTTTCTCTTGATTAACAAAATTTAAAAAGCATGTTTGGCATAAAAGTCACATATAGTTACATTTCGGATATTTTTAGTGAATATTCCGACAGAATTTACAGATAACTATACCGAAGCACTCAGAATGCATATCAAAGGAAAGGAATATTCAAATATGAATACATTTTATAAATTAGCTTCGGTATTTCTCGCAGTAATCCTCTGTACGACCATTATGAAAACCACTGCCTCGGTGCCTGTATATTCACAGGTAGGCTCAACAGGCATAGAGGTTGAGGAAATCCAGAGAATTTTAAGGGACAGAGGGCTTTTCAAGGGCTCTATCACAGGCTATTACGGCTCACAGACAGAAAAGGCTGTCCTCGCCTTCCAGAAACAGCAGGGACTAAACCAGACAGGTATCGCTGACGACGCAACCCTTAAAAGGCTGGGAATTACTATCGGCAACTTCCCTAACGCTACTCAGGCGAACATCAATCTTCTCGCCAGAATCATTTCCGCCGAAGGAAGAGGCGAGCCCTATATCGGACAGGTAGCTATCGGCGCGGTAATCTGCAACCGTATCGAGCACCCCTCCTTCCCTGACACTCTCGCAGGAGTTATCTACCAGAACGGAGCCTTTACCGCTATCTATGACGGACAGTTTAACGAGCCTGTGGCGGAAAGCGCATACGCGGCGGCACGAGACGCCCTATCGGGCTGGGATCCCAGCGGCGGAGCGATTTATTACTACAATCCTGCCAAAACCACCAACAGTTTTATCCACTCAAGACCTGTTATCAAGGTTATAGGTAACCACCGCTTCTGTTCTTAAAAATACAGCACAGTCTGTTCTCCCGGGAAGCCTCAGCAATAATATCCGCCTACGGGACGCCCTGCCATTGAGCTCGCTCAATGCGCCGCAGCACGGCTGCGGCGGTTTCGCTCCAGCGAAACGCAGGGCGTCCCTGCATCTGTGTCCGATATACAAGCACAGACCTGTTCTTACCACCCTTCCTGTACTTGACAAATTTCACTATAAGTAATATAATGAATAAGTATGATAAAAATATAGCAATATCATTTTTACCTACTCCCTAAAGAAAGGAAAGTTTAATATGCTTGAGCTTATAAATGTAGGTTTTGAGGCGGAAAACGAACAGGGTCACAAGGAAATTCTCAGTAATATAAACCTTACCATAAATGACAGATTTGTAGCAATAACAGGGCCTAACGGCGGCGGTAAATCCACCCTCGCCAAGATTATAGCAGGTATCTATCAGCCCACTTCGGGCAAGATTCTCTTCGACGGCACCGATATAACCAATATGTCTATAACCGAACGTGCAAGACTCGGAATAAGCTATGCTTTTCAGCAGCCTGTACGCTTCAAGGGGCTTTGCGTAAAGGATCTTCTCGGACTTGCGGCAGGAAAAAACATCAGTGTTGATGAAGCCTGTTCCCTTTTATCTGAGGTTGGTCTCTGCGCAAGAGATTATATAAACCGCGAGCTTAACGCAAGCCTTTCGGGCGGCGAGCTTAAGCGTATAGAAATTGCAATGGTTCTCGCAAGAGGCACAAAGCTCTCTATCTTTGACGAGCCTGAAGCCGGTATCGACCTCTGGAGCTTTCAGAGTCTTATCCGTGTATTCGAAAAAATGCACGCCCAGACAAAGGGTAACATAATCATCATAAGCCACCAGGAGCGTATCCTCAATATCGCTGATACTATTGTTGTAATCCGCAACGGAAACGTAGCCAAGGCTGGCGCTAAATCCGATATCCTCCCCGGACTTTTAAGCAGTGCTGACGCCGGCGGTACCTGTAGTGCCTTACTGGATAAGGTTGAAGATAAGAAAGGAGCTGTAAAATAATGGAAATGAACGCTATTGAAAAGAAGCTCCTTAAGGAAATAGCCGAGCTTGACGCTCTCCCCGTGGGAGCCTATAATATAAGAAAAGACGGCGCTTCTCTCGGAAGAAATACCACTTCCAATATAGATATCGTTCCTAAGGAGAATAACTCGGGAATTGACATCTACATCAAGGACAACACCGTTAACGAAAGCCTTCATATTCCTGTCATCATGAGCAGAACAGGACTTAAGGATACCGTTTACAACGATTTCCATATCGGCGAAAACTGCGATATCACCATTGTTGCAGGCTGTGGCATCCACAACAGCGGCTGCGGAGATTCCGCCCACGATGGCATTCATACCTTCTATGTAGGCAAGGGCTCAAAGGTTCGTTACGTTGAAAAGCATTACGGCGAAGGCTCAGGAACAGGCAAGCGTCTCATGAATCCCGAAACCGTTATACATCTTGAAGAGGATGCAAAGCTTGAAATGGAAACCTCCCAGATCGGCGGAATTGATGATACAGAGCGTAAGACTACCGCTACTCTTAAGGAAAAGGCAAGCCTTATCGTAAAAGAAAAAATCCTTACCGAGGGCGAACAGAGAGCCGTTACCGATTTTCTCGTTGACATGAACGGAGACGGCTGTTCCGCTAATGTAGTTTCCCGTAGCGTAGCCAAGGACAGAAGTACACAGGATTTCTTAAGCCGTATTAACGGAAACTGCGCTTGTACAGGTCATACAGAATGTGACGCTATCATTATGGATAACGCATGCGTTCTCGCAACCCCCCAGCTTCAGGCAAACAATATTGACGCAGGGCTTATCCACGAGGCTGCTATCGGTAAGATCGCAGGAGAACAGCTTATAAAGCTTATGACTCTCGGCCTCACCGAACAGGAAGCAGAAGAGCAGATTATAAACGGCTTCCTCGCTTAATCTCAATAAACATCATAAACTAAAAGGCTCCACGGAATCTCGTTTCCGTGGAGCCTTTATATTTCTGTTCTTTTGTTCTGTTATTTCTTACCGTGACAGAACTCTGCGTTGGCACAGTCCTTACAGCCGCAGGAGCAGGAACTCTTTCCCGAACGCTTATCCCTGACTGCCTTGATAATTATCGCCGCAAGAATAACTCCTACAACCAGAGCCACAATAATCGTTCCGAGATTAGCTGTTATA
This sequence comes from Ruminiclostridium sp., assembly GCA_045602405.1. GTDB lineage: Bacteria > Bacillota > Clostridia > Oscillospirales > Ruminococcaceae > Ruminiclostridium_E. The sequence goes on from JAZSBN010000043.1 coordinate 96,370, forward strand.
AAATCCATCATAACTTTTCCTTTCTCCTGCATTACAGGAAATTATTTCTTGGTAAGTCTTGTAGCTTCCTTATAAGGCTTGGCAAGCATATATACGATGAACGCAAGCACAAGTACAGCCACGATAAATCCGACTATGTTGGGAGTACCTGCGAAAAGGGAGCCGACCTGGAAAACGATAAGAGAGATTGCGTAAGCAAATACACACTGATATGTGATAGCGAATGCAGTCCACTTGCCGCTGTTCATTTCTCTCTTGATAGCGCCCATAGCCGCAAAGCAGGGAGCACAAAGAAGGTTGAATATAAGGAAGGAGTAAGCAGAAAGCTGTGTCATACCCATGAAGTCGAGTACGCCGAATACGCCGACAACCTCTTCCTTCGCAACAAGACCCATGATTGTTGCTACTGCCGCCGCAGGATCAGCGAAGCCTAAGGGAGCAAAGATCCAGCAGATTGCATTACCGATAATACCAAGCACGCTGTCGCTGAGTTCAAGCTCAGTGCTGAAGCCGAAGCCGCCATCAGGAAGATTACCGAATACGGAGCCTGCCCAGATAATTACGGAAGCAAGAAGGATTACTGTACCTGCTCTCTTGATAAAGGACCAGCCTCTTTCCCACATGGAACGGAGAATACCGCTTACGGTAGGAAGATGATATGCGGGAAGTTCCATAACGAAGGGAGCGGGGTCGCCTGAGAACATCTTTGTCTTTTTAAGAATAATACCCGAAATGATTACCGCAGCCATACCGATGAAGTAAGCACTGGGAGATACCCACCATGCGTTGTCGAATAAAGCTCCTGCAATAAGAGCGATAATCGGAAGCTTAGCGCCGCAGGGGATGAAGGTTGTTGTAATAATTGTCATTCGGCGGTCACGTTCGTTTTCGATAGTTCTCGAAGCCATAATACCGGGAACGCCACAGCCTGTGCCGATAAGCATAGGAATAAAGGACTTACCGGAAAGACCGAACTTGCGGAAGATTCTGTCCATTACGAAAGCGATACGAGCCATATAGCCACAGCTTTCAAGGAATGCAAGGAAAATAAAGAGTACCAGCATCTGGGGAACGAAGCCGAGAACTGCGCCGACGCCACCTACAATACCGTCAAGAATAAGGCTCTTAAGCCATTCTGCACAGTTTATAGCGTCAAGACCGCTTTCAACAAGCACGGGAACGCCGGGTACCCATACGCCGTAAGCGTCGGGGGAAGGAACTCCCTCCATAGGCTCTTCAACTATAGCGGAAAGGTCGTAGCCTGCTTCAGCAAGGCTATCCCCGTAGGAGCCGAGAGCTTCATCAAAGCCGCCAAAGTCAGCCTCTTCGATTGCGCCCATAACCTCCTCAGCACCGATAACGCCTGCTGAAGCGGCAGACTGTGCTGTTGCGGAAAGCTCTTCTGTAAAAATGTACTGTCCTGCATATTCGTCAACAGCCGCCTCATATTCAGAAACACCGATATTGAATAAGTGGAAGCCGTCGCCGAAAAGACCGTCGTTTGTCCAGTCGGTTACCCATGTACCTATTGTTGTAACGGAAACAAAGTACACAAGGAACATTATTACTGCAAAAATAGGAAGGGCGAGGATTCTGTTGGTTACTATCCTGTCGATTTTATCGGAGGTAGTAAGACCGCCCTTGTTCTTCTTTTTAAGACAGCCCTTTATAATAGAAGCTATGTAGATATATCTTTCGTTGGTGATGATGCTTTCAGCGTCATCGTCCATTTCCTCTTCAGCGCCCACAATATCCTTTTCGATGTGAGCTCTTGTATCCTCGGGAAGCTTTAACATTTCGAGAACCTTTTCGTCACGCTCGAAAATCTTTATTGCATACCATCTCTGCTGTTCCTCGGGAATATCGTGAAGGAAAGCCTCCTCAATATGAGCGATAGCGTGCTCTACACAGCCGCAGAAGCTGTGTCTGGGCTTTATGGGAGCATTGCTGTTAGCGGCTTCAACCGCTTTTTCTGCCGCTTCGGTAATTCCCGTACCCTTTAAAGCGGAGATTTCCACCACGCTGCAGCCTAATTCCTTTGCAAGCTGTTCGGTATTTATAATATCGCCGTTCTTACGGACAATATCCATCATGTTTACTGCGGCAACCACAGGAATACCAAGCTCAACAAGCTGGGTTGTAAGATAGAGGTTTCTTTCCAGGTTTGTACCGTCGATAATATTAAGGATAGCGTCGGGACGCTCGCCGATAAGATAATTTCTCGCTACTACCTCTTCAAGGGTATAGGGAGAAAGAGAATAAATACCGGGAAGGTCGGTTACGGTAACGTCATCGTGACCCTTAAGCTTACCCTCCTTCTTTTCTACCGTTACCCCGGGCCAGTTACCTACAAACTGGTTTGAGCCCGTGAGGGCGTTGAACAGTGTTGTTTTGCCTGCATTCGGATTGCCTGCAAGTGCAATTCTGATTGACATTGTATTTCGTCCTTTCTTAGTTAGACTTCGCTAACATATTGTTAAAAAATTATTCGGTTTCTATCATCTCAGCGTCAGCCTTACGGAGAGAAAGCTCATAGCCTCTTACAGTAACCTCAACGGGATCGCCTAAGGGTGCTACCTTACGAACGGTGATTTCTACGCCCTTGGTTATACCCATGTCCATAATTCTGCGTTTAACAGCACCTTCGCCTGTAAGCTTCTTGACCTTTACGGTTTCGCCTATCTTTGCGTCTCTTAATGTTGCCATATATTTCAGTCCTTTCAGATATAATTTACACCATAATCTTGCATGCCATCTCCTTGGAGACTGCAACTCTTGATTCCTTTACGTTAACGATAACGTTACCGCCGATTTCGTTTATTATTGTAACAGTACCGCCTACAACAAAGCCTAAGCTTTCAAGGAATTTTCTTGTATCGGGGCTTCCGCCCACCTTCTTTATCATGTTTTCCTCGCCGGGATTAGCCAACGTTAAGGGCATCATAATCTATCCTTTCAATTAGCACTCGCTAACTATCTATACAAAAATACAGCCGTATTACGGCTAAAGGTTAGTTTTTCCTAACCGTATATTATATTACAATATTTTCCTCTTTATGTCAAGGCAGTTTCGCCTTAATTTTACATATTTATCTGTTTTTCGCCAGTTTTATTAGCCCATAGCGTCAGAAAATAAAACTTTTTGTTAGTTTTTACAAACTATTATATCATATTCCCGAAAAATAAATTACGTCAGGACAGCTTCTTGCAAAGTCATCCTGACGTATAGAGAACTATTATAAAATAATCTTAGGCATTCTCGAAACGCTCTTCTTTATCTCCTCATCGGAGGGAATATAATCGCTCATAATTCCGTCGTTGAACTTCTGATAAGCGAACATATCGAAATAGCCTGTACCTGTAAGACCAAAGAGAATTGTCTTTTCTTCTCCTGTTTTCTTACATTTAAGAGCCTCGTCGATAGCAACCTTTATAGCGTGACTGCTTTCGGGAGCAGGAAGAATTCCCTCTACCCTTGCGAACTTCTGACCTGCGTCGAAAACCGAGGTCTGTTCAACAGCAACCGCCTCCATAAGCTTATCATCATAGAGCTGGGAAAGAATACCGCTCATACCGTGGTATCTTAAGCCGCCTGCGTGACTTGCGGAGGGCATATACGTGCTTCCGAGAGTGTACATCTTCTGTAAGGGGCATACTGCACCTGTATCGCAGAAATCATAGCCATAAACGCCTCTTGTGAGCGTAGGGCAGGAAACAGGTTCTACTGCAATAAAGCGGTAATCCGCCTCGCCTCTGAGCTTTTCGCCCATAAAGGGAGAGATAAGACCGCCAAGATTGGAGCCGCCGCCTGCACAGCCGATAATAATATCAGGCTTTATTCCATATTTTTCACAGGCTGTCTTTGTTTCAAGACCCACGATAGTCTGATGGAGAAGAACCTGATTGAGTACCGAACCGAGAACATAGCGGTAGCCTTCTCTTTCGGTTGCCGCTTCTACCGCCTCGGAAATAGCACAGCCGAGAGAGCCGTCTGTACCGGGGAATTCCTCGTTGATCTTTCTTCCTACCTCTGTTTCCATAGAGGGAGAAGGAGTTACCTTAGCGCCGTAGGTTCTCATTACTTCACGACGGAATGGCTTCTGTTCATAAGAACACTTAACCATATATACGTTACAATCAAGTCCGAAGTAGGAGCACGCCATAGAAAGAGCGGTACCCCACTGCCCTGCACCTGTTTCGGTGGTTACGCCGTTAAGCCCCTGTTTTTTCGCATAATATGCCTGTGCAATAGCACTGTTGAGCTTATGGCTTCCCGAAGTATTGTTACCCTCGAACTTATAGTAGATTTTTGCAGGGGTATCCAGTGCCTTTTCAAGGAAATAAGCCCTGATAAGGGGGGCAGGACGATACATTTTATAGAAATCGAGAATTTCTTCGGGAATATCTATATAGGGTGTGGTGTCGTCAAGCTCCTGCTTCGCAAGCTCCTCACAGAAAACCTTGCTTAAATCCGCAACAGTACAGGGAAGATGATTTTCGGGATTAAGTAAAGGGGCAGGCTTATTCTTCATATCCGCCCTTAAGTTATACCATTTTTTCGGAAGCTCACTTTCCTCAAGATATATTTTATAGGGAATTTCTCTGTCCATTTTTTCTCTCCTTGATTATACGATACCTGTTCTTTCGGCACTTATGACGCCCGATATCTTTTTAATTCTCGCTATAAGAGTGTTAAGCTGTTCAACGCTGGCAACCTCTACCGTAACGATAATATTACAGTTGCGGTTCTTAAGCTGCTGTGCGGCAATCTGACGGATAGGGAAACGGCTTGCCGCTATTGTGGCAGTAACATCAGCGATAAGGGTTGTTCTGTCCTCGCCGATAACGTCAATAGTAGCGTTATAGCCTTCGCTGTCGCTTCCTCTTCCTGCCCATTCGACATTTATCCAGCGTTCCTTATCCGAGGGGCTTGAATTTACTACGTTTACGCAGTCCTTTTTATGGACGGACACGCCGTAGCCTCTCGTAATAAAGCCGATTATTTCATCCCCGGGTAAGGGGTTACAGCATTTCGCAAACTTGATAAGGCAGTTATCTATACCCTCGACGATTACGCCGCTTCTCTGCTTCTTGGCGATATTCTGGTTCATGGCTTCTTCGCCGCTTGCCTGAACAACAGAAGCGTGGCTTGCGTTATACATATCCTTGACACGCTGCATTATCTTCGAAAGGATAACTCCTCCGTAGCCTATAGCCGCATAGAAGTCCTCCACGTTATCGAAGCGCTGCATCTTAGCCACATCAAGAAGAAGCTCGGGAGTCATAACGATATTGTTACGGCGAAGCTCGCCCTCGAGAGTAGCCATACCCTCGGCGATATTTTCTTCTCTTCGCTCACGCTTGAACCAGGAGCGTATCTTCGCTCTCGCCTCATTTGTCTTCGCTATATCAAGCCAGTTTCTGTTAGGGCCTGCATTCTGTGAGGAGGAGGTTATTACCTCGACTATGTCGCCCGTTTTAAGCTCATAATCGAAACGTATCATTCTTCCGCCTACCTTGGCACCCGTCATTCTGTTTCCTACCTGAGTATGGATAGCATAGGCGAAATCTATTACGGTAGAGCCTACAGGAAGAGTTATCACATCTCCCTTGGGCGTAAATACATAAACATCATCGGGAGCGAGGTCAACCTTTATTGCGTCGGCAAGCTGTTCGATATCGTCGGAATCCTGCTGCTGTTCGAGAAGCTGTCTTATCCAGTCGAAACGCTTTTCTCCTGCAACCTTTCCCGAAATACCTGCCTTATATTTCCAGTGTGCGGCAACGCCGTACTGGGCAGTATTATGCATTTCCTGAGTTCTTATCTGAACCTCGAAGGGTATACCCTCTCTGCCTATAACCGTTGTATGAAGGGACTGATAGCGGTTAGGCTTAGGGGTAGCAATATAGTCCTTGAATCTATAGGGGATAGGACGGAATATATCGTGAACTATACCGAGAACGTTGTAACATTCAATAACAGTCTGGACGATTACACGAACTGCATAAACGTCATATATTTCGTCGAAGCTTTTTCCTTTTATATATACCTTTTTATAGATACTGTATACGCTCTTTACTCTTCCTTCCATTACGGGCGGAGGGTCTATATCGCATATACGGTCCTTGATACGGTTCTTGATTATATCGATAAAGGTGTTCTTCTGCTCCTTGTGCTTATCCAGCATTTCCTCGATCATCTTTGTACCGTAGGGGTCAAGAATCTTTATGGAGATATCCTCCATTTCCTCCTTGACCGCACTCATACCGAGACGGTGAGCGATAGGAGCATAGAAGTTCATGGTTTCGAGAGCCTTCTTACGCTGTTTTTCAGGAGGTCGGTACATAATGGTACGCATATTATGAAGCCTGTCGGCAAGCTTTATGATAATTACACGGATATCCTTTGACATAGCCATAAGGATTTTTCTGATATTCTCCGCCTGCTGTTCCTCCTTGGTATTAAGGGGAACCTGACCGATTTTCGTAACTCCGTCCACAAGATGAGCCACGTCCTCGCCGAACTTTTTTCTTATAGTTTCGAGGGGTATATCGGTATCCTCAACTACATCGTGGAGAAGTGCCGCTACGAGAGTATCGGTATCCATATACATTTCAAGCAGTATGCAGGCTACCGCCACGGGATGAGTTATATAAGGCTCTCCCGAGCTTCTTTTTACACCCTCATGAGCCTTCTCCGCCATATCGTAGGCAAGCTCTATCTTTTCGATATCGTAGGGCTTATCGCTTTCCTTTATTTTTTCAATAAGGTAATCCAAGGTATATACCAAGCATTACACCCCTTCCTGAGCCCGACTCTTCAGTCAGACTTCTCTCTGAAATATGTAAATCAGCCGTTATACAGCTCCGATAATGCTCTCAGCTTTGAAGCATATTCGTTTCTTAAGCTTTCGGGAGCAAGAATTTCCATTTTTTCGCCGAACTGGAAAATCCAGCCCAGAAGTATAGGACTTTCCGCAACTATCTGTGTTACAGTAAAGTGTTCCTCATCGTAAGGAACAAGACTGACGCTTTTTCCGAAGCGGTCTATTATTACTCCCGAAAGAGAGTTATGTACCTTAAGCCTTAAGGAAACATCCTCTCCCGAGAACATACTGAATCGCTTTTTAGTGTATTCAAGGATATCGAAATCCTTCGGAACAGGCTGTGCCGCTATCGGCTTACCGTTTTCATCCTCGGAAACGGCGACCTTTTCCATTTTATCAACTCTGAAATTTGTTACAACGCCATATTTCGGATAATAACCTACTGCATAATAATTTTCATCCTGCCAGCAGAGAGCGTAGGGAGAAATTTCCGAGCGTGCTCCGCCGTTATGATAGCGTTTCTTTTTACTCGGGTCGTAATCGAAATACAGAAAGCTTATCTTCTGTTTATTCTTAATAGCACTCTGAATAACATCAACGCTGTAGTAGATATGCTCGTTCATCGTCTTTACACGGTCGTATACGATAACATTTCTGTTAAGCTCACGGGAGCCGTGACAGCTGCTGAAGGAAGAAAGCTTATTTATAAGCTTACGGGATTTCCCCTCCGTTATGAATTTTGAGCAGGCCACCGCGTCCGCAAGCAGTTTAAGCTCGGGAAGCTCAAACTCCCTTTCACCCAGATAATATGCGGTAGACTTACCCTGTCCCACCTTTTCGATATCATAGCCGAAAAGTGAAAGCGCCTCCATATCATCATAAAGGCTCTTTCGCTCAGCCTCGATACCGTTATCCGAAAGTCTCGAAATAATCTGCGAAAGAGTAAGAGGGTGGTCTATATCGGTCTCCTTCCTGAAAATATCAAGAAGATAAAGAAGCTTCAGCTTCTGGAAGCTGCTCTTAGCCATAGGAAAATCCTCCGTTATCGGTTAATCCTCGTCGCTCTCGTCTGTCATGTCATCCTCTGAAGCGCAGACTACCTTAAGCATTTTATCCGATAAAGCGGAAATAAGATTCTTATACTGAAGCTTTTCAACCCAGCTCTTGGGGAAGCCCTGTTCGCCGAAATAAGCGCCCAGCATTGCGCCTGTCATGGAAGCGCAGGTATCGCTTGCGCCATCATGGTTTGCGGCAAGCTGGATAGCGTAACGGGGGCTTTCGTTGTGCAGTACTGCACAATAAACGGCAATAGCGAGAGCCTCGTAGGCCTCAAAGCCGTAGCCCATCTTCTTTACTGCCTCCATGGGGTCGATATCCGCATTATTCACAAGGTCAAGAGCGTACTGTAAGGTCTTGGCAAGTATTTCTCCGTCGGCAACACCTTCAAGAAGACCTATTACGGTTTTTACTGCATCCTCTATTTCAGCACCGCTTACTATCTCAGCAATAATTGCGGAATAACAGCCTGCTGTTATGTATCCCACAGGGTCGCCGTGGGTTATAGCGGCACAGCGGCAGCCCATATCAAAGGCCTTTCTTGTATCATTATAGAAATAAAGTCCGATAGGCGCGGAACGCTTTACAGCGCCGTTATCCTTATTGTCGTTAAGACGGTTTTCGGGAGTGCCGTAGGCCATATTTCTTATCTTAAGAAGAGCGTCAATATTCTTTGTGTCCGCGGTACGCTTCTTATAAAGTCCCTTAGCCTTTAAAAGTCTGAGCTTATATGCGTTCTGGGAAGGGTCGAAGAGCCATGCGTATTCCTTTCCCGCTACAGTTTTGGTCTGTGTATAGAGCCATACCTGATAAGCGAGGAAAACGTAATCCTCATAATTCACCTGTCCGTCGTCTGCCCCTGCGCTGTGTGCCCAGAGAAGTCCGTCGGCGGTAAAAAGAGAAAGCTGTGTATCATCGGTAAAGAGCGCAGTTCCCGTTCTCTTGCTTACTGCAAGGTCAAGACAGCCCTTCTTTTCAAATCTTTCACAGATTGCGTCGTAATTCATAAGCTCTATAGGATATCCGAAAGCGTCTCCTATCGCTAAGCCGAGCATTACTCCTTTGAATCTGTCGTCAAGATAAACTTCACCCATTTTTATTTTTCCTTTCTTTTTTAAGTTTCATCATGGATTTCCGGTCATAAATAGTTTTTGAGATAACCATACTGTTTTCTGTCATATAAAGGCGTTCCAGGTAGTCATAGTACATTCCCGGAGAAGCAATACCGTTAATGCAGATTATATCTGCGCCCGCCTTTCCGATAATTGTATCGGTAAGAAGCACGCAGTTTGTACTCAGGATCGAATAGGTCCTGAACTTTCCTTTTTTGAATTTATAGAAGCTTGCGTGAGTACCGTTCCATAGCTGGCTGCAGTAGTCATGAAAGCTGCTGGGTTTTACTTCCTCACCATTTTCAACAGCTACCTGTAACGGCGGCTTCCAGGGGACAGTTTTTCCCTTTAAGCTTAAAACTTCCTTTCTTACTGCGTCAAGCTGTTCGGACGAAAGCCTGAACCCATAGGAGAAAATCATCTTCCTGTCGTGGGTTATTGAAAAATCTATATAAGTTTCCTTTTCTGCAGTAAACAGAACTCCGTCGCCGAAGACTGAAAAAAGCTTATGGGAGCTGTGGTCGTGATTTCCGTAGGAGATTATCTCCCCATCGAGAAATAAATCCAGATGTCCGATTTTTCCCGAGCCGTTATTTGAAACGTGAACCATTACCTCCATATCAGGCGGCTCCTTATCGTCACGGAGAGGGCCTTCTATTTCGGGCGGACAATCGTTCACCGAGATATATTCATTTATCTTACGAAGAGTCTGGATAGGTAAGAAGGTTGCAATAAAAACGGGAGGAGAAATCCTTATCCTTCGTTTCAGGCTGTTTTTAGCCTTCTGGGGTATGACCTGACGGATAAAATCCGAAATAAGCTCCGCTCCGAAGAGGATAGAATAGATACCTAAGGTAACAACAAAGGTCTCCTGCTTCATGGAAGGAATAAGAAGAAGCACGGTAAACACAAAAAAGAAAACCGCCGCTATAAGCTCCGTCCAGTGGCCCGATTGCTTATTGAGCTTGGAAATAATAAAATCCGTAAGCTTCGACAAGCCGTTAAGAAGAACATACAATGCGAAAACAAATATAAGCAGGTGGGCAGTACCTTTCGGCACCGTGAGAACAATAATTCCCGAGGCTACATTTATTGCCGAAAGAAGAAGAAGACGCTTCTTTCTCTTCTCGCTTAACTTACCTCCGACGGTTATAAAACCGATCAGGTTATGAAAGCCGTGAAGAATAAGAACTGTTCCGCCTATAGCTATAATCGGGGTAAGAAGCGCGCCGCCCTGATTAAGAATAATAATTCCGAGAACAAGAAGCGTCGCACCGACGGAGAAAAGCCCTGCCTTATATAAATAAACCTTATACATTTGCTACTTGTGATACTTTCTGTTTGAAATGATTGTGAAGGCGCGATAAATCTGCTCCATAAGCATAATACGCGCGAGCTGGTGGGGGAATGTCATTTCCGACATACTCATTCTTATATCTGCCTGTTTTTTTACTTTTCCGGAAAGCCCGTAGGAGCTTCCGATGAGGAATACAGCCGTTCCCTTTCCGCTTAATGCGGCTTTATTGAGAGTATCGGCGAATTTAACGCTGTCACTCTGCTTTCCCTCGATACACATAGCGCAGACAAGACTGTCACGGGGAATTTTCTGAAGAATTTTTTCCGCTTCCGTATCAAGAGCCTTTTCAATTTCCGAATCCGAAGGGGTATCGGAAAGCCTTTCAGGCTCTATTTCGTCAATGCTGAATTTTCCGAAGGCGGAAATTCTCTTTTCATACTCCTTGAAGGCTTCGGTAAGATACTTTTCCTTAAGCCTTCCGAGGGCGATTATCTTTATATTCATATTACCACTTTCTGTCGGCTCCGGCTCTTCTTCTCTGACGTGCCTCAAGCTTTGCAATACGGTTTTTCTGTACCGCGTTAAGGATAACGTCAAGAACTATAAGAACTGCGAGAGAAATAACGCAGGCCTTGAACCAGCCCTTATCGAAAATGCTGTTTATCATTCTCATGGTGTATTCAACCTGAGAAAGCTCAATACTCTGTGAAGCTACAAGATTTGAAGTCCAGATAAGGTCATCCTCAAGATAAAGCTCTACCGTCCCGAGGACCTGACCCTTTTCTATAGGAGCAACTATTGCGTTATTATCGTTCTTTTCCGCCGTAATTATTACCTTCTGGTCGATTATCGAGGTGTCCATATCTGTGGGCAGGAGCGTAGAAAAGCTCGAGGAAGGCTTTAAAATAACAACGTCCGCATTTTCGCCCATATCTACCTTGATATTGGAGATAACGCTGTGCTCGTTTATTACCTCAACGATATCGAGAGTCTTGAAGGCCCACTTATAGAGAGCGATACTGTCGGCGAAATGACCGTTAAGCTTGTTGCCCTCGGCGTCGTAATAGGGAGCGCCTACGGTTACAAGCATATAGTTAAAGCCGTTCTGGGTAGCGGTTGAAAGAAGATTAGCGAAGCCGGGCTTCTCATTTCCGCTCTCATCCCAGTACATATCGAGACTTCCCGTCTTGATACCGTTGGCATATTCGTAGTAATAGGGATTTTCTGAAATATTTCTTATAAGAGAATTTACGTTGTAAATCGTGTAGGGGTCGGGATTATACTTGTTTGCAGGCATAACGTACTGCTCGGTATTGGATATCTCCATAATCATAGGAAGCTTTTCATAAGCATATTTTCCTATAAGGAGAAGGTCGTAGGGAGTAGAATAGTTATCCGCCTGCCATAAGCCGTGGGTATTACCGAAATGGGTATCCTTACAGCCTATTTCCTTTGCCTTCTTATTCATGAGGTCAAGGAAGTCGGGGATACTGCCTGCCACATTGTAGGCGATGACGTTTCCAGCCTCACAGCCCGACTTTACAAGAAGTCCGTAGAGACAGTCGCGCATGGTAAGCTCAGACTGACCTACTGCGAGACCGCAGGTGCCTGCCCCCTCCTTATTGGGGTCGCCCTCCCAGAATTCGTTTGTGGCGTCGTAGGTTACCTCCATGTGTTTATCCAGGTTGGAGCAGTTTTCGAGAGCCACGATAGCGGTCATAACCTTTGTGATAGAAGCGGGATAACAGCGGACATGCTCATTCTTCGCCGCAACTACTGTGCCTAAGTCAAGATTTACCATATAGTAGCCTGTACTATATGTATCCACATTTGTTGTAAAAGCCGCAGAAGCCTTTATATCGGAAGCACCGCCGAACAATACGGAAAAACCGACTATCGCCGCCGCAATTACTGCCTTTATCTTAATTTTTAACATATTTTATCCTGTCCTTTCAGTCTTTCTTTCTATAAATCGACAAAATTGTATATATTTTTTATATGGTTCATATAGACAAAAGCGTATTTTTACGATATAATATATAAAACCAAAGTACGCTACCTTAACATTATAGCACACTTTCGGGAAAAATAAAAGACTTTTTTTAATATAAGTTTAAATTTATTTAGGTGCAGTATGATTTATATTACAGGCGATGTCCACGGAGATATAACACGCTTCGGGGACAAAAGGCTCAGAAAGCTAAAAAAGGGCGATTCTCTCATAATATGCGGAGATTTCGGACTTATATGGGACGGCTCGAATAAGGAAAAGCGTCTCCTTAAGCGTCTCGGAAAGCGAAGATACAACATCCTTTTCGTAGAAGGCGCACATGAAAACTTCGAGGAGCTTGAAAAATACGAAACAGAAAGCTGGAACGGCGGAGAAACGAGAAAAATAAGCGGAAATCTCCGTCAGCTCAGAGCAGGAAGCGTTTTCGAAATAGACGGAAGGAAGATTTTCGCCTTTGGCGGCGGTTCAGGCGAAAAAAACGGAGGAGAAGCCCCCTGCGACGAAAAAATCCGCATGAAATACGAGTCTCACGGCGAGGATATAATCCTGCAGGCGAATAAGGCGTTATCAGAATGCGGAAATTCCGTGGATTACGTCGTAAGCTATACGCCTCCCCTTTCTATAGCGGAGTTCATCTGCGGAAGCGAGGCGGAAGCCGATACAGCCGGTACATATCTCGAAAGAAAGAAGAACGAGATAGGCTTCACACGCTGGTTCTTCGGAAAGCATCATATCACAAAGCTTATCCCCACACGCTTCATGGGGGTCTTCAACACGGTAATCGACGCCGAAACTCTTAAGTAACGGCGGTATGAATATATAAAACTGAAAGGACATATAATTATGGCAGAATTCAAGTATGAAATCATCAAGGAGCTCGGAGTTATCTCCGAGGGTGCAAGAGGCTGGACAAAGGAGCTTAATCTTATAAGCTGGAACGATAAGCCTCCGAAATACGACATAAGAGACTGGGCTCCCGAGCACGAAAAAATGGGTAAGGGCGTATCTCTCACAGAGGAAGAAATGGAGAGTCTTATCGAACTTTTTAACACTCGTGACGAAGAAGACAGCTTCGAATAATAAATTTTCACGAATATTTCACAAAAATCTCGGAATTTCGACATTTTTCATTGACAAGCATTTTTCTGTATGGTATAATTGTGTCAAATTATTTTTTAGGAGGATTTTCTAATGACAACAAAGAATAAGTCCATCGTCGCTTTAGTATGCGGTATTCTCGGTATCATCGGTGGTTGGATTCCTGTAGTTCAGTACTTCACATTCGTTCTCGCCATCGTAGGTCTCGTATTCGGCGCATTAGCTCTTAAGGATAAGCCCCAGGGCAACGACAAGGGCATCGCTGTAGCAGGTCTTGTTTGTGGTATCGTTGGTACAGTATTTGGCTTAATCGGTGTTCTCTGTGCTGTTTGCACAATCTGTGCAGTTAACGCAGCAGGTAACGCTCTCGCAGGCGAACTCGCAGCTCTCGGTGCTTTATATTAATAGCTACATAAGAGGATCTGAGGTCTTATTATGAAAAGTAAAGCAATAATGTCTTTAGTATTCGGTATCTGCGGCATTTTATTAAGCTTTATACCCTATATCGGTTTTGCGTTTATCGCACTTTCCGTTGCAGGTATAGTTTTTGCCGCAATGGTACTCAAGGCAAAGGATTCCGCTTATAGAGGTCTCGCGATAGCTGGACTTGTATGCTCTATCCTCGGCGTATTGTTCGGATTACCTTCCGCTATCTGCGTTACAGTCTGCACTTGTGCAACTGTAGAAGTAGCAAGTACTGCGACGAATTATGCCAACAATGCTGACAAGATTGCCAATGCAATAACCGGAATCGGAAACTTGCTGAATTAATAAGGCTTTCTCTTCACTGGCTCAGGACGCAAGCGTTTATACGATTTTGTGCCCTGCACATTAACGACTTTAAACGTCCTGCTGTATAGCGGGACGTTTTCCTTTAGGGAGGATATTTATGTTTCCTGGCTTCGATTTATTCGGGAAGTTTATAAGCAGCTACACTTTAATGGCACTTTTAGGCATTTTTGCCGCAGGTATTTTCGCCATGTTTCAGTACAATAAGAAAACAGGCGATTACTACCCTATGCTGGTTACGCTCCTTTTTTCCGCCGTCGGCGTCGGTGCAGGCGGATGCATACTTTACGGAATAACCAATATCAAATACTGGCCGATATTCCTTAAAATAAGTAATTTCGACGAGTTTATCCAGGCCGTATCCTACATTTTCGGCGGCTCGGTATTCTACGGCGGACTTATCGGCGGTATGATAGTTGCGGCGATAATTATAAAACGCAACAAGTACCCCTCCGAAGAAATTACCGACTGTGCGGCTCCTGCCATAGCAATGTTCCATTGTTTCGGAAGAGTGGGCTGTTTTCTCGGCGGTTGCTGTTACGGCGTAGAAAGCGATTTCGGCTTTATCTACCATAATTCCCTGATTGAATCCGCCAACGGCGTAAGAAGATTCCCTGTCCAGCTTGTTGAGGCAGGCTTCGAGCTTATATTATTCTTCCTTCTCTGGTATCTTCTCAAAAAGGGAAAGGGTAAGGGTATACTTTTCGGAATATATCTCCTGATTTATCCCATCGGCCGCTTTATCCTTGAATTTTTCAGAGGTGACGGCTACAGAGGCTTTATCTTCGGACTTTCAACTTCCCAGTTTATCAGTATCTTTGTATTTGTATTCGCAATAGGCTTTATACTGCTGAAAAAAGTAATAAAGCCGAAAAACAGGAGTATCCCTCCCGAAATAACAGAATAAAAATGACGCCTTCACTTTTTTCAGAGTGAAGGCGTTTTTCATGTATAAAAGCCTGTCAGGCGTATGTTTTATACGTCGACAGGCTTTTGACGATGTAAGTGTTAAGCGGTGCATTGATTTATCGCAGACGCCTCAGACCAAGAGAAATCAACGCAGACGAGAAAAAAGCCTGTCAGGCGTATGTATTATACGTCGACAGGCTTTTGACGATGTAAGCGTTAAGCGGTGCGTTGATTTATCGCAGGTCTGATAATTATGCGAAGGGATTTTCTGTCTTATACATCATACCCTTAGGCTGGTTAAAGCCGATATCCTCTACGCCGAGATAACGGAATACGTTATAGAGAGCCTTTCCGAAGTGACCGAAGGCTACTGCGCCGTGGTGAGGATAGTTACCCTCGATAAGAACGTGACGGTAGAAGCGGCCCATTTCGGGAATAGCGAAGATACCGATTGCACCGAAGGACTTTGTAGCTACGGGGAGAACCTCGCCCTGTGCGATATATGCGCGAAGCTGTGCGTCAGCAGTACTCTGGAGTCTGAAGAAGGTGATATCTCCGGGGATGATGTCGCCCTCGAGAGTACCCTGAGTTACTTCCTCGGGGAGGCTTCTTGCCATGATCATCTGATACTTCATTGAGCAGAAGCTGAGCTTCTTGGAGGTAGTATTGCCGCAGTGGAAGCCCATGAAGATGTCCTTGTTTGTATAGGGGAACTTGCCCTCGATGGATTCCTTGTACATATCGCCGGGAACAGTATTGTTGATATCGAGAAGGGTTACAGCGTCGTCGGATACGCAGGTACCGATGAATTCGCTTAATGCACCGTAGATATCAACCTCACAGGATACGGGAATACCGCGGCCTGTAAGACGGCTGTTTACATAGCAGGGTACAAAGCCGAACATTGTCTGGAATGCGGGCCAGCACTTACCTGCGATAGCTACATACTTTCTATAGCCCTTATGTTCTTCGATCCAGTCAAGGAGAGTAAGCTCGTACTGTGCAAGCTTAGGAAGGATTTCAGGCTTCATGTTGCCTTCGCCCAGTTCAGCCTCCATATCCTTTACTACATCAGCAATTCTGGGGTCGCCGTCATGCTTCTTGAAGGCTTCGAAAAGGTCAAGCTCGGAGTTTTCTTCAATTTCAACGCCCATGTTGTAAAGCTGCTTGATAGGAGCATTACAAGCAAGGAAGTTGAGAGGACGGGGACCGAAGCTTATGATCTTAAGCTCGGAGAGACCGATAAGAGCCTTGGCTACGGGAACGAATTCCTTGATCATATCGGCAACTTCTTCAGCAGTACCTACGGGATATTCGGGTATGTAAGCCTTGATATTTCTGAGCTTTAAGTTATAGCTTGCGTTAAGCATACCGCAGTAAGCGTCGCCACGGCCGCCTACTAAGCTGTTGCTGTCCTCTTCGGCAGCAGCCGCAAACATAACAGGGCCGTCGAAATGCTTCGCTAAAAGAGTTTCAGAAATTTCGGGACCGAAGTTTCCGAGGTATACGCAAAGTGCGTTACAACCCGCCTTCTTGATATCTTCAAGAGCCTGAACCATGTGGATCTCACTCTCAACGATACAAACGGGACATTCATAGATTTCTGCGTCACCGTACTTTGCCTTATATGCGGCGATAAGAGCCTGACGTCTTGTTACTGAAAGGGATTCGGGGAAACAGTCACGGGAAACCGCAACAATACCGATTTTAACCTGTGGAATATTTATCATTTTGGGTATCCTCCTTAAAAAATTGCAGGCTGATGAAAGCTCCTGCTTAATCGTTTACATTGTAACATATTTCAGCGAAATATGCAATAGTTTTGCCAAAAATATTTGGAAATTGTTAAAAACTGTTAATGAGGAAAACCGCCTGAAATATAACGTCCAGACGGTTTACTGCATATTTCTCTAAAACACCTGTCCATCCTTGACAGTAATGATTCTGTCCGCCATTTCCGCCGCCTTCATATCATGAGTGATAAGAACTACCGTTTTCCCCTTTTCGTTTTCACGCTTAAGAAGCTCCATAACACGCTTCCCTGAACGGCTGTCAAGACTGCCGCAGGGCTCGTCCGCAAGAATAAGGGGAGTATCCGAGGCGATAGCACGGGCAATAGCCACACGCTGCTGCTGACCGCCCGAAAGCTGATTTGGTTTGTGGTGGGCACGCATGGAAAGCCCCACCGAATCGAGAGCCAGTTCCGCTCTTTCTCTCGCCTTCCCTTTAGGAATGCCACGATATATAAGAGGAAGTGCCGTATTCTCCAATGCCGTAAGCTCTGACAGAAGATTGAAGCTCTGGAAAATAAAGGCTATCTTCTCATTTCTGAGCCTTGTCTGTACTCTTTTCGCCGCATTCCCCACATCCATACCGTCAAGAATATAGCTTCCCGAGGTCGCTCTGTCGAGACAGCCGAGAATATTCATAAGAGTTGTTTTTCCTGAACCGCTGGTGCCCGTTATGGCGGCGAACTCACCTCTCTCAATTTTAAGAGACACGTTTTTAAGAGCGAAGAATTCACTTTCTCCGCTTTTATAAAACTTTGTTATCCCCTCTGTCCTTATCATTTCCATCACCGCCTTTACTACCCCTCTCCTTAAAATAACAGCAGGGCTCCGCCGCCGCATTGGTTATTGCCGCCTGACCCTCAAGACAGCAGTAGCCGTCCTCCTGATAACGGCAGGCCTGATTACATACTATCATGTTCATACCTTCACCACCTTAACCTTTTTATCGGTATTATAATTCTGCAAAAATGCCGAATTATTCATAACGGGGAAAAAGCTGTGAATAATTCCGCCCAATCCGCAGATTATAGGTATTGAAAAGGAGTTGGTAAAGATGAACAATGCAGTCAAGGCTGTGATTTTAACAGGAATTGCGGCGGCAGGAATCTACGGGGCGGCCACTATGGAAGAAACGATAAAATCAACCTTCGTGGAGGTGCCTGTAGTAACCCTTTCACGGGAGGCCTTCAGAAATACCGTAACAGCAAACGGAACGGTTTACTCCTCGGCAGATAACTGGTACGCTAAGGTTTACGCCGATGAAAGCGATATTCCTTCAATCGCCCTTGGGCAGTCTGCCGCCGTTACAGGCGCCGCCTTCCCCGAGGAAATAAGCGGAAGGGTCACGGAAATTTCGGATACTGCCGAAAAAATAAACGGACGTACCGTTGTGGCGGTAACCGTTGCTATGGAGGATGACTGCAGTATTCTTAAAAACGGATATACCGCCAAGGCTTCGATATACACCAATGAGGCGGAAATCCTGAACGTTCTTCCCTACGAGGCGATAATGCAGGACGACGTAAGCGAATACGTCTATATTTTTGAAAATAACAAGGCGAAACGCCGTAATATAAAAACAGGCATTGAGCTTCCCGATTGCGCCGAGATTACCGAGGGGCTCAACGGAAGCACTCAGGTCATCGCCTCTCCCGACAAGGTGGCGGAAAACGATCTTATAAAGGTTAAGGAGCAGTCATGATCAAAAAAATAGCTTCTGTTCTCCGCTCCTCAAGAGCACTTCTCACCTCGGCAGGAATTGCTACAGGCATATTCGCTATAGTTCTGGTATCGGTACTAAGTGAAACGGGAGCAAGATCCATTTCTGAAGCCGCCTCGGAAATGGGAATAAATTCCGTAATGGTACAAACTCAGGCAGGCGGCGGCTCTTATCTCGACGAAAGCGATATTGAAGTGCTTTCCGAGATAAAGGGAGTCGAAAAGGCCACTCCCCTTCTGTCGGGATATACAGAAAGCCTTATTATAGATAAGGACGAAGATATAATTGTATGGGGCGTAAACGAGGACTCAAAGGACATTATTTCCCTTACCGCCAAGCATGGAAGGCTTATCAGCAGGATAGACGTAAACAGCAGAAAAAGAGTCTGCGTAATCGACTCGGAGCTGGCGGAAAACGCTTACGGCAGAAGTAATATAGTAGGTAAGGCGGTAAAGCTCTACCTTGGCAATAAGTACCACGACTTCATAGTTGTGGGGGTTGCCGAATCGGGAGTAACCACTCTTCAGAATTCCCTTTCGGGAATAGTCCCCCGTTTCGCCTATATCCCCTATACCACCATGCAGGATATAACGGGACAGAGCGGATACGATAAAATAGCGGTACTGACGGAGCCCGAAGCCGATTCTGAGGCTATAACCGAGGAGATAAACCGTTCTCTTGAAAAGACAAGAGGAAGGGCCGACGGAATAAGCGTGAATAATCTTCAGCAGCATAAGGGGCAGCTTGACAGCATAACCTCCACAATAAAAATCATATTATCCCTTATAGCGGGAATTTCACTTCTTGTTTCGGGAATTAACGTTATGACTACCATAATGGCGGGAGTAAATGAGCGCCGTCGTGAAATCGGAATAAAGAAGGCTATCGGAGCAAAAAACTCGTCTATAGTTCTTGAATTCCTCGGTGAAAGCGCAGTAATCACCTCTGTAGGCGCAATAGGCGGACTTCTTATCGGCATTCTCTTCTGCGGTGTATGCTGTAAGCTTCTTTCCGTTTCTATGGCAATAGATTCAGGTCTGATAATTTTTGCCGTGTTTGCGGCGATAATTATAGGCGGTATTTTTTCTATATATCCTGCCCTTAAGGCGGCAAAAATGTATCCTATAGAGGCTCTGAAATGAAAAGCCATGTAACGAAACATACATGTAACTTTTTTATACCATTATACACAATTACACCTGTTATATATTATCTATATTTTATGAAATGAGTAAATTTTGTTACAGTTGTATTGACTTTTCTAATTTTTGTGATATAATGAGTATAGAAAATAAAGAGTAGGTTATGAAAAATAGCTCCAAAAGAAGACAGCCGTCCGAAGAACTCCTGCCCACAGGCAGAGAGGCTCTCCGAACGGCTGTTTACTTTTATTTTATAATCTTTCCGCCACCAGAGCGAATACCGACATTGCGTCAACCCGTTCCGTCTTTGCGATAGTCTTGATCTGCATAAGAAGAAGCTGTTTAAGCTTCGGCGGCATATTCTTTATATTGCTCAGCTTATGAGGGAAAATTTCTCTCACTATATCGGTTTCCCAGAGTGCGTCCTGTACATCGGGAGAATAGATACTGCCACGCCTTAAAATGTCCCAGCCGCTGGCTCCCGTAATATTCTCTATCTCGTCGGGATAGAACATGGTACGGATATTGTAATGGTCGGAAATATGATAGCTTTCACAGACCGCCTGAACATTAACAGCGAGAAAATGAGGAAGCTGGTTTATATTCGTAATTTCAGGGTCCCATTCCGCTATACAAAGATTTCTTCCCCAGGGACGTATCTTAAGCAGTATATTTCTCAGCTCTTCAGCAGAGGAAAGATACCAGAGACAATGGGACAAAATGATATAATCGAAGGAATTTTCCTCAAAATCGAAGTCCTCGCTCAGTATATTTACACCGAAATCCATATTTATTCTGCCGCCGAGAGCGGAGGTCATAAGACGCTCTCTCGCTCTTCCGAGAGTTTCAGGCTCACCGTAGTTTTCATCCGCTACGTCAACGCCATAGATAAAGCCTCTTTCTCCCACCGTATAGGCAAGAGCCGCGGTAGTTTCTCCCTGACCGCAACCTATTTCAAGAATACGGCTTCCCTCTCTTATTTTCCAGAAATCTATAATTCTTAATCTATGCTCTATTTCGGCCCTCATTATATCTCCGCTAAGTCCCGAGAGATAAACTATCTCCTCGGCACGAAGCCCTGTATCCTTAGGCATAGCTCCACCCCCAAAAATTTCTGTAACGCAAACCGTCCCCTGTATAAACAGGGGACGACCGTTGTGTCTTTAATTATCAGAAATAACAAGCTTACTGAGCACGCTGTACCTTACCGGAACGTAAGCATCTTGTGCAAGCGGATATTCTGCAGGGAACTCCGTTTACAATAGCCTTTACCTTCTGAACATTGGGCTTAAAGGTTCTGTTTGTACGTCTGTGTGAGTGAGAAACCTTAATACCGAAAGTGACACCCTTGCCGCAGATTGCGCATTTTGCCATGGGTCAGCACCTCCTTAAATAGCTTTAAAAATTTGAGAAATACTGATTAAATCCGATACCTTTGTATTACGGGATTTAATCAGTATTTCCCTCGAATACCTTAATAGTTTATCAAAAATATGAGCGAATGTCAAGAGTTTTTAAAAATTTTTTTGAAAACTGCCGAAAATATGTATTTATGCAGTATACCGCAGTAAAAATACCTGATTTTATAGTAGTTTTCACTATTACTGGTTGTTCCAGTATTTTTCCTTTTCAGAAGTCTGGGGTCTTCCCATAAGCTCACGGAGAGCCTCTAAGGGCTTAACGCCTTCATAGCAGACCTTATAAAGCTGATCAATGATAGGAGTCTTGACGTTAAGGCTCTTGGCTATCTCGTTGGCAATCCTGCAGCAGCCATAGCCCTCTACAGTACCCACATTTTCAACAGCCTTAGCCGCCTCCATACCCTCGCCGATGAGGATTCCTGCCCTGTGATTACGGGAATGAACGGAGGTACAGGTAACGATAAGGTCGCCTACTCCCGCAAGACCTGTGAAGGTCTCCCACTGAGCGCCCATAGCAACACCGAGACGGGTTATTTCAGCAAGCCCTCTCGTCATAAGAGAAGCTATAGTGTTGTCGCCAAGCTTCATGCCCTCGATAATTCCACAGCTGAGCGCAATAGGGTTCTTAAGCGCCGCCGCAACCTCACAGCCTGCCACATCCTCGTTTATATAGATGCGGAAGGAGTCGGTCTGGAGAGCGCTCTGAATAAACTCAGCACTTTCCTTATTATCAGACGCTACAACTACCGTTGTAGGGATACCTCTGCCTACCTCTTCGGCATGGCATGGCCCTGCCATAACAACGATAGGATTATGAGGTATTTCTTCTCCGATGACCTCTGAAAGGCGCTTATGAGTTTTTTCCTCGAAGCCCTTACCTACGTTAAGAATTACCGTATTCTTATCAATATAGGCCGCCGCCTTTGAGGCCACCTCTCTCACGAAGGGAGAAGGAATGGCGAAAACCACTATATCCGCACCCTTTACGCAGGATATATCGGTAGTAAAATCAATCCTGTTGGAAACCGCCACCCCCGGGAGGAGTCTTTTATGCTCGCCGAAGCGGCGGATATCGAGGATTTCCTCCTCGTATTTTGTCCAGGCGGTTATTTCATTACCTGCATTGTTCCAGAGTACGGAAAGCGCTGTGCCGAAGCCACAGCCCAGTATTGTTATCTTCATAAGTTAAATTTCCTTTTGTCAGTAATCCTTTAAATAAGCTGCTGTTCATTTATGATAAGCTTGAACTGAAGTCCCAGCTTTTCCGCCGCCTTCCTGCACATAACCATACGTCCCAGGAAAATCTCAAAGTAATCCATTATGGAGCCGTAGCGTGTATCAATTTCAAGCTTCAGTTTAACAAGTGTATGATCCTCGTTTATTTTAAGCTTCGATTTCTTTACGGAATAGTTGACCCTGTCATGGATATCGAAGCTTGAGGTATCGTCGTTTCTTACTCGTGTACGGCGTACGTCCGACTTATCCGCAAGAATACGCGCCGCCGAAACTGCATTTACGGGAACGCCTGTACCCTCGTCGTGATTTCCTATAGCGGTAACTATCACCGCTATATCCTCAGGCGGCATATTCATGTTATCAAGTATTCTGAATGCCATTACCGCTCCGCTCTGGGAATGGTCGATACGATTCACCAGATTACCTAAGTCGTGCATATACCCGGCTATCTTGGCAAGCTCCACATCATGGGCGCTATAGCCGAGAGTTTCAAGAATATAGCCTGCCGTTTCGGCAACGCCCGTAACATGAGCGAAGCTGTGCTCGGTATAGCCGAGAGCCAGAAGAGATTCATCCGCACGCTTAATATATGTATTTATAGCTTCGTTATTCTTTATTTCCTCGTAGGTCATAAAGCGTCCTTTCCTTTATCAAACTGCATGTATCAAACTGTACGCCCACTGTATTCACAATGGGCGTCAGCCCGTGAACAAACCCACGCACCGCAAAAAGCATTCAAGACCTGAGATAATCTACACAAAATTTTGCCAAGCCATTAAAAATGGCTTGGCAAAAGCTTATTGCTTACATCTGTTATGCGTGTGCCTGTTACAGGCTGTAGAATTTATTTAATTTTCCCAGCTGCAAAGCTCTTCGTAAAGACCGATATAAAGCTTAGCGGACTGCTTCCAGCTGAAGTCAGCCTTCATGCCTGTCTCAACAAGCTTGTTCCAAGCCTTCTTGTCCTCATATACTGCCTTTGCTCTGTTAACTGCACCAAGCATATCGAGAGCATTATAGGACTGGAAGGTAAAGCCTACGCCATTGCCGCTTTCGTCGCCGTAGTCCATGATAGAGTCCTTTAAGCCGCCTGTTGCACGAACAATCGGAACAGTACCGTAGCGGAGAGCTATCATCTGTGCAAGACCACAAGGCTCGCTCTTACTGGGCATAAGGAACATGTCACAGCCTGCGTAAATCTTCTTTGCGAGGGCAGGAATATATCCGCACTTGAAGCTTACCGCTTCAGGATACTTGCTCTGCATGTGGTGGAAATAATCCTCATACTGCTTTTCGCCGGAGCCTAAGATAACAACCTTTATTCCCGAGCATACAATATCATCAAGAACACACTTGATAAGGTCGAAGCCCTTATGTTCAACAAGACGGGAGATAATACCCATAACAGGAACGTCTGTCTGGGGGAGTCCTACCTCTTCAAGAAGCTTTTCCTTACACTTCTTCTTGCCTGCCATCTTTCCTACGCTGAAATTAGCGGGAATACCCTTATCGGTAGCGCTGTTATACATATCTGTATCAATACCGTTGAGGAAGCCGCAGGTCTTGTACTGCTTGTTGTTGAGACAGCGGTCGAGACCGTGGGAGAACCAGGGATTGAGAATTTCGGTTGCATAGGTAGGAGATACGGTTGTAACCTTATCCGCCATTTCGATAGCGCCCTTCATAAGGTTAGCGTCGCCGTCGTATTCAATGATAGAAGTAAGGTGACGGGGAATAGAGAAGATTTCCTCGGTAAGTTCAAGACCGTACTGACCCTGATATCCGATATTATGGATAGTGAATACATTTCTTACACCCCACATATTGTGGTGGTACTTGTAGTAAATGTTGTAATAAATCGGAATAAGAGCACACTGCCAGTCATTGGAGTTGATGATATCAGGCTTGATATCAAGATGCTCAAGCATTTCAAGAACGGCACGGGAGAAGAAAGCATATCTTTCTGCGTCGTCATAATAGCCATAAAGGCCGAAATCACGCTTGAAGTAGTATTCATTATCAATGAAATAATACTTTACGCCGTTTAAGGTTGTTGTGAAAATACCGCAGTACTGGGAACGCCAGCCTACAGGTACATAGAAGTTGGTAACATACTCAAAGGTTTCACGAACCTCGGGCTTTATTGTATTTATGTAATAGGGCATAACCACCATACATTCGTGGCCTTCTTCAACAAGTGCCTTGGGGAGAGATCCTGCTACATCGGCAAGTCCGCCGGAAGCGGCAAAGGGCTGAGCCTCGCTGGCTGCATATAATATTTTCATATCCAATCATCCTTTCGATAAATAATACACACCGATATTATCGGTCATCTTAATTGTACCATATTTTCAGAAAATTGCAATAGTTTTATAAAAATTAAATGATAAACTTCAAAAAATTGTAAAATATTTACAAAAACAAGGTTTATTTGTTGTAATCAGGACATATCTCTGATATAATTATGGTTAATAAAGAGCAGAAAGGTTGATATCAATGTTTTTCTTCAAAAAGAAGCCCTCCCCCTTCTCTCCTGAAAGAAAGGCGGCGGAGGCTCTCCCGAAAACAAAGAAGGTTCAGTTTCTTCCCGTAAAAATAAGCGAGGTAACGGAGCTTCTGGATAAGGATCTTAACTCTCTCACGGAGCTTGAGCCCGTAAACTATTATGCCTCAAAGTACACCTTCTTACAGTGTACCTTTTTCTATAATGAAGATTACAGCACGATTTATTTCGTCCTTGAATATTACGACAATGACAGAGCGAAGGGCTCGACCCCCTATTACAAAACCGATTATGAGCTTATGAGAAGAACTGTCGCCAAATTCGGTCAGCATCTTCCTCCCCTCAGCAAATAACAAGTAAATAACAAAAAACGGAGACTGCAGTACTGCAATCTCCGCATTTTTTTATTTTTCAGCTTACGCAATAGCGTTTAAAAGAGCCTCTTCAGCCTTTGCGCCGTCCTTATGACAGATAAGGTAAGCGTAGCCGCCCTTGTTGCCTACAACTGTACCTTCAGCAGATTCAACCTGATCGGGATAGAAGGCTACAGAGTTAAGGAGCTGATCCTTACGAGTGTTGAGCATTTCCATAACTGCGTCCATCTTGCCGTCAACGGGCTTGATGATTACTACTTCGATAAGGTGTGCGCTCATGAGCTGCATTGTAACGCTGTATTCTTCTGCGTCAGTCATATCGTAGCAGAGTACGTCTGTGATGATTGCAGGGTCTTCTACGGGCATTACTGCAGGGAATTCAACGCCGCTGTTGAGAACGACTTCAGCGAGACGCTGGGATTCGGATGCTGCTGTGCCTGCTTCGCCTTCTTCTGCGGGAGCGTCCTCTGTTTCAGCCTCAGGAGCTTCTGTTTCGGATTCTGTTGCTTCTGTTTCGGGAGCGTCAGTTACTGCAGGAGCTTCTGTTGTTGTGTTTTCTGCTGTGTTGTTGCCGCAGGATGCTACAGAGAGGAGCATAGCTGCTGTGAGGAGTACTGTTAAAATCTTTTTCATATTTTTTCCTTTCTTTTGGCGGTTAAACCGCTATGTTTTTTATTTCCTGAATTTTTCGGGAAGACCTTCGTTTCCCTTATAAAAAGGCAGTTCCGACAGCGTGATGGTGTAAGGATTTCTGAACGCCTCTGCAATAAACACTTCGTTCATATACTTTCGGTTACATATTGGAAGATTTTTTTCATCAAGTATCGGTTTCCAGCCTTCTCTTGCATAAACAAATTCGCCCCACCAGGGAAGCCACCAGAGCCATTTTACCTTATCCTTAATGAGCTCCTTCGGGTCGGGGATATATCCGCATTCGCTGAGAGTTGCCATTTTTCCCTCGGTATAGGAGATAAGCTCAGTGTAACGCTCCTTCTGGGAGGAATGGTCGTCGGGAATAGTACTATAGATATCGTCACCGCAGATATCATAGGTATTGGGGTGGACTGCCATACATTTATCCTGTCCGTTCCATACCCAGATAAGATTTTTAAGCTTATGGTAGTTTTCCATTCTGTCGAATATCATATACCATAATTTTTTATAGGCTTCGACACTTTCGCCGTTATCATTCTTGCGTTTTCCCCACCAGAACCAATCGCCGTTGGCTTCGTGGAGAGGCCTGAAAAGTACGGGGATACCCTCCTTTTCAAATTCACGGAGATTTTCCGCCGCAGTATCTATTCTTGAAACAACGAATTCATATTCGGGGGTTCCGTATTCTACCGCCTTAAGGATATCGAAGGAGGTCTTATGGTCATAGCTCGTGGTCTTATAATAAAAGGACCAGTCGCAGTTTTCCATATCCTTCATATCGTCGGGAGCGTACCAATGCCAGCACATTGTAATAATACAGCCCGTATCCTTAGCCCATTTTATGGCACGGGCAACCTGATTATCGCCCTTTTTCTTATCCATATCCATAAGGTCGTAACCCCTTACGGCAGGAAGCTGTCCCGTATAGCGGAAATACACCTCGTCCTCAAGCTCTTCCTTCTGGAGATACTGCTGACCGATAAGGATATGCTTTCCGTATATGCTTTTAAGATATCCGAAAAGTGCGGCTGTATTTTCGTCGGCATTTTCCGAAACAAGCCTTTCGGGGTCAACAGGCTTTTCGTCAAGCTTCTTAAGAAGCGCTTCAATATCTGTTCTGTATTCCATTTATTTCACCTATATCCGCCCTCAAAGCGTGCTTTCAGCTTTTCCATTATATAATCGTAATTGTTTCTGTCGTGTGGAATCGTGCAATTACTGCAGTCACGGATACCGTTTATCATTTCGCCGTTTCCGCCGCAGTCCGTTCCGTAAAGGGGACAGTAGCAGAAAAGACAGCTGAAATCCTTCTCGTCAATGTTTTTGTGACAGGGAAAGAATTCGCATTCCTTATTACAGAAAAACTTGTAATGCTCCATGATACCACGCCTTTTCGTCAGTTACCTTACTTAATCCCAAACTTTCCTAATTCTATCACAAATGCCGACGTATTTCAATCATTATAAACACAGAATTTACTTGCAATTAAGGCTATTATGTGGTATAATTTCACTAAATATTCCAAGACAATCAATTAAGGAGAACGAAAATGCTTGAATTCAAATTTGACACACAGCTTCTTATCGAAGGACAGAATCTTGACGAGGATGAAATCTATGATTACTTCGTAGAAAACTTCAAGGGCGACAGCCTTCTTGCAGTAGGCGACGAGGATCTCATAAAGATTCACTATCACACAAACGAGCCCTGGAAGGTACTTGAATACTGTGCCTCCTTAGGCGAGATACATGACATCGTTGTAGAAAATATGGAGCGTCAGGAACAGGGGTTAAAGGGCTGATGATATATACCGTAACCTTCAATCCCGCAATCGACTATATAATGAGGCTGGACTCCTTCATAAGCGGAGAGACCAACCGTTCCCGTGAAGAGGATATCCTCTTCGGCGGTAAGGGCATAAACGTTTCGGTAGTGCTTAACCGTCTCGGAAGCGAATCTACTGCCCTCGGCTTTATCGGCGGCTTCACGGGCGACGCCCTTTCCGCACACCTTAAAAATATCGGGATAAGGACAGATTTTGTTCGGCTGAAATCGGGCTGCACAAGGATAAACGTAAAGCTTAAATCCGACAGCGAAACCGAAATAAACGGCCAGGGGCCCGATATCCCCGACGAAGCGGTAAAAGAGCTTTTCGCTAAGCTTAACAACCTCGGAAACGGCGATACTATCGTGCTTGCAGGAAGCATCCCGAAAAGCCTGCCCGATGATATTTACGAAAAAATTCTCGAAGAGCTTAAAAACAAGGATATCCGTACCGTGGTCGACGCTACAGGAAAGCTTCTTCTCAATACGCTCCGCTATAAGCCCTTCCTCATAAAGCCCAATCATGTTGAGCTTGGAGAGCTTTTCGGAAAAGCAAATCTGACTGAAGACGAAATTATAGAAAACGCATTTAAGCTCAAAGAAAAAGGAGCACGCAACGTTCTTGTTTCCATGGCAGAAAAAGGAGCGATTCTCGTAGACGAAACAGGTGCAGTACACAGAGCCTCCGCACCAAAGGGAACGGTTATAAACTCCGTCGGTGCAGGCGATTCCATGGTAGCAGGTTTCATTTCCGCTCTTGAAAACGAAAAAGATTATAAGGAAGCATTGAAGCTTGGAATTGCCGCAGGAAGCGCAACCGCTTTTTCGGAAGATTTAGCAGAAAAAGAAAAAATAGAAGAAATCTATAAAAACCTTTAATAAAGCGGCAGTACCCTGTTTTTCGGGGCACTGCCCTTTAAAATTATTGCATTTTTTCAAAAAAGGCTTGACAAACTGAAAAAATTGGTATATAATAAATTAGTAAATTTTAAGGCTATGCGCCAGTAGCTCAGCTGGATAGAGTATCTGGCTACGAACCAGAGGGTCGGGGGTTCGAATCCCTCCTGGCGTGCCAAAAAAATAACACCTCACACACTCGTGTGAGGTGTTATTTTTTTGTTACACGACAAGGACAGTCGAACCCCAAGGGTTAGGCGTAGCCGTCGAATTCCTCCTGACATGCCAGAGCGAGAAACCGCATTGTTAAAGGGAGTCCCTTTAAAGTGCGGTTTTCTTTACACTTTTAATTCAATTTTGAATTGACATAATAAGCTTAAAATTGACTTTTAAAATTGATTTTTGAACGAAATGCAACACGAAATGCAACACGACTATTTTTTAATCATATTCTGAAAAAACGCGTCTAATTTTTGCCTCTATATTACTGCTCCAATAGTGTCGTAGTCATAGCTATAAGGCATTCAAGCTGTGATATATTAAGTTTTGAAGCACTACTCAACAGTTGCTTAAGCAGGTCAGCTTTTTTGTATTGGTTGTTTATAATTTCGTCAGTTTCGCTTTCTACATCTGCTACGCCTTCGGTGTTGGAATTTATAAGTTCCGCTGTTGATATGTGAAGGAATTTTGCAATTTTTTCAAGCTTATCTATTCTCGGGAATTTAAACTCATTAAAATAAGAACAAATAGTTGTATAAGGTATTTTGGTACCTTCTGCGAGGTCATTTCTTGAAACGCCTTCACGCTTCATATAGAATTCTAAATTGTTCAAGAAATTTTTTCTCATGTTCATATCAATTCCACCTTTCATATAGAATTTTACACGCTTCACGTAAAAAAATCAATAATTTTTTGGAAAAAGTGTTGATGTTAAATGTTGCTCAAAACGTATTTTTTAAATGCGTAAAAAGTAGTAATTAACCGAGAATAGCAGCATTTCTAAGAAAAAATATTGAGATTTTTTGAAGTGAAAATGCGATTAAACGCAAAATTTTGGAGCGCCTTTTGAGCGCTCCATTTTTATATTTACCCAAAATTAAACCTGATTTAAGGAGAATTTAAACCATATTTTAAGTTCCTGTTGTGACCTTTACTGTGTAAACGGTTGTCTGAGATAAAGCAGGTTCGTACGAATGTTTGATAGTTACAAATATCTTGATTGTGTTTTCCGCTCCAGCATTCCAAGACACTGTTGACCCATTTTTTATAACATTATATTCATTTTCTGAAGTATAGTGTCTAATTTCAATTTCTGCCTCGTCTACGTTTGCGGTGGCTGTAATCGTGTTTGTTGCATCTGTAGTAGAGCAGGAATACTCGGTCACAGAACCATCAAAAGTGGGATTTAATACTTTATTGCCTATATAGAGAGTAGCAAGTGTTGTATCTGGTGTAACAGAATAATAAATAGCTTTCTTTTTATTCTTTAATACAAATGTATCGTAATATATACGGCCTTCGCACAACCAACCACTATAGCCTGGGGCATCATCATGTGTCTTATACTCTGCAAGTTTTACTGGGGCAATTGCCGCTAATGGGTGTGTTATAAGGAAGTTTGCACCTTTTGGGAAATAATCACTCGGTATTACTACCAGTGGCATTCCATCTATGGAACCTATCGAGCCATTAACAGCTATTTGAACTGATGCATTGCTTCCGTTTTTAAATGCTGGATCTTGCTTAAGTGCTCTGTAGAAAACAGGCGTAATAAATATTATCCTTCCAGTTAACGGCACTTTATTTTCAGTAAGTTCAATGTTTGCGTTTAAGATGGCATCATAAGGGTGTATTGCACACATAGGAATATTATCGGGAAAGTCTATTTTTCCATGTGCTATTTTTTCATACACTTTTGTTCCAGCATTGTTTACAAGAACTGATATATTGTATTTGTCTACCGTTGGTGTGATTACTTCGTCTATTTGGCGGCGAAGTGCAGAGCCTACATTATTTGCTTGCAGTGTATCTGAAAGATTACGGTTATCAATGGTGAAAGTAAAGGCTTTATCTTGTGTTAATGTCATCTCCTGTTTGTCATTACCTAATTCTTGAGGAGTTCCATATCTATTGTTTTTTGCCTCTAGATTATAATCCACTAAGGGAACAGTGTCCACAGAATACACGTTTATCTTGTTGACACCTTCAAAGTTGTAAGAGTAATTGTTATTAAATGCCGGTTTTGTCAGGGAACCTAACTTGAATCGTTCGTCTATTTCATTGGAATACTTTTCAGCGTAATTTATTGCCATGCTATTATCCTCCATTTTTGTAATTATCTTTTGAAAATTTGTCCATCATTTTAGACCACTCCATTAAATGAAGACTCTTTGCTCTATGTGCCCACTTAGAGCCTGCCTGAGGCTTTTTTTCTCTTGCGTATTTCAATGGCTTTCCGTTTTTTGATAATCCTTTATAGACATAAGATGCATAAGGAACCTTCCACTTAATTGTAGCTGTATGCCTTTCTTTATCAACAGTTATTGTTGGTTTTAATTGCGAATCTGTTTGAGACAGTCCTACTAACGTTCCCGAACGTTCAGGAGCGTAATTATTACTATCTTTTAAAACCTGTGTTGCAACGGTATAAAGTGAACTGTCAACCGCGTCCATGATTCGCTTTCTTATTACATCCGTGTTAATATTTATTTGAGGCGTTATTTTAATCTTCATTGCTTATATCTCCTATTAATCCGCTTGCGAAACCATCCTTGCTTCTAAGCAAACTTTCATTTGTTGTACCTGCATTTGTTGTAATGCTAGGTATCACTTTTTTGAAGAAAGGGTATTTCTCAACCAATTCTTTAATAGCTTGCTGCATTGTCGTTTTGTCATCAACCTTTGACTTTGCAAATGTTAAAAGGTCGTCAGCGTATGCCTCATTCACATTCAGCTTTTGCATGAGCATTTTGTTTTCAAGATTAGTAATCTGCTCCTTCAAGGAAGTCGTATTCTCCGCCTCATTACCGCTTGTATTTACAGGTGTATTTTCTTCTGTCGCTGTGACAATTTCCTGTAAATTCTGTCCTGCTGCAGAAATTGCGTTTTCCTGCATGGTCTTTTCTGTTTTAACAGAACCATTTGTTGTTTTTTCTTCTGTCATGTTCTTCTTTCCTTTCTGAATTATTATTATATTTTTGGAGCTGAAGAGTTTTGCCGCCGAATGCTTCAACAAGTGCGGCGGTTGCTCCAGTTCCAATAATATCAACAATGGTTTCCAGCTTACTCTGGGTTCGTTCATTGAACATTCCAAGAGCATAAAATAAATCAAATACAGATTTTATATGTAGTTTTCTACTGTATGTTGCCCAGCCCCTTAATCGTTTAATCTGCCATGGCTCAAAATCATTTTCAGATATTATCTCAGCTATGGTTGATAAACCTGAAAAGTAATCTTCCATATAGTCCATGAGCCTCATCAGAACAACCCGTTCATCTCTTTTCTTGATTTTAGGTACATATAAATCTGTATTGACAGTTTCGGCAAGTTCCTGAGCTTTGGAATTGCCTATAATTTCATTAAGCTGTTCAGTTATATTATTCATTGATTCTCCTTATATTTAGTTATGATATTTCTTATCTGCCGTTCTGTTAAACGGTATCTGTTTTTAAGCTGTGTGTAGGAAAAGCCTTTTTTATAGTCTGATATAATTCGGGAGTTTCTGTCATTAATAGAAACACGCTTTACGACAGGGATATATATTTGTTCTCCGCTGAATCTTTCAATCAGCTTCATTGTATTTTCTTTGCCGATAACTTCTGTCATTTCGTCAATTATTTCATATTCACAGTTCATTATCTCACCCTTTCTTATTTTGAAACATTTCATTGAAATAGTTTAATAAAACATTTCCGATTGCACCGATATAATTGTTATGGATTTTGGATTACATTCGCCTTTATCTTCTGTCACAAGCGGCAATTTTGAAAATTGCCGCTGTCTTTTTTACTCAAATCGCACCAGACCCCATTTAAATGCGTTAAAATTTTGTTTAAATTTTTCGGTAGGGTAAATTCATACCTAAAAACAAAGTGCCTTAAAACGCATTTCTGAACGTCTGCTGATTATAACGAAAGGACAACGAAATTTTAACGTTGTCCTTTTGTCAAATTACTATTTAAGCGGCGGTTCATCAGGTATATTTGTAATGCCAAGCATACCTTTTATTACGGCAGTTGCATATTTATAGCCATTGTGATAACCATCATCATAACAATATAAACCGTAATCATCAAGTTCATTGGAAAGCGTTACAGCTTCGCTTCTTGAAAGTGAATTTTTAAAAGCGTTTTCTATATCCGCCTGTTTCTGTACAGATTTTGTGGAAAATAAATCGTGTCTGTCTTCTAAAGAGGCATCATAAATAATTTCTTCAACGCCTACGCACGAATATGTAATGTCATCAAAATCCTTAACGATTTTGTTATCACCATTTGCCGCTTTTCCTGTTTTTAACCAAGTCATTGAAATTCCAAATTCGTAAGAAATCAGCTTTAATATGGTATCGCTCCATGCGTTCTCGCCGTCCTCGGTAGAGTATACATAACTTGGGTCACAGCATAAATGTTCGGCAAAATCATTTACCGTTAAATTAAGGGATTGGCGCAAGTGCTTCATTCTGTATCTTAAAGCGTTTTTCTGACCTATTGATAAATTTTCATTAAAAATCATTGTAAATTCTCCTTAAATGTAGTTGAAATTAAATTTAAAACGTGCTATAATAGCAGTGAACTATTTGGTATGCAGTTCACGT
Source organism: Ruminiclostridium sp. (assembly GCA_045602405.1). Taxonomy (GTDB): domain Bacteria; phylum Bacillota; class Clostridia; order Oscillospirales; family Ruminococcaceae; genus Ruminiclostridium_E. The sequence goes on from JAZSBN010000043.1 coordinate 129,844, forward strand.
TTATAACGTTTTTCGTTATGAACACGGCGGCGGTTGTTACTGGTAATAACAATTGCCGCTTTTCTTATTGCCGCAGAAATCAGCAGCGAAACAAATATTTTTATCAAATAATCTGATATTGATATGCTCCCGAGCTCGCATGAGCCTGTAACACCCAGAAAATACAGGAATTCAAGAAAACCTAAGATAACTTCAAATCTCCACATATTACATACCCTCAATCTGAGCACGCTCTGTTTTCTTGAAGACGTTGAATGTTACCTTGCAGCCTGACATTGCACAGTAATTTAAAGTAAATATGTAGCGGTTAATTGCGGTTCTGAGACTTTCCCTGTGCGCTACGGCAAGGAGATATTGAATACACTCATCATCAACATCTGTAAACAATGCCCGCATTTCGTCTGTACTGTAGGAATTGCTTACAAGCTTTTCACAACCTACCCTTGTTCTGAGCTGGTCGAACTGTAAGCTGCCGCGTCCATACATCTGAGTTTTTATAATATCGTTGCCCGAAAAAACGATTCCAACACCTGCTTCATCGTTGAGATTCCGAACCGCTTGCAATGCGTGAAAATTCAAATGGTCGGCTTCATCAATTATTACAAGCCTGTTTGTTCCTTTTAGCCTACTTACTAAGCTGCGCATCAAAATGAATTCTGTTCCCTGTGGCTTTGCTCCCATAGCTTCAAGAAGAAGATACATAACAGCTCTGGCGGTTCTGGTAGATGCGTTAGCGGTTACATATACAACGCCTGTATTGTTTTCGGCGTAATGCTTCAGCGCCGTTGTTTTTCCTGCTCCCGCTGCTCCGTAAATCAATGATATGCCGTTATTTGTATGAGCGTATCGGGCGGCAAATTCAACCTTCATAGTGTTAGTAAGCTCGGGGTAATAGTCGGGAGCTTTAACATTAATCTGCCGAGCTTTTCCGCTTTCAATATAGCTCAAAATCTGCGCTGCAACGGTTTCAACGCTGCCTTTATACTTACCGCTTAAAAACTGTGAAACAACCGTTTCAGATAAATCTAATTCTTTTGCAATCTGGTGTTGTGTTTTCCCTGTGTTTTCAATAAAGTTTTTAAGTTCAATCTGTGCCTGTTTTATCATTTTGTACCTCCTTATACACAGTTTTTCATACCTTTAAGCATAGCTTTTGTGATTTCCATGCTCTCTGCCTCTTCATCGGGAAGCTGATTAATTGAAAGCTGCCTTTCTGCAAATTCCTTGAAAAGTGGCACTTCATGCTTCACAACCTTAACGTTATAATCTTCAAGCTTTCTTTCGGGAAGGTTGGCGAGCTCCTCCGCCTGTTTCTGGGCTATCATCTGATTTACATTCAAGCTCTTATCGGGTCCGTAAGCCTCAATGGCCTTTCTGAACCGCTTCTGCTCTCGCTTAGCCTCTCTGTAATCCTCGCTTGTTCTGTTACGGAATACTGATACTTCTCTTGCTTTAATGCTGCAAATGTATCTGTCATCAAGAGTGAAAACGCTGATTTCATCAATGTTTTTGGGGTCGTAATATACACGAACCTTTTTATGAAAATACTTAATAACAAGGTCCATATCATAAAATGTAGCCTCATTAACTCTTAATCCGTTGCGCTGAACGGTATATTCCTTTACTCTGCCGCATAATAAGCGGAATGCAACGAAATCTTCTATTTCTCGCTTTACTTCTAAATCTCGGAAATACACTTCATTTGGCGCTTGGTTGTCCATACCTTTGCCGCCGTGAGCTGTTTCATTATAGAGTTTGATATAATTATTCAGCTTTTCAATAACCTCTTCAAGTGTGGGCGCTATCTTTAATAGCTGTTCGTCACTCTTTTTTCTGGTTCTTTCGGGGCGGTTCTTTGCGCTGCTGCCTATGTATGTCTTAAACTGCTTAGAAAACTGGTCTTCAAGTGTTCTGAAAAAGCGCTCAATCGTCTTAGCCTGTCCGTGATATGGCGTTGCATAAATGGTATTTATGCCGAGAATTCTTGCCATTGAATGTGAATAAGCCTTTGAAAGACCGTCTTTAGCTCGGTAATCCTTACCGTTATCAACATAAACCTCTTCGGGAACGCCGAATTCCTTGATACCCTCGCCCAGAGTAGCCTTTACTATATCGGTGTTGGGTGATTTTTCACGCAGCAGCCAGCTTACAACTTTTCTGCTATGCGCATCCATCCACATTGTAAGAAACGGGCGCTTCAGCTTTCCATTCACATTCACCAGAACATCAAGCGTTGTATGGTCGGAAAACCATATTTCATTTGATTTAAGCAATGCAGGGTCACGCTCATAATACTGCGTATACAGCTTAAAGGCTTCTTTTCCTTCACGATAGTAAATTACTGTCTGCTCGGGAATGGTTCGCATTTTCCTTATGAAACATTGTTCTGTAGGAATAGGGCTGAACTGCTTAGCTGTTTCACGGTAGCACCATCTGAAGGTTCTGCAATCCTCTGTCATATACAAGGACAGAAAGAAGTTCCAGACCTCTTCGGGAATGGTTGAGCAGCCTTTATTATGTCCGCCTCTGTTGTCGAGCAGCTCGGCAGCTCCGCCGCTTTTATACTTCTTTTTCCAGTCATACACCTGTTTTTGTGTAATATTCGCACCGTTTTCGGCATTGAATTTCTCCACAAATTTAGCGCATGGAAGACGGAGTTTCATAAACTCTCTGACAACATTTGCTTTAAATTCGGCATTTTCGCACTTTTTCTGTGAAGCCTTGTATGTACCTGATTTAGCAGCTATGACCTTTTTGTTATATCTGTCCTGTGCCTCTTCTGGAAGGCTTTCAAGGGATATCAACATATTTTTACCACGATTTCCACCTATACCGTTAATGTACGTTACATTATATTGGTTGTGTGAAGCGGCACTGCGAACAGCTCGTTCTGTAACGCCCAGAAGCTCGGCTGCTTCTTTTACTGTTATCCAATTCATTGCCGCTTTACTCGCTTTCCTTTAAAATAAGGTCAAAAACCTCTGCAGTAGGTATGTCCATAGCTTTACAAAGCTTTCTTACTGTTTTAAGCTGCGGTGTGCAACCACCATTCATAATAAAGCTTATGTGCTGTGCCGAAATGCCTGTTTCTGCTGCTAATTCCGCTTGTGTTTTTCCCGTCTCAAACAGATGTCTTTTAATGAGTTTCCCAAGCGGCGGGAGCTGTGATAATTTTTTTCTGCTCATTTTTCTTTCACCTCTTTATTTTTATGATAAAATATGATATAATGTAAGTACGAAATAGATAATGTTCGTAACATCACATTACACATTATATTATAGCGTGCTGTAACGAAAATGTCAATACTATTTTGTGATAAGACGAAACTTTTTTAAAAATATGAGGTGTGATATGTTATCTACGGGTGAAAGAATTAAAAGTATAAGAAAAGCAGTTGGCATGAATCAACAACAATTTGCGGATACGTTGAGCGTTTCGCGCTCCTTCATTAGTCGAGTTGAATCTGATAAAGAAATTCCCTCTGATACACTTATAAAGCTCATATCGTTAACATTCCAGTTTAGTTACGATTGGATAAAAAGCGGCAATGGTGAAATGAAAAATGAACTGCAAAAAAGAAACCTTTGGGCAAAAGAATATAATGATTATTTTTTAGAAAAAAATAAATATTCCGAAATTGATAGTATAGGATTTAGCAAATGCTTTGCTGATATTGAATCATTACTCAATAACAAATATATATCTAGGTCTAGCAAGCAACACTATATTAGATATGTACATGAATTCTTATTATTGCTTTCATCAAAATTGAAATTCTTTGGATTTAGTATAAAAGATTCAGATGGAATAGATGTTGATTTAATTTTAGAGAAGGAAGAAAAAATTCTAGTTAATGAATTTGAAAACTTTATAAAACAAATATTAGAATGTATAAAAAATGATGAACTAGATATCGAAGAAGATTTATTTTTAGTTCAAGATAACGAGGAATAATATTTCCTCAATATTTCCTTTATCGTAAAGCGGTCTAATAAAAAGAAAAAGCCTTGCAAATCGCATTATAAAGCGGTTTACAAGACTTTTTTGTTATTTTTGGTATTTCCTCAATATTATAAAAATTTGGTGTTTTTTTACTTTTTGTTTCCTCAATCAAAATCGGAGTTTGTACGATTATTAAGCGGAGAATTAGGATTTTGAAAAAATGCTGATTTTAACTTATTGCTCAACATTTAACAGTTGATAAATTGTTAAAAGTACGTTATATTTAAAAATCATCAAAAAGAGAGGTTTATATCTATCATATTGAATATAGCGGGAGCGAACAAGATGTTATCACAAAGAGCGACAATGAAACTTGTCGCGTTAGCTATTCAACACTTCACAGCATGTAAAATAGTAGTAGTTTACGATGTAAAGATTGGCGTCATTTTTTCACTCTGTAAAAACACCAAAAGTAATACACAGCATAAAATACACTAACAGAAATTTAAAGATGTCAAAATCAAGGGCGCTAACAATAAAAGCATAGGACACATTTAAATAAACGCTGTGTGTAAAAGCCGTTATCCATGTTGTCAGGACATTCGAAAGGGACAACGCCGAAAAAATCAAAAAAGCCTGAGATACTCTCTCAGGCTTAATCTGTTTATAAACTATCATTCACAGGCTAACTGCCCTAAAATCCTTTCGAATTCAACGCCCTCTCTGGAAGGACGGTTGTTGCCCATAGTCTTTACTATGGCGAGACGGGAGAAATCCGAAGCCTTTTCTACCGCTTCGATAAGGCTGTCGCCTTTAAGGATTCTGCCCGTTAAAACGGAAGCGAAAAGGTCGCCCGTTCCCGGATAGAACACAGGAAGGCTCTCCCATTTCTTGATTCCGAATTCATTTTTTTCTCTGTCATAGGAGATGTTTGCGTGGAGACCGTTTCCGAGAGGAACGCCCGTTATGACCGCCGCCTTCGACATTTCGCAAAGTCGGAGAAGCCAGTCCTTCGCCTCTCGTCCGTTCATTTTTTCGGGATATTCTTCGCCGAGAAGGATAGCCGCCTCGGTTAAATTCGGAGTGATTATATCCGCCCTTTTTACAAGCTCGGTCATGCCTCTTACAAGCTCATCGGTGTAGGTTTTATAACGCTTTCCCCCGTCCCCCATAACGGGGTCTACTATTCTTAATGCAGTATCAAAGCTTTCAAAAAAATCAATGCAGGATTTCACCTGTGCGGCGGAAGCAAGAAAACCGCTGTATATTGCGTCAAAGCTCACCTCAAGATTTTCGTAATGACTGCGGCAGGGCTCGATAAAATCCGTCATATCCCTGAAAACGAAATCCTCAAAGCCTCCCGTATGTGTAGAAAGAACAGCAGTAGGCACAGGAATACACTGTATCCCCATGGCGGATATTACGGGAATTACTACGGTGAGGGCACACCTGCCGAAGCCCGACATATCATGTATAGCGCAAACTCTTGACTGTCTTTCCATAGGACCGCCTCCTGAAAAATAAATGCTTGAAACAATAAAAAAGTATACCACTATCGGGGCAGTTTGTCAACTTTCGGAAATATTGACACAGGCGGCTTTATATGGTAAAATTCAGATAAGAAAAGAGGGATTTTATGTTCAGTATTACCGATGTTAACGAGCTTTCCGCCCTTCACAAGGCGATTCTTGAAGCGAAATTCAGCGTTACCCCACAGAATGAGGAAATAGCCTCAAGCCCCGTCCTCGCCCAGGTTTCAAACAGACTATACGACGAGCTCTGCCGTATGCAGGAAAAGAAAAAGTCAGGGGTAGGCCTTCTCTGGCAGGAATGGCGGCGAATCAAAAACGGCGACAGCTATCGTGGATTTTTCTACGACGCAGTTATAAACGCCCGCAAGGATTTTATCTTCCTTGAAAGCGACGATGACGCAAAAAGGACTATTGCGAAATGCTACCTGAGTCCCTTTACCTGCCTCGAAAGCGAAATTGACGAGTTTATCGAAGAGGTAGAAAAAAATAAGGCAGGAAGCCTCAGCTCCCTTGACCGTGGAATGTTTAAAAATGCAGTGCTTATGAAAACGGTGGTTGTTGACGAGGATACCGTGGAGCTTAAGCTATGGCTCAGCAACAAGAAGCTCTGTGATATTGTTTTCTACGGAGTTACCCGATTTGAAATAAAGTCAGAAGGTAAGCGCAACAATATGCCCCTTAATCTCACGAAAATAAACCTCAGCTCCGATAAGGGGGAAAGCTTCGAAGGTGAGTTTACTGCAGGAGCACAGAAAAAGAAGATAAGTATTACTGCGGATATGGTTGATATAAGAGGGGTTTAAGGCATACGCAAAGCGTATATCACCCGTTCCGCAAGGAATGGCTATCATTGAAAAAGCTAATTTTTCGAGGACGGGCTTAAGCGTTCCCGTCACGATTGAACATTATTATTTTAAGTTATAATATTACAGTCTTAACCACTGTTCTTTGTATCAGAGAGCAGTGGTTATTTTTTATAATAGTATCGGATATATTTGTGATTCCTGTTTAATTCCTATCTTATTATAGAAAAAACAATTATATCAATGCAAAATCAACGCTCAGGCGCAAATTTTGACCGCTCAGTCTCAGAGCTATTGACGATAAGACAATTTTGTGTAAAATGTTAAATTAAGGGAGTATTTTATTCAGGATATAAGCTTCATTTCAGGAAAATTGAAGCTGTTCCGACAGAGTAAATATAAACTTTGGGCATGGTATGTAATAGGGTGATTAATATGAGTGAAATATTAAAAAAAAGAATTAAGAAAATTATTATAATAAGCGTTTGTGTATTGGGCGGCGGATATATTTTGTTTAATTTTGTATTCAATTTTATTATAAGACAAGAAGCACCTCTTTTTGACGGAATATGGTCAAACGAAGACGGTAGCTTTGTTTTGAATACTGATAAATGTACCGCAACAGTAATTAATCAGAACGGTACAGAAACCTTGCGAATTGCCCATGATCCGGGTATAAATTTTATTATGTTTTATCCGCCTCCTGAAGGAGAGGGGCTATATGCAGGTGATTATATACACGAAGGGGATATTTACCGAATATTTGACTCTATTTACGTCAAATGTAAAGACGGTTGTTTTGATACTTGGTTGCAAAAGGTGGAGTGAGTTGATTACCAACTCTGATAATGCGTGATAGAGTGAGTAATATGAGTGAAATATTAAAAAAAGAATTAAGAAAATTATTATAATAAGCGTTTGTGTATTGGTCGGCGGATATATTTTGTTTAATTTTGTATTCAATTTTATTATAATACAAGAGGCTCCCTGTTGGGATGGTATATGGTCAAATCAGGACGAAAGCTTTATTCTGGATACCGATGATTTTTACGTAAAAATCACTAATGAAAACAAATCAGAGACATTAAAAATAGCTTATACCCCTGGAATAGATTTTATTATGTATTATCCGTTGCCTGAGGGTATCGATTATGTGGAGGATTATATACACACAGGCGAAATTTACCGCATTTTCAACTATGTTCATGTCAAATGTAAAGACGGTTGTTTTGATACTTGGTTGCAGAAGGTGGAGTGAGTTGATTACCAACTCTGATAATGCGTGATAGGGTGATTAATATGAGTGAAATATTAAAAAAAAGAATTAAGAAAATTATTATAATAAGCGTTTGTGTATTGGTTGGCGGATATATTTTGTTTAATTTTGTATTCAATTTTATTATAATACAAGAGGCTCCCTGTTTGGATGGAATATGGGCAAATGAGGATAGAAGCTTTGTTCTCGATACTGATAATTCTTTTGTAAAAATCACAAACGATAGCAATTTGGAAACACTAATAATAGCTTATAGACCAGGGGTGAATTTTCAAATGCATTATCCATTACGAGGCGATACAGGCGTATATCCTGAAAATACTATGCACCGTGGGGAGATCTATCGCATTTTCAACTATGTTCACGTCAAATGTAAAGACGGTTGCTTTGATACTTGGTTGCAAAAGGTGGAGTGAGTTGATTGCCAACTCTGATAATGCGTGATAGGGTGAGTAATATGAGTGAAATATTAAAAAAAAGAATTAAGAAAATTATTATAATATGCGTTTGTGTATTGGTCGGCGGATATGTTTTGTTTAATTTTGTATTCAATTTTATTATAAGGCAAGAAGCACCTTTTTGCGATGGAATATGGGTAAATGAGGATAAAAGCTTTGTTCTCGATACTGATAATTCTTTTGTAAAAATCACTAATGACAGTAGCCCAGAAACGTTATTCATAGCCTATAGACCAGGTATAAATTTTGCTATGCACCCTCCAGTGCCTGATGGAACTGTGGCTATATATGCTGGAGATGATGTACACACAGGCGAAATTTACCGCATTTTCAACTATGTTCACGTCAAATGTGAAGACGGTTGTTTTGATACTTGGTTGCAAAAGGTGGAGTGAGTTGATTACCAACTCTGATAATGCGTGATAGGGTGAATAATTGCAAGTATGAACATGGAATGGATTATATGGTATTCTGAGGAGGTAATATGAAAAAAATATTAACCGTTATTTTACTCATAATTGCACCTTTGACCCTTTCAGGTTGTTTTTCAAAGGGCTATAAAAGCGATATAACCGTCGGGAGAGAGCAGGCGGAAGAAATACTCAGATGCTTCAACGAAGATGATATAGAAGGGTTAAAAAGTATGTTCTGTAAAGAAGTATCAAATACTCATAATCTTGACGAAGAAATTGCAGAAGCTATGGATTTCTTTGATGGAGAAGCTATTTCTCACGATAAAGTTCTTGTCGGTGGTGGCGATTCGGTCAGAGAAGGTAAGATTGTTGAAAAACACATATGGTATAACATTCGAAATATAAAATGTAATACACAAAAAACGTATTTTATCGCTACATCATCATATTTATCATATGATAGAAAACCTGATTGCATAGGAGTTACATTTATAACTGTTTTTGACGAAGATACAGGCGATAAGATAGAAATTGGTGAGGATGTATATTAATAGTTACTAAATAATAGTATTTTAAGGAGCCCCTATGAAAAGAAATATATTATAGCGGAAAATTATCCAAGGAGTTATTTATCTTATGGTAGGTAAAAAGAAGATAGGCTTAGTTATATCGATTATTTCGATACTGATTGTACTTTTGATTAGATTAACAGATAAAGATATCGGTTCAAAAAAAGAATTGAAGCATTTCTATAATAAAACAACTGATATTACTGATTTATCTGAAAACGAACAGGCAGAATTAACAGGTTTCAATCCGCAATATGAAGGAAATGTTGATGTGAATAAACAAGTTATGATTGGAAGTGTTGATTTTTCAGGGCATGAAGAAATGTATAACAAATTTAAAGCTAGAAACGAATTTCGTGCTCCCGTAAAGGATTTTTTAATTTTTGATAAAGATAATTGTACAGTGTGGATATGTTGGTATGAGAAAGGAATTGATTAATGAAAAAAACGAAAAATACAATAATTATAATAACATTTTTAATACTCCTTTGTTTTTTGACGGGCTGTATATTTATTAAAGACAAAAACAGAGGCGAAAGCTATGATAAAAGTGTAGAAATCCTTCGCTGTTTCGACAAAAAAGATGCTGAAGGGTTAAAAAAGCATTTTTGCCAATACACAAAAGAAGATGTTAGTATAGATGCTGAAATACACGAAGCTTTTGATTTTTTTAAAGGGAAATCAGTTTATTTTAAATTTGCTTATAATGGTGGCATTGCAGGCAGTTGGAGAGATGGTAAGGCTGTGGATGAGCACATTGAACCAGAAATTCAAGATATATCAACTGAACTTGGGAATACATATCGAATTTATTTTCATGAATATCTGACGTATGAAAAAGATAAAAAATGTGTGGGCATTACGCATATGATTGTATTTGATGAGAATACTGATGAAGCGGTTCAGATAGGTGAATATGTGTATTAAAAAGCTAGTCAGTAATAAAACAGAGTGAGGAGCCCCAATGAAAAGAAAAACCAGCCTGACCCTGAGTCTGGCGATAATGCTCAATACAGCGGCGGGTGGGCGCCGTCCGAATCCACGCTCGATTCCGTAACAAAAATAAAGGAGTAGTCTTAACGATGTTTTTAACATATAATGAGTTCCGGGAATATGACGAGTATCGTAAAAGTACTCCTCCCATTGAATGGCTTTCGGAATTTGACGAGTATTTATCAGATTATTACGGCGTGCAGTTTATGCCGACATATTACGAAAAAATAGATACGTTAAATCCAACGAGAGCTATACACAATTTACACCTTATCGTGTTTTCCATGGAGGAAGCTAAAGGGATAGTAACTAAAAATCATAGCAATCCGTCAACAGAAGCATTTAATCATGAAATGCAATATATTTCCAGCATTGCTAAAAAATATGCAGACAATACAGGTTTACCGATATTGAAGGAAAGAGATGTATTCAGGGTGCTGAGACTTGAATACTATGATGAGAATTATCGTCATCATTATTTGCTGAGTCATAAGCTGCCTGAGCTTAAAGAGGAACTCGAAAAAAAGTTTTATGGTACAATGCCTTTTATTCTGAGCCTCGGTTCAAATTCTCATTGCATTTTTAACACTAAGGCAGAAGCAAAGGCTTTACTTTCAGGCGAAAAATATACGGAATTTTGTGAGCAGATATTCAAAACTCTTAAGCCGTATGATGAATATAACGTTCTGACACAGGGCGATATCCGCATTTTCATTGATTATAAGGAGCATTACGAAAAAACTCCCATGTGGGGCAGGTGGTTATCCGATTTATCAAAAGAGGAATGGGATAAATACGAAAGGTCGATTATAGAGGGCTGAAAGTATTATTATTTAAAAAGAATAGCTGTAGATTATATAAAAGCGGATCGCCTGATTCAGATAGCCTTTATTATGCAGTAAAACAGGAGAAAAAATTAATGTTAAACGCTGAGGAATTAAAGAAATACTCTGTTTTCGAAAAAGAGGAAATAGATTTGTTTTATAACTGTCAGTTTGAAGCAATGTCTTTTCCATGGCTTAAAAATGTGAAAAAATGGATAGAAGAAACATATAACACAAAAGTAGTAACAATTTCATACGAATTTACATGTAAAAACGTTCACGAATTCTGCTTATACTTATATTTCAACGAGGATTTAAAGCGTATTCCTCTTGAAGGAACAACTCCTTTGAATTTACATGCAAAAACCATTGAAGAAAAAATTCTTGAGCATCTTGTTCTTGAAGCAGGTGAAAGGATTGAATGTTTTTTAAGTCATTATACTTTTCAGTTGCGAGCTAAATTGTACTTACTTAAAAATAAAGCATCAGAATTAAAAAAAGAAATAGAATCATATTTCACACATTTAAACCTGATATATCTTGATGTCAGAGATAGAATATGCGTTTTTAATTCTATAAAAGAAGCGAAGAATTTTTTATTAAGCAGAGAGTATAATGCTATAAGGAAAAGAATTTACGATTTACTTAAGCAATTCGATGATTATGATGTATTAGCCTTAGATGATATCCGCATTTTCATTGATTATAAGGAGCATTACGAAAAAACTCCCATGTGGGGCAGGTGGGTTCGTGATTTATCAAAAAAGGAATGGGATAAATACGAAAGGTCGATTATAGAGGGCTGAAAGTATTATGATTTAAAAAGAATAGCTGTAGATTATATAAAAGCGGATCGCCTGATTCAGATAGCCTTTATTATGCAGTAAAACAGGAGAAAAAATTAATGTTAAACGCTGAAGAATTAAAGAAATACTCTGTTTTCATATAAGATAACATACGATCCTAAAGGTACTATTGTTCATATAAAACCAAAAAACTAAAGAGGTATGCATATGTATTATTTAATGTGCGAGAAATTTATTAATTTGCAAATATCTTATAAAGATTTAATTAATTCTGTTCCTAAACATTACTTGAATAGCATTACAGAGCAGCCAATAAATATTACCTGTTCTCATTTGATTAATCTGTTATGTGCGTATCAAAATAATAGCATTTCAAAAGATGAACTTATAAAATGGGTTAACGTCGTTTGGTTTAATGACGTATTCGATTATGATGAAACGTGTTGTGATTGTATTGCTACTATTTTAACTGAACTTGAACAATTAGATGAGCCTACAAAAGAGTTAGATAAAAAAATTATTAACGATTATGTTGTGATGTTAAAAAATAGAGAACTTTTATTTTAAGGAGGATGTTTATGTCGAAAACTTTAAAAATATCATTGTATACAAGTGGCGAATTTGTTTTTTCAAATAAGAACATTATAGCATTATTAAATGGTTCGTGTTGGACAATTTTTAATAACATGGGCAAAATTGAAATTCTTGATTCTAAAGAATATGAATGGATAAATTACAAAAACAGTAATATGAATTTTGAAGATCTTCCAATTGAAGAAGCAATTATGTTTCATGTTTATCATAGAGACGGACAAATAATATCAATGGCACCTGAAAGTCAGAAATTAACTATTTGGGTTGAAGTATATCCTAAAAAAATTAAAATTAATCAAAAAGAGTTTTTTGATTATAATTGGTATTATGAGAATATTATAAATGAATTTAATAAAAATAAAATTGTTATTGAGAGAGTACAATTTGACGAGTATTAATTAAATTATTTTATATTTTGTTGAAATATAATGTTAAACACAGCAGCGGGGATAAGCCTCCCCGCTGCTGCTGAAAGTGAAAGTAAGGAATATATACATGATGGATATACCGTTACATATAAAGTAGTAAGCGAGTGGACGGGAAATCAGAAGATAAATGTAGCCATAGAAAACACAGGTGAAGAGGAAATCTGCGGTTGGGCACTTAAGTATGAAACTCCCGGAACAATAGACAGTATCTGGAACGGTAAAATATATTCCGAAAATGAAGATATCCGTATAATATCCGCACAGAACTATAATAACATAATCTATGCAGGTAATAAGGTAACCTTCGGATATATCGTTTCAGGTGATAATTTTGAGTTTCCTGAAGAAATGATTCTCTGCAATAGTATATAATTAACATTCAGCAAAAGAGGTAATAAAATGAACAGCGAATTAGACAATGTAAATATTAATAATTGGAAAAATGAAAATAACTGGAATAATGGAAATATACGGTTTATTAAAGATATTAATGCACTTTATTTTAAATCTAATTCTGAATATGAAGAAGCTGTGTATGTAATTCCAGTGCCCCAAGACTCGCAGTCGTTTTCTGTAACATTAAAGGTAGGCAACAGTTGTGACATTCATAAAGTAGGATATCAAGATTGTGGATATATTTCTATAGGGTTTGGAGATTATTCGAATATGAATGAATGTGTAAGAAGCACTATGTTAGCGAACAACACAGAATTTATTAACTTAAATTTAGGAAACGAGTTGAATCCCTTACCTCTTTATGATGCTTCAAGTATATATATTAAAGCGGAAGCCTATAATTCAAGTAAAGATGAGATTGATTTTTATTTTGGGGATATTTCTGTGAGTTTTTATGAAACTAACGCTGATAATATTTCTTATGATAATTGGTATTTTATGCAAGAGGATACAGGTGAAAAGGCGCCTGGTAATAAATCAATTCTTATGTCTTTTTTGTTTGTGCTTATAATTGCGATAATTATTGTTAAATCTCTTTGTGAACTAAAAAAACAAAATGAAAGTGAAAGCGATATTAAGTCTAATGGATAAAAATACAGCGTTTTTAAAAAGAGTCCAAATGAAAAGGATAACGAGCCTGATATTGAGTCTGGCGATAATGTTAAACACAGCAGCGGGCGGTCGCCGTCCGAATCCACACTCGATTCCATAACAAAAAATAAGGCAACCACGAATATCGTGTGGTAGGTCACTTTATAGAAAAATTCTGCTTTTTTCAAGCGGGTGGCGTCGCTTCGCTCCTTATTCGTTGTCCGAATCCACACTCGATTCCACACACAACAAAAAAACATCACCCACAACAATCGTGTGGGTGATGTTTTTTAGTTGGTGGAAGCGGGTGGATTCGGACCACCGAAGCTAACGCAACAGATTTACAGTCTGCCCCCTTTGGCCACTCGGGAACGCTTCCTCATATAAGTTTCCGTTACCGGAAACAATCCTGCTTAAAAAAGCAGTACATAATATAATAAATGCCCTATCATGATTAAGGCATAAAATGGAGCTGGTGGACGGACTCGAACCCCCGACCTGCTGATTACAAATCAGCTGCTCTACCAACTGAGCTACACCAGCTTTCTTATTGCTATATTATTATAGCAGAGGTTTACGCTTTTGTCAATACCTTTTTTCAAAAATTCTGCAAAAATATTTAAAAATATTTTAAATTTCCTATTGACAGGGTCGGATTTATATGTTATATTAAGATTGTTAGGAGATACTAACGAATTATTTTATATGTAAAGGATACAATAGGTTATGAGCGTTGTAGTTGTTGGCGGTAACGACAGGATGGCGACAAGATATAAGGATATCTGTGCCGAATATAAGTGTAAGGCAAAGGTTTTCACTCAGATGCCTGCAGGCTTCGACGATAAAATCGGAAGCCCTGACCTTGTGGTAATGTTTACCGACACCTGTTCACATAAAATGGCGAAGAGCGTTAAAAGCCGCTCGGAACGTCTTTCCTTCCCTGTGGTAAGGATTCATAATGCAAGCGTAAACGCCCTTAAATCAGTTTTAGAGCAGTACGCAAACTGAAAAATTTTACAGATATGTTAGTTTTTACTAACTAAAGGAGAAATATGATTTATAATGCATCAGCTTTTGAACGGAAGCTTGCGCTTCATACAGCTCCGTCACTTCTCGGAATAAAGGCGGCGAGCCTTATAAATCTGAAAAAATCAGAGCTTGACATAGGCGAACACGCCCGCTATTTCAACCGCAAGGCAGGAATGAAGGGGCTTAAAATAGAAATACTCTGCGAATGTAACGAGCGCATTCTTATCCTTCTATATAACGAAAAGCTCCTTTCGGAACAGCTTCGCGAGTCGGAAAGATTAAAGCTTCTCGAAAGCTTCGGCTATTCTCCCGAATGGGAGCTTCCCGATATGCTGAAAAGACTTTCTGAACGTGTAAAGGAAAGCTGTGGCTTCCCTCATGAAATCGGGCTGTTCCTGAGCTATCCCGTAGAGGATGTGAAGGGATTTATCGAAAACGACGGCGAGAATTTCAAATTCTGCGGCTGTTGGAAGGTATACGGCGACGAGGAAAAGGCACGCCGTACCTTTGAAAATTATAACAAGTGCAGAAAATATCTCTGCAGTAAGTTAAATATGGGCGAAACAATATACGAAGCCCTTAAAATTTCATAAAGGAGTACAATACAATGAAAACAGCAGTAATTTACTGGAGCGGCACAGGCAATACAAAGGCTATGGCAGAAGCTGTAGCGGAAGGGGCAAAGGCGGAGCTTCACGAGGTATCCGATTTTAAGGGAGATATCGACAATTACGAGCGTATCGCCTTAGGTTGCTCGGCTATGGGCGACGAAGTTCTCGAAGAAAGCGAATTCGAGCCCTTCTTCGCTAAGAATGAGCCTAAATTCAAGGGCAAGACTATTGCACTTTTCGGCTCATACGGCTGGGGCGACGGTCAGTGGATGAGAGACTGGGTTGAAAGAGCAAAGAATATCGGGGCAGACATCATCACAGGCGAGGGCCTTATCGCCAATGAGTCCCCCTCTGACGAGGATCTTGAAAAGTGCCGAAGCTTAGGCGAAGCACTTATAAGATAAATTATCATATTTACCCTCCTTACACACATTTTACAGAAAAACACCATGCAATTCTGCATGGTGTTTTTCTGTATATAATTCACTTCTCGTACATGAAATCCTGAGCCTTTTTTTCGTCATAGCCGAACTTATAGCCTATCTGTGCCGCTATGGGTGTAAGAACAAAGTAAATAGCCATGGAAGCTATCGGGTACCACATAGGTATATCCGCTACCGCCACATTATGAGCCCCGGCAATATGCATCATAGGATAAACGGCGCCGCAGATAAACCTGAAGGCGAAGACATATTCGCCCGTTACGGTAATCATGCCCGTAATTCCCAGCATGAGTATAATACAGGGGATACACATTACCGCCCCGATAATTCCGCCTAAAATGAGCCAGCGGAATTTAGGCGAGCTTTCCACACGCTTATTTCTGAGCAGCATCTTTTCTCTCTGACCGTCGCGGAGTCCTGCCGTAAAGGCAAGAGAAAGATAGATAAAGAGCGTAAAAAGTATGGCTATATAGGAGATAAACCACTCCGAAATAAATGGAGCCAGAGAAATAGTCATTATTCCTCCCAGGATATTTCCGAAAAAGGCGAAGCCGAAGCCCTTTATGAAAATTTTGGCAATATTCTCTCTCTGCATATTCTTTTCCTTTCCGCAGATAACTAATAAAAAGGAGTGATATCAGGTATGCTGCAAAAACACGATATAAATATTCTTAATTCAATCTACAAAAACAGCCGTATGGCTATGGACTGCACAAAGCAGGTACAGAAAAACTGTCACAGCAAGGAGCTTAACGACTACCTTTCCCGTCAGATAAGCCATTATGCGGACAACTGTGCCGCCGTAAGAAGAAAGATTCGTTCCGAGGGCGGACAGGTTGAAAAGGTTCCCTTCATGCAGAAGGCTATGGCGGAAATGGGAATTAAAATGAAGGCGTCGGGGGCAGGCAAAAGCAAAATTGCCGAGCTTATGTATAACGGTACAAACATGGGAATAATCGACGTTTCCCGTACCATGAACCATTCCCTTCACGCCTCTCCCGAGACGAAAAATCTCGCCAACAAGCTTCTCGATCAGGAGGTAAAATACGCCGACGGCCTTAAGAAGTTCCTTTAATTAAGCGGCAGGATTCTCGTTTTCAACGCCGTAGATTCTGCCCTGGTCATCAACCCAGCCTTCCATATATCCGTCAACGATATTGCGGATAACATGGAGGGCTTTTTCATTTGCCTTTTCGGCTCTTTCCTTATTTTCCCACACATCGGCAATATTTCTCACCACGATATAAAGATCCTCAGGGCAAGCCTCCATATATCCTGCGGCAGCAGAAAGAGGACTGTCCTTTACCTTCAGGTATATGCCGTCTGCATAAGGGCAGTCGGGGAACATTTCTTCAAGATTGAGGAGTCCCTCGAAGGTTCCGTCGGTAAGAGCCTCAAGCCCCTGTTTATCAACAATAAACATCTGGGCCTCGCCGTACATTATCTCGGAGGTAGCCTTTGTAACCCCCGCAAGCATATATTCGGAGCTGATATTTTCGCTTAAATCTATGTTGTACATGTCAACATGAATGTAACCGCTGTCGTCGAAATCGGGGCAGAACTTCTCCATTCCCATTTCGAATTCCTTGATTTTATAAGTTACATTATTGGTAACCTCAGGATTTTTCGTAACAAGAAGCACTCTCATGTCGCCCTGTTCCTTTGTAAGAAGATTATGGGCAAAAAATATTATTACTGCAGTAAAAAAGAGTCCCACAATAACGTGCCATTTATAATGATAGAAGAAGTTTTCTACCTTCTTGAAGCCGTGAAGCTCGTATACAGGCTTTTCCTCGTCAACAGCGATAGTCTCGCTTTCCTCGATTATACCCTGTTTAAGCTTTAAAAGCTCTCTCTTGTCGTCCTGATATGACATAATCACACTTTCTTTCTCTTCTATTTTAAAAATACAGATATATTATACCCCAAAACCCCGTTTCAGTCAATAGAAACGAGGTGAGATTTATTTCACAGGGTTTTCATAAAATAAATCCCGCAATCTCCGTAGAAATTGCGGGATCATAATATTTACTTCACAGAAACAATCTTGGAATAAGAGCCGTAATATGTAGTCTTTCCTACCTTGTCGTAGGCACGGATTTTAAACTTATAGTCATACTTCTTGAAATCAAGCTTTGAAGCTGTATAGCTTGTCTTGCTGCCTGAAATTGTAGTATATTTCTTATAGGTCTTGCCGCCGTCAACGGAATAGTAAAGCTGATACTTTTCAGCACCCTTTACTGCATTCCAGCTGAAAACAGCCTTCTTGTCAGACTTCTTGGATACCTTTAAGGTTGTCTTTGCGGGAACAATTTTAAATGTAAGAGTTTTTTCGCCTGTGTAGCTTCCCTTGCCTTTGATAGTTACGGAAGCCGTGCCTATCTTTGTGTTGTTCTTGTAGGAAACGGTGTAGTCTGTACCTTTAACAAGCTTCTTATCGCCGTCCTTGATTGTAACGGCAGGCTTTATTGCCTTACCTGTGTAGGACTTGTTGGAAATTTTGGAGATAGAGAGGGAAGAGATAGATGTACTTGTGCTTTCATTAGCAATATTTTTATTATTATCCTTTTCACTTCCCATAAATATAACGCGCGAGTCCTCGGGAATATTATTAAAATTTTTAAAACCGTCATTATATTTTATGCCAAAAGTTATATCACAAGCGGAAGACTCTTTCATTGTATCAATTGCTTTTTCAGTACCTGCTATGCTTTCATTCAACTCAAAAACCAGAGCATAATCTGACCCAAACTCATAAAAGTATACATCATGCAGTGCCCCTTTCTTTGCAGTTTCACAAAAGCTGTAAACCGATATTCCCGTCCCCCATATATATTCTACGAAAACCTCATCCGAAAAACTTAAATTACATACAAAGGTCCCGTTATTTTGTGATGTCTCATTAAGTATCCAATCCATCTCCTCTTGGCTTATACCTGACACATAAATATTTGTTTTACTGCCTAATTTGTAGTCGTAAATTAAATACGGTGCCAATACATTAAGTTTCTTATCTCGATCATTCATTGAGTATGCCCCCACGCTCACAGTCGCCGCAGAAATCATACTCATCATAACCGCCGCCGTGAGAATCAGCGATATGATTTTCCTGAAAATTTTCATTTTCCTATACCTCTTTCAAATTTATTTAACCACATAGGCATAATTTAGCCTTTGTAGTTTATTTTATTATAGCAGATTTGCCTATATAATTCAAGTATAATATTAAAATTTTCAAAAAAATTAATTACAGAGGTAAATATATGGATTATTTCAAAATCGGACAGCGTATAAGGAAAATCAGAAAAGCCAAAAGCTACTCACAGGAACAGCTTGCCGAAAAGGTTGGTATATCAGTAACCCACATGAGCCACATTGAAACAGGAAACACCAAGCTCAGTCTTGAGGTATTCTATAATATTGCCAACGCTCTTGAATGTACTGCCGACGAACTTCTTTTTGAGCCTAACGAAAACTCACAGGCGGCTATACATTCAAGCATAGCGGAAATTCTTGATAAATGTTCTGCTAATGAGCTTCTCCTGATTTACGATACAATAAAAAGCCTGAAAGCTTCTCTCGACAAATATATATAACAAAACCCCACCATCTCAGCTTCATCTGAAATGGTGGGATTCATTTTGTTAATGTGTTCTATCTGTCAGTCTGTTGTAAATCTGTCGTAAGTCGTACAAAATAACGTCTACAAACTGCATAACAGAAGCCGCTTACTTCTTCTCAGGCTTCATTGTGGGGAAGAGGAGCACATCCCTGATAGAAGCGCTGTCGGTAAGGAGCATAACAAATCTGTCGAGACCCATACCGAGACCGCCCGTAGGAGGTAAGCCGTATTCAAGGGCAGTAAGGAAGTCCTCGTCGATTTCTGCGTTAGCGCCCTGCTTTCTCTTTTCTTCAACCTGCTTTGTGAAACGTTCTCTCTGGTCGATAGGGTCGTTAAGCTCAGAGAATGCATTACCGAATTCACAGCCGTTGATGAAGTATTCAAAACGTTCTGTAAATGCTGGGTCAGAAGGCTTTCTCTTGGCTAAGGGAGAGTTTTCTACAGGATAATCGTAAATGATAGTAGGCTGGATAAGCTCGTCTTCAACAAAGGCTTCAAAAAATGCAATAAGAACATCGCCCTTTGTTGCATCCTTCTTTTCAAGCTCAACATCCTTTGCCTTAGCGGCTGCTCTTGCGTCCTCGTCAGTAGCCCAGTCAGCAAAATCAACGCCTGCATACTTCTTGACAGCTTCAATCATGGTAAGTCTTTCCCAGGGCTTGCCTACTGCAATTTCCTTACCCTGATAGCTTACTGTATCTGTACCGCAGATCTTGAGAGTAACTGTGCGGTACATATTTTCGATTAAGTCCATCATTCCGTAGTAATCGGTATATGCCTGATACATTTCGATAGAGGTAAATTCGGGGTTATGTGTTGCGTCCATACCTTCGTTTCTGAAAATACGACCCACTTCATAAACCTTATCAAAGCCGCCTACGATAAGTCTCTTTAAATAAAGCTCAGTCTCAATACGGAGATACATATCAATGTCAAGAGCGTTATGATGAGTAACGAAGGGACGAGCCGCCGCACCGATTTCAAGGGTATGAAGAACAGGAGTATCAACCTCAAGATAGCCGAGGTTATCGAGATAGCTTCTTATTTCTCTTAAAATAAGGGAGCGTGTTACGAAGGTATTCTTTACCTCGGGGTTAGCGATAAGGTCAAGATAACGCTTTCTGTAACGTTCTTCCTTATCCTTTAAGCCGTGCCACTTTTCAGGAAGGGGCAGTAAGGACTTGGAAAGAAGCTTTATGCTCTTGGCATGAACGGAGATTTCTCCTCTTCTTGTTCTGAAAACAAAGCCTTCGATACCTACGATATCGCCAAGGTCCCAGGTCTTGAATTCCTTGAATGAATCTTCGCCGATTTCGTCAATCTTAACATAAACCTGCATTCTGTCGCTTCCGTCGCGGATATCGATAAAGTTAGCCTTACCCATATCGCGCCAGCTTGTGATACGACCTGCAATCTTAACATCGGCATTTTCGAGGGTCTCGAAATTATCTCTTATTTCCTGAGCCTTATGGGTAACATCGAACTTTGTTACCTCATAGGGGTTCTTACCCTCTGCCTTTAATGCAGTAAGCTTCTCTATTCTTACTCTGTGCTGTTCGGAGAGCTTTTCCTGAAGCTCCTCCTCGGTTAATTCTTCCTGTATGATTTCTTCTGCCATTTCTGTCGTTCCTTTTCTAAATATAATAATTACTTACCGATATCGATAATCTCGAACTGTAAAATTCCTGCAGGAGCGTCAACGTCAACGGTTTCGCCCTTTCCGTGACCGAGAAGAGCTCTTCCGAGAGGCGATTCGTCAGAAATCTTGTTCTCTCTTAAGTTAACTTCCTTTGAACCTACGATATGGAGAACAAGAATTTCGTTCTCAGCAATATCCTTTACAGTTACTCTGTTACCGATCTGGATGTGCTCTGTGGAGAGAGCGTCCTCGTCGATAATCTTTACGTTCATGAGAATTGCTTCAATTTCGGCAATTCTTGCTTCAATAATACCCTGTTCGTTCTTGGCTTCGTCATATTCGGAGTTTTCGGATAAGTCACCGAAGGATAACGCAACCTTGATTTTTTCAGCTATATCTTTTCTTTTGACGGTTTTGAGTTCTTCGAGTTCATCCTCGAGAGATTTAAGACCTTCCTGTGTTAAAACTGTCTGCTTAGTAGCCATAGTAATGACCTTTCCTTTCGTTTATTGATTTTCAGTCTTTTCCGCTGCGGTTATTATAACCTCGACAGCCTTCTTCAACTGTTCATCCATCGTCTGTGCGTAGTTTATAGGGCTGGATTCAAAGGTGCCCGAATAATCAACCGCAAATTCAGGGTTTATACCGTTTTCATTGTAACCGCTTGATTCGTTAACGGTCCTTACCCTTGCGACAGATATTTCTATAGCAGTACCATCACTGAATGCTCTTGTTTCCTGAATAGTACCGTAACCCATGGTTGTTGTTCCGACAAGCTTCGCACTGTTGAAATCCCTTAAGGATACCGCGATAAGCTCAGCCGCACCGCCTGTCTTTTCATTTATTATAATACTAATCGGTAATTTTGTAAAGTCCGTACTGTCTGTTTCAACGAGAGGTTTTGTCGAATTATTCTTATAAACCATCTCTGCCAGCCTTGTACCGCCTACGAATTTATTGAGAATTTCCGATACGGAGGAATATACATTACTGCTGCAGTTTCTCAGGTCAAAAATATAGCCTGTGATATCTCCTGCGTCATACTGACCGAGGATAGCGGTAACCTGCTGTCCCGTAATGGCATTTATCGAGTCAAAGTCAAGATAAAGAATACCGTTATCGAGAAGGAAGCCGTTCACCGAGGTTATAGTGAAGGAGCGTCTGCTCAGGTTGTATTCGGTTTCCTCGCCGCTTCTTCTGATTACAAAACGCTGTTTCGTGCCCTCGTCGCCGAACTTGACCTGAGAAAGCGCCGTCTCATAGCCAAGCTCAAGTACACTCACGCCGCCTACCGAGGTGATAACGTCGCCTGCAACGATTCCTGCCTCATAGGCAGGGGAATCCTCATAAACGTCAACAACGCTTATGTAGCCGCCTTGTTCCTTTTCCAGCTCCATGCCGAGTCCCGTGAGCGTTCCGTTTTCAAGCTGTTTCTTATAGTAATATTCGTTGGTTGTGTAATATTTTGCATAAACATCGTCGATACCGTTGAGATAGCCGGAATAAACGCCGACCTTAGTATCGTTATCGTCTATTGTGTAGATAGAATAGCTCTTGATGTAAGAGTCTATTTCCTGCATCTTGCTGTACATTTCCTCTCTCTGCTGTACGTCTGCAACCTTGTCGTTGTAGAGATTGAGAGAAAAGGTCATGGTTACCACGAAGGTAAGGGCACAGGCTATCGCCACAAGACTTATGGTTATGCCGAGTGATATTTTTTTATTCATTATGTCTCCAGTTTTTAAGGTACATTTACATATTCAAGGGGGTCAACTCTTGTTCCGTCCTTACGGATTTCGAAATGAAGGTGAGGACCTGTTGACCAGCCTGTAGAGCCTACCGCCGCAATAACATCGCCCTGATTTACCATCTGACCTACCGAAACGTAGATATCGCTGCAGTGTGCATAAAGGGACTGATAGCCGTTACCGTGGTCGATAACCACATATTTACCATAGTCATAGCCGGGTGTATAGGAGGTCTTTGCGATAATTACCTCGCCGCCCTTCATGGCGTAGATATTTGCGCCGTTTATACCGCCGTTTCCTACGTCGATAGCACCGTGATTACCGCCTCTCCACGGGTCGTAACCGAAATATGTGGTAATAAGCGTAAACTTATAATCGAGAGGCCAGAGCCATTCACCCTGCTCATATACGACCTTGTTGCTGGCCTGCTGCTGTGCGAGACGGATAAGCTCGTCAATCTGTTTTTCATACTTTTCGATTTCCGCAAGGCTTACCTTTTTCTGGTTGGCGTAATCCGCCTGCATGCTTTCGAAATTGGAAATCTTAGTCGAAATAACGTTATATTCATTTGTGTAGGAAGCGCTTAAATCGGAGTTATACTTCCTGTTTTCGTCCAGCTCCGTACGCTCATCCTCAAGAGCCTGGCGCTCCTTATCGAGAAGCTCCTTATCGTATTCAAGCTTTTCCTTGTCCTTGTCAAGCTGAATTCTGTCCTCATCAAGCCTATGTATATCATTAAGCAGATCGTTCATGAACTTAAGGTTCTGTTCGCTTGCATTCTTCATGATCTCGCTTCTCACGAAGATATCATAGAAATCCGAGGAGCCCGCTATAACCGTAAGATAATCATCGGAGTCGGTAATATACATGGCTCTTATTATCTGACCGAAGCGGTAGGCGTTTTCATCGTTTGTTTTTTCAAGAAGCTCTATTTCCGCTTCCTTATCTACTATATTCTTTTCCGTTTCGGAAATTTTAAGCTCGATATCGGAAATTTCCTGCTCCTTGGCAAGAATTTCCTGTTCTTTTTCATAAATCTGGTTATTTAAAAGGTCGATTCTGTCCTTTGTTGCGTTAAGCTTCTGGAAGTAGTAGTTCTGTACCTCCTCGCTTTCCGCAATATCGCCGTCTATCGCCTTGATTTTTCCGTCAAGCTCATCTATAAGAGCCTTGTTTGCGTCTATTTTCTTCTGCAGCTCGTCTGTCGTTTCCGCACTTACGCTTATATCGGAAAACTCCGAATATGCCGCACCGCCGAAAATTATTCCGAGAGCGACAACGGAAGCGGCTATCCGAGCCGTTATCTTTTTCTTCATAACAATTCCTTTCATTACGAGGAGCAGGATAAATCCTGCCATACCAATGACTAAACCTTAACGTATTTTCCTGTACTTATAATCGTACCGATAGCGCCGAGTAACGCACCCAGCACACAGTTCGCCGCAAGAACAAGCCATGTAACCTGGTCGAAGGAGATAACGTCCACAAGTCCGAAGATTTCCCAGATGGTTACGTCGTCCTTGAAAAGCTCAACAATAGCTTCATAGGTTATCTTTGTGAGTATCCAGGAGGCTACGCCTGCAATAACGCCGATAAACATACCCTCGATAAAGAAGGGAATCTTTACGAAGGAGTTTGTTGCACCGACAACCTTCATGATATTTATTTCCTTCTTACGGGAATATACGGAGCTTCTTATGGAATTATAGATAATGATAACGCTTGTGATTATCATTACCGCAAGAAGCGAAATTCCGATTACCGCAAGGGTAGAGCGTATATTTACAAGAGCCGAAGCGAAGTCGTAGGGAGCGGAAACCTTTTCGACACCCTCGATTGTACCGAATTCCTCGGCAGTTTCGCTTATACGGGAAATGTCCTTTACCGTTACACGGAAGGTATGGGGCATAGGATTTTCGGGGAGGTATTCGAAAAGCTCAGCCATTTCAGGCATTTCCTCCTGCTTATCCGCCCAGGCCTCATCCTTTGAGTAGAAGATAACGCTTCCCGTATTGGGATTTACGTCTATTGCGTCGGTAATGTGGGTAAGAACACTCTGCTCCACATCGCCGTAGACGTAAACGTTTATTTCGTTCTTTTCCTCGATATTGGAAAGTATGACGCCTATATCAATCGCCACAAGAACGGAAAGTCCCACCATAAGTAAGCTTACGAGAAGCACACAGAAGCTGGCAAGGGACATCATTGCATTCTTAAATACAGAGCCGACACCTCTTTTTACGAGGTATCCGAAATTACTCATCCTCATAGATTTCGTCCCCCTCGCCTTCTATATAATTGTCGTAAGCTACAGAGCCGTTTCTTAAATTTATAAGACGGCCGCCGAAATATTTTACAAGATTATGCTCGTGTGTAACCATTATTACGGTTGTTCCGCATTCGTTGATATCCTTTAAAAGCTCAACTATTTCATAGGAAAGCTCAGGGTCGATATTACCCGTAGGCTCGTCCGCAATAATAATCTTAGGGTCACAGGCGAAGGCTCTCGCTATCGCCACACGCTGCTGCTCACCGCCGGAAAGCTGTCCCGGGTAGCATTTCGCCTTATCTCCCAGCTTAACAAGATTAAGCACATAGGGAACACGCTGTCTTATGTACTTCTTGGATTTATCAATAACCCTTAAAACAAAGGCTACATTCTCGTATACCGTAAGAGTAGGTATAAGACGGAAATCCTGGAATATCATTCCGAGGGAGCGTCTGAATGCAGGAAGCTTCCTGTTACGGAGCTTCGAAAGGTTATAGCCGTTTACGAAAACTCTTCCGCTTGTAGGCTGGATTTCTCTTGTAAGAAGCTTTAACAGGGTACTTTTACCTGCACCGCTGTTACCTACTATAAAAACAAATTCACCGTCGTTGATACGGAGATTTACATCATTGAGGGCGTCCACGCCGCCCTTAACGCCGTCGTCATAGTGAACATCGACGTTCTTTAATTCTACCATTATATCACCTTCAAAAAAATCATCACGAAAAAGCCTTATTCCTCAGCAACCGCCGATATGCGACAAAAAACGGACAAAACGCTTTCCCGTATAAACAGTCTGCGAGGCGGACAGGTTATGCCGCCTCGTATTTTCTACTATAATTCTGCAGTATATCCTCCTGCACCCGATTAAAACTTAACGGGATCGGCGGAGAGATATTTCTTGACCATAAGTGCAATCTTAAAGATAATTGCGTGGTCGAATTCTCTTAAATCGAGACCTGTAAGCTTCTTTATCTTATCAAGTCTGTATACAAGAGTATTTCTGTGTACAAAGAGCTTTCTCGAGGTTTCGGAAACGTTCAGGTTGTTTTCGAAGAAACGCTGGATAGTAAAGAGGGTTTCATGGTCGAGGGATTCGATAGAGCCCTTCTTGAATACTTCCTTTAAGAATGTGTCACAGAGAGTTGTGGGGAGGTGGTAGATAAGTCTTGCAATACCGAGGTTATCGTAGCTTACGATATTCTTTTCGGTATCAAAAACCTTACCTACTTCGATAGCGATCTGTGCTTCCTTGAAGGAACGTGCAAGATCCTTAACGCCGATAACGGGAGTACCGATACCGATATTTACTCTTGTGAAGAATTCAGTCTGGAGCGTGTCGGAAATAGACCGTGCAAGCTTCTCCAGATCCTTAACGTCGATATTGTTCTTTATTTCCTTAACGAGAACGATATCGCTTTCGGTAATGTTGAAAACGAAGTCCTTGTTCTTATCGGGGAAAAGATTCTGGATAACGTCATAAGCGGAAACATCGTTTGTAGCCACGATATTGATAAGGAATACAACTCTGTTGATATCCGCATTGAAATGGAGCTCTCTGGACTTTATGCTTATATCTCCGGGGAGAACGTTATCGAGAATGATATTCTTGACGAAGTTGTTTCTGTCATACTTTTCGTCGTAATACTGCTTTATACTTGAAAGAGAAACAGCAAGTATGGAAGCATACTTTCCTGCTATTTCGTCGGTTCCTTCAACGAAAACCGCATAATCGGGCTTTACATGAACTCCGAAAGGCTTATATGTATATCCGTCGCGAATGAAAATGTCATGAGACTCACCGAATTCAATGGAAAAGAAATCATTTGATGTGCCGATTCTTGAGAGCTCGCTGCAGGCTACTACCGTTGCATTCTCGTCAATAACGCCGATAACTCTGCCGATAGTGTCTCTCATCTGATGAACTACGCCCTGAAATAATCTGTTTGACATAACTAAACCTGTCCTTTCGTCTTAGGCATTCTGCCGCTTCCTGCGTATAGGGCTTGATTGCTCTTCACCGCCTCATGGACGGTAACGCTGTGACCGTTATACGCACTAAACTTTTTCACACATTATATTTTAATAGAAAACACAAAAAAAATCAAGTCTTTTATGTGAAAAATGTAAATTTTTCTTTGATTTTTTTTAACATATTGCCAAAATTACCTCATTATGGTATAATTGAAGTTAATTTACAGGATATTTTTGCAGTATTTCTGCTTTAAAACTACTGCAATACATACAAAAGAAAGGCGGAAAACAGTATGAGCGACAAATTCTATATAACCACCCCGATTTATTACCCCTCGGGAAATCCCCATATCGGACACTGCTACACCACCGTAGCCTGTGACTCCATCGCCCGCTTCAAGAGAATGCAGGGCTACGATGTAATGTTCCTTACAGGTACCGACGAGCACGGTCAGAAGATAGAGCTCAAGGCGAAGGAGCAGGGTGTTACCCCCAAGGAATACGTTGACCCTATCGTTGATAACTTCAAGCGTCTCTGGGCTACCATGAACATCAGCTATGACCGCTATGTAAGAACCACCGACGATTATCATATCGAAACAGTACAGAAGATTTTCAAGACTCTCTACGACAAGGGCTATATCTATAAGGGCAAATATACAGGCAAATACTGTACCCCCTGCGAAAGCTTCTGGACAGAATCCCAGCTTGTGGACGGAAAGTGCCCCGACTGCGGAAGAGAGGTTATCGAGGCTGACGAGGAGGCATACTTCCTCCGTCTTTCCGACTTCGCCGAAAAAATCGAGAAGTTCCTTACCGAAACCGATTATCTTCAGCCCAAGACCCGTGTAAACGAAATGGTAAACAACTTCATAAAGCCCGGTCTTGAGGATTTATGCGTATCCCGTACAACCTTCACATGGGGCGTGCCCGTTGACTTCGACGAGGGACACGTTGTATATGTATGGGTTGACGCTCTCTCCAACTATATCTCCGCTTTAGGCTACGAAAACAGCACCTACGGCGACTACGACAGGTACTGGCCTGCGGATATGCACATGACTGCAAAGGAAATAGTACGCTTCCATTCGATAGTATGGCCCGCTATACTGATGATGCTTGATTTACCCCTTCCCAAGCGTCTTTACGGCCACGGCTGGATAAACTTCAACGGCCAGAAGATGAGTAAATCCCTCGGAAACGTTATCGACCCCTTTGTTCTTGCCGAGCGTTACGGTGTTGACTCGGTACGCTATCAGATTTTAAGGGATATGCCCTACGGCTCCGACTGTAACTTCTCCAACGAAATCATGATAGGAAGAATAAATACCGATTTAGCCAACGATTTAGGAAACTTAGTTTCTCGTACAGTAGCTATGGTGGATAAATATTTCGGCGGTACTCTCCCCACCGACCGTATGGCAGGAGATTTCGACGACGACCTTATTTCTATGGCGAAGGCTCTCCGTGGGCCTGTGGCTCAGCTTATCGGCGACGCACAGCTTTCCAAGGCTCTCGAGGAAATCTTTAAGGTTATCTCCCGTGCCAACAAGTATATCGACGAAACAGCCCCTTGGGTACTGGCTAAGGATGAGGCGAACAAGCCCAGACTTGCTACCGTTCTCTATAATCTTCTTGAAACTATCCGTCTCTGTTCTTCTCTCCTTTATCCCTTTATGCCCAACACCATGCCCGAGGTGTGGAAGCAGATTGGTGCAGAGGAAGCAATGACAACCTACGAAAATGCGGCAGTATTCGGCGTACTCCCCGAAAATGTCACAGTTTCAAAGAGAGGCGTTCTCTTCCCCCGTATAGATATGGAAAAGGAAATCGAGGAGCTTAACGCTTTACTTAAGCCTGCCAAGGAATATAAGGAGGACGAGGACCTCGATAAGGCGAATATAATCAAGATTGACCAGTTCGCCGAGGTCAAGCTCAGAACAGGTGAAATTACCGCCTGTGAAAAGATGCCGAAGGCTAAGAAGCTTCTTAAAATTCAGGTTGACGACGGCCGTGACGGACGTCAGATCGTTTCGGGTATAGCCAACTACTATAAGCCCGAGGACTTAATCGGAAAGAAGATTATCTTCGTGGCTAACCTTGCTCCCGCTAAGCTCTGCGGCGAGGAAAGTCAGGGTATGCTCCTCGCTTGTGACGCAGGAGATGATGTAAGAGTAGTATTCATCGACGGCGATATTCCCAACGGAAGCACAGTAAGATAAATACAAACAAGAAAAGCTGTAACATACATCTGTTACAGCTTTTTCCTTTATCTGAAAAGCGTACATTCTCCGCTCTTCCTGTAATAGTCTATTTTATCCTCAATCGCCTTTCTGCTGCACTTGAAATAATCAGCGAGGCAGTCTATACAAAGGTATTTTTCCGCCCCACGGTTTACCAGCTTCTTGTAAATTGCGATTTCGTCGGAAAGAAGCTCCTTTCCGCAGTTCATGCAGGCACTCAAAGCTTTACTACCCTTGCACGGAGAACTACACAGTCGTGGCTTTCAACCTGAGTGACATAACGCTCGGTAAATACGCCCTCTTCCTCGTGAGTCCAGCAGTTATACATACTGAGACCTCTTCCGCTTGAGAAGGGAAGTCCCATATCCCAGAACTGAAGGGACATTTCGCTCTTCTTGTCGCCCAGATTGAACATCACTATTCCGTAGCTTCCGTCGGACATAGGCTTTATAAGGGTCATAACGTTGTCACGGTTGTTCCACTGCTTTATACAGTAGGGTCCACGGCATTCGGGATCCTGATTGAGAGCGATAACGTCCTTGTTCATGAGGATATTTCTTGTGCTTTCGCTCATGTTCCTTACGTCACAGCCTATCATAAGGGGCGAATTCATGATTGCCCAGATAGAGAAATGGGTCTTGTATTCGGTATCGGTACAGCCCTCGAGGCAGTCACGGAGAACCTCCTCGTTATCGCCCTTTCCGTGCATACCTACAACCAGCATATCTATATCATTATAGCAGTATGTACCGCTGTAGCAGCTGTTTCCTATCTGAGAAAGTGCATTTCTCTTTATGGATTCCCAGTTATCCTGAATATCGCCTGTAGAACGGAAAAGCTGTGCTCCCGATTCTCTTACCCAGCGGTAGATATCGTCGTTGCCCCAGTTACAGGCGGAGAAAACTATATCTCTTCCGCAGTTGCGTAGAGCCATAGCCATTCTCTTATAAAGTATCTCTCCGGGGATATAGTCGGGCTTGTAGCAGTAGTCATATTTAAGATAGTCTACGCCCCATTCCGCAAAGGTTTCAGCGTCAACGAACTCATGCTCGAAGCTTCCGGGATAGCCTGCACAGGTGTGTGTTCCTGCACAGGAATACATACCGAATTTAAGCCCCTTGGAATGAACATAGTCGGCAACAGGCTTTATACCATTAGGGAACTTGTTTCTGTCGGGAACGAGACGGCCGTTTTCGTCTCTCTGTTTTTCGCTCCAGCAGTCGTCGATTACAATATACTCGTAGCCTGCGTCCTTAAGACCTGTATCAGCGATTGTATCGGCGATACCCTTTATAAGCTCCTCGTTGATATTCCAGCCGAAGGTGTTCCAGGAGTTCCAGCCCATAGGCGGTGTGGGTGCGAGAGGTTTATTCATAATTATTACCATTCCTTATTGAAATTTTATCCTTTAAAGGATACATTTCAATTATATAATTCCTTTTCTCTCCTGTCAATAGCAATATATTCTTATTGATGAAAAAACCTTGCAATATCGGCCTTACTATGGTATAATTACTATGCTTCAATACCCCTCGAAAGGAAAGAAAAATGAGACCCGCAATTATAGATAAAACCCTTACATATATACAGTTTGCCCGTGAAAGCGTAAGCCCCGACGAACTTATGGCCTATTCGAATGCAGTATTTGCCTGCGGAGCGGATTATGTTGAGATAAACTCAGGCTCCGCAAGAATTCTGGAAAACAAAGACCTTTCCGAACGCTTCATACTCCGTATATCAAGCCTTACGGATTTACAGCTTTGCTGTGAGCGTGACTTCGCCTACATAATCGTACCCCTGCCCCTTTCGGGAATAGTAAGAAAGCTCGGTAAGCGTCAGAGCGTAATAATCGAAGCCTCTGCCGATGAATACAGTGCTCTTGCAATTCTAAAGCAGATAAATTCCTCGGATTATATAAACAGCGTTTCGATGATACGGCTTACAGGCGTTTTCGGAAACAGCGGTGAAAGCGTTGAAAAGCTTATCCGCTATCAGCATAATAATTCCCATATTCCCCTCGATATATGTCCCCTCAATACAATGATGACAGGCATATCCGACGCTATTGCCGCTTATAACGGCGGAGCGGACGCTATCACCCTCTCCTTCGGAAGAGGTAACTATTACACCTCCCTTGAGCAGTTCCTTATAAATCTCCAGATTTCCGAGGGCGGCCCCATGCGTACCGACAGGATTCACGGAATATGTGCGGCAAGCCTTATGTTCAACGCACTTTTCTGTTCTGTCCCCGTAGGTATTTCCCGTATGCTTGATTCGGAAAATGAAATAAACGCAATAGTCTATGACAGCGAAACAGGACTTACCATAAAATCGGTAAGGCTCCCGGGAAAGCATAATAACGACCGTAAGGAAAGTATCGTAGAAAAGAAAATCAAAAGTATCGGCCTCGAACACGATATAGAAGAGGCGATAATAGAAACCCTTAAAAAAGAAAGCTTCAGCTTCTATAAAGCAATGCTTAAAAATAACTGACAGAAAGGAATAAGGCTATGGACCCCAATGTAGTAGCATATAAATGCCCGTCCTGTAACGCTCCGCTTTCCTTCAGTGCGGAGACTCAGGATTTCGCCTGTGAATACTGTCTCGGTCACTTCTCTAAGGAAGAGCTTGATTCCGCAGTTTCCAGCGAGGTAATCGAGCCCGTTATGGATATGGACGGAACAGCCGACAGCAATTTTGAAGCAAGCAACAACCTTTATGTGTGTCCTACCTGCGGTGCGGCGGTTATGACCGAATCCGAGCTTTCCGCTTCCGCAGAATGTCATTACTGCCATAGTCCCGTTGTATTATCGGGACGCTTAACGGGAGAATTCTGCCCGAGAAAGATTATTCCCTTTAAAAAGACGAAGGAAAACGCTCTTGAGGGCTTTGAGGTGTGGACAAAGAAGAAGAAATTCTTTATGGCTAAGGGCTTCGGCTCTCCCGAGTCTCTCGAAAAAATTCAGGGAATCTATGTCCCCTACTGGCTGGCTGACTGCTGTGTTGACGGAAAGCTGACGGTGGACGTTTTCAGGACGGTTTCTTCCGTAAGAAAGGGCGATTATATCGTTAAAACCGAGGAACGCTTTACCTGCAGGAGAGCAGGCAGCCTTATCTTCCAGGGGGTTCCTGCCGACGGATCTTCAAAGGCGGACGATAAGCTTCTTGAAAGTATCGAACCCTTTAACTATGACGAAATGGTAGATTTCAACATGAGCTATCTTTCTGGACACAACGCAGAAAAATACGACGTTTCAAAGGAAAGCGTATACCCTCGTATAAAGGAACGTATTCTTGCCGAAGCGGAAACGGAATTCAAAAAGACGATAAACGTCAAGGGAAGAATGGTTACCCAGCACAGAGATTTCCGTGTAACAAATATAAACTGGAAATACGTTATGCTTCCTATGTGGTTCCTTTCCTACACATATAAGGGAAAGATGTATTATTACGCCATGAACGGCCAGACGGGAGCCTTCGGCGGAACGATTCCCGTGAATAAGCTTAAGCTTGCGCTTTTCGGAATAGGTATACCTGTCGGAATCGCCTTACTCCTCTATATAATTCTTCTTATAGGAGGATTTTTAGCATGAGAAAGATAATCGCTTTATTATTTGCTCTTTTCCTTTGCAGTATCTTTTCCGTCACTGCCTACGGCTACAATATCTCCTCCTTCGTTTTCAACGAAACGAACTATCTCAGCGACGACCATAAGGTTATACTGAACGACCTGGCTATTGAATTTTCCGAAGCTACACGCTATAACATAATGGTGGAAATAGCCGACGATATCGGAGAGGATAAAACTCCCGAGGGCGTAAAAAAATACGCCGAAATGAGATATAACGAGGTATGCCCCGATAATCCCAACGGTATATACATAGTAATAAGCCTTGACGCAAAATACTGGTGGGTATATACCTGCGGTGAGGCGGCGGCCTGCTACACTAACGACAGGCTTAGCGAATGTGCGGAATATACCGACTCTTTTTTTGAACTGTATGACTACTATACAGGACTTTATGTTCTTATAAGAGAGCTTATTTACTACTATGACATGGGCATCCCCGAAATCGGAGACTTACCCTATACGGCGGACAATACTCTTACAAATTATACCCCAGAACGTTATACGGGCAACAGCATCCTGACTGAAGAAAATACAGATAATACAGAAGATGTCGAAAGCTCAGTCGATTCCGACAGTACAGACAGCACCGACAGCAATTCCGAAGCTGTGGCAGAAGCAACCAACGGAGCTATAGCCAAGATTTTCGACGATTATGATTATCTCACAAGCTACGAGGAAGAAGTAATTCTCGATAAGGCTAAGGATTTCGCACAGATAACAGGCTTCAACATCCTTTTCGTAATAACCGACGATATAGGAAGCGATAAGTCCGACAACGGCGTTATGGCTTATGCGGATGACGTTTACGATGAAACCTGCGGAATCAACACCGACGGAATACTGCTTCTTATAAATAACGATACGAAATACGACTGGATTTCCACAAGCGGCGAATGTATAAATTATTACAGTGACCACCGTATCCAGCTCCTTTTCGATGTAATATACGATGATATCGTTGACGGGTATTACGGCGACGCCTGTCTGGGCTTTATAAGCGCCGCCCTTAAGCATTATAACGCAGGTAAAGCAAACAATCAGGTAGGTATAGAATTCGGCGACGATTATATCGAAACCGATCTCGAGGTAGCCTTCACGGCATTACTCCCTATCGGATTCATGACCCTTGTGGTATGTATTGTACTCTATAACTGCCTTGCGGCACCCTATAAGCTGAAAAGGGCCGCCACAAACCACTATGTAATGAGAAATTCTCTTCGTCTTTCCTGTAATATTGACGAGTCAAAGGGCTTTGTTACCACCCGTACATATTCTCCCAGAAGCTCGGGCAGCAGCGGAAGAAGCGGCGGCGGAAGAAGCTCCACCCACCGTTCAAGCGGCGGCGGCCGTCATGGCGGAGGCGGAAGAAGAAGGTAAGGTTATCCGTTATAAAAAACAATCCGAAGAAGATTTATTTCTTCTTCGGATTTTGTTGTATGCTCATGGATAGATTGAACTTTACAGACTTTTTAGTTCATTTATGAATTTTTTGAAAACCGTTTGGTCTGTCAAAAACTCAAATTTCAGAAAGTGACTGCCTGCGTTACCCTGTATTTCGCCGAATACTTCGATATGTCCTGTTCTGTCGCATTTGAAGTCAATTTTATTTCCATAACCAATTTCAAAAAAAGTTATATCCTTCCTCTTGAATGAGATTAAATCTTCCAGTGCCTCAATGAATTTCTGTAATTCCTTATAATCGCATTCACAACCGTCTGCAATACCGGTAAATACGCCTGATTTAACTTTAATATCAAATGAACAGTTATATGGATTTCCATTTTTCTCATCATCAATATAATGGTGAAAATCTCTGATTTCTATGTAATTACCACAGTATTCAAGTCTTGGCTCCATAAACCATATCACCTTCAGATTCTTACTTATTGCTTAATTAAAATTGTAACAACACCATCAAAAAGCCGCCTCTTACTTAATAGCTGAAGCGGCTTTTATTATCAGCTCAATCCTTCATCTTCTCAAAATCTATACCCTTCCTCGAAAGGGAAAGATTAAGAATTATACCTACAAGTATAGGTAAATAGAAGGTAAGAAATCTCCAGATAAAGGTGGAGACTACAGTATAATGGTCGCCGAAAATTCCTCCGAAGAAGGCGGCGTAGCTTCCTTCTGCGGCACCCATCGCGCCGGGAAGCGGCACAAAGGAGGATATCATAAGTACGAAGGCCTGACAGGCTACTATAGTAAAGAAGTCAGTACCGCTCATTCCGAAGCCTAAATAGATTACATAGGTAATTCCGAAATAGAGAAGGAGCTGGACTGCCGTAACGAGGCACATCTTTATTACAAGCCAGGGTCTTTTCTTTATGAAAAGGAAGTTTTCGTAGTACTGTTCAAGTTCGTTATCGATATACTTTATCTTTTCTTCGGTATCCTTTATGATTCTGATTTTTCCGAGAAGCTTCACTATACCGTGAGCGATTTTTGTGGTAGCCTTACGGAAAAACGCCAGCATAAAGAGCATTACGATTACTGCCGTATTTACGATAAAGCCCACGATTACAAGGAAGGTAAGCCCCTTAAGGTCGCCCTCGGTAAACATAGGAAGCTTAAATATAAGGAATATCACCGAATAAAGCGTAAGCATGAACTGGTAAACTATAAAGCGGGCTACAAGCGCCGTCATAGCCGAGCCGAGGGGCATCTTATGCTTTACATAGGTGTAGACCTGCATAGGCTGACCGCCTGTTGCACAGGGGGTAATGCAATTGAAATACTGCCCTATCATGGCCACCAGTATTGACGTTTTAAGCTTTGTATCGGGCTCAAGGCTTTTCGCCGCCATGTGAAGCCCCAGTCCCTCAAAAAACCAGTAGCCTACAATGCATAATACTGCAAGCCCGAGGAAAAGGGGATTCAGGGACTGCATAGCACTAAATATATTATCAATACCGTCTAAAAACAGAAATACCACCATAATAACGAAGGCAATTCCGCATATTATAAGATTAAGCTTATTACTTTTTTTCTTCATATCAAACCCATCTCTGACAAATTTTAGCTCATTACTATACAGTATATAGGAAATCCCCTTTTTTGTCAATTAAATAATATACAAATTTAGCTGAATATTATCCTGCGAATTGGCAGTATGTATTAGATTAACCCCTTATCACATAAAACGGCAGTAACCTTTTTACAGTTACTGCCGTTATTATTTTATATTCCGTTACCGCTATAAGCGGAACAGGGAGCGGCGCTTCGCCGCTTACATTTCGATAACGATATCGTTAACGTCCTTTAAGATTTCGTCAAGAATGAGCTTGCCTTCAATCTTCTGACCGTTTACGGTTACGGACTTAACGCCGTGCTCGTTACCGTCGGGGTTCTTTACTGTAACGTTAAGCTTCTTTCCTCTGAAGGTCTTTTCCATTGTATATTCCTTCCATTCGGAGGGGATAGAGGGATCAATTACGAGACCCTTTGTTTCGGGGTTAAGACCGAGGATACCTTCGGTTGTACCAACCATAACGGTAGAAGCTGTACCTGTGAGCCAGTGAACGTGTGCACGTCCTGCGAAGGGGCTGTCCTTACCTTCAACAAACTGTCCGAATACATAGGGCTCAAGAACACGAAGTTCTGCGTTATCATTGTAGGTTGCAGGAGAAGCTTCCTTCCAGTACTTGTACGCTCTGTTACCGTGGCCGAGCTTGGATTCTGCAAGAATCAGCCAACCCTGAGGCTGAGAGAAGATACCTGCATTTTCCTTTGTACAAGCGTTGAAGCACTGCATAAGAGCACCGTCGAAGCCGTGCTTGTTGTAGGGAGGATACATAACCATAGCACCGTAGGGAGTATTAAGCTCTCTTTCTACGCTGTCCATAGCCTTTTCAGCCTGTTCCTTTGTAGCGAAGCCGGAGATAACGGACCAGGACTGGGGATTGAGCCACATATTTGCTTCAGGGTCAGTTCTCTGACCGATAACGGTACCGTCTTCCTTATAACCTCTGATCCATCTGTCTTCGTTCCAGCAAGCGGAAAGGATTTCATCAAGCTTAGCCTTGATTTCGTCGAGATACTTGATATATTCGGTATCGTTCTTTTCTTCTGCATAAGTACGGAGAATCTTGATAGCGTAAACAAGCTGGAAGGCTACGAAGGTAGATTCGCCCTTCTTACCGAGACGTAAGCAGTCGTTCCAGTCAGCGTGGAGACCTGCAGGCATACCATGGTTACCGAGATTGTTCATAGAGAAGGTAATAGCTCTCTTTAAGTGGTCGTATACGGTACCCTTTTCGCCGTCGTTAGCGTAGAAGATTTCTTCATCTAAGAAAGCGCTGTCGCCGCTTTCGGAAATATACTTGTAAATTGTGGGGAAGAGCCAGAGAGCGTCGTCAGCACGATAGCTGGGATGTCCTGTTTCCTTTGCGTATGCAGTATTCTCATCATTTTCGTCGGGATGATTTTCCTGACCAGCCTTATGAGTATACTTAACGAGGGGGAGACCTGCGCCGTTTGTAACCTGAGCGGAAAGCATGAATACGATCTGCTTCTTAGCCATTTCGGGAGCAAGGTGAATGATACCCTGGATATCCTGAACAGTATCACGGTATCCGAAGCCGTTTCTTAAGCCGCAGTACTGGAAGGAAGCAGCTCTCGACCAGATAAAGGTAATGAAGCAGTTGTAAGCGTTCCATACGTTAACGATATTGTTGAAGTTTTCGTCGGGAGTATGAACCTGAAGGTTAGCAAGCTTGCTGTGCCAGAATTCCTTGAGCTCAGCCAGTTCCTTTTCAACAACGCTTGTATCTTCATACTTAGCGATAATTTCGGAAGCTTCCTTTTCAGTCTTCTGACCGAGGAGGTAAACGAATTCCTTGGTTTCGCCGGGATTGATAGTGATATTTGTCTGTAAAGCGCCGCAGGAGTTTGTGTTGTAGTTGATATCGTCGTTTAAGTCAGCAGCCGCACCAACAGGGTTAGCGTAGCTGTGGTAGGAGCCTACGAACTTGTCTCTGTCGCCGCAGTACTTGTCAACCTTCTGACCTGCAAGACCGAGGAAACGGCTTCCGTCAGGGTTGTAAACCTCATTCTGCTTCTGGAGAATGTGATTGCCCATGAAGTAGGTATGAGTAATGAAGAGAGTGTACTGAAGGTTAACCTGATCCTGTTCATAGTTAGGATCGTTTACAAATTCACAGTAGCCTGTAACAGCGAGGTTACGGGGCTTGTCGCCTGTGTTTGTAACCTTTGCACGCCATACCTCGTAGGTAGCGTCCTTAGGAACATAGTAGAGAGTTTCTGCCTTGATATCGGAATATTCGGAAGTGATTACCGTATATGCAGTACCGTGGCGGCATTCGCTCTTATACTTATCGAGGGGCTTACATACGGGAGACCAGGAAGCAGACCAGTAATCGCCTGAATCTGTGTCTCTGATATAGATATAACGTCCGGGCTGGTCCATAGCTACAGAGTTGAAGCGGTAACGGATAACACGTCCGTTTGCACCGGACTTAACAAAGCTGTAGCCGCCTGCGTTATTGGAAATAATTGCACCGTATTCGGGGGAACCGAGATAGTTTGCCCATGCCGAGGGAGTATCGGGACGGGTTATAACATACTCTTTGTTTTTTTCATCAAAAAAGCCGTAATTCATTGGTTTTTTCCTCCTGATTATAAAACTTCGGAAAGGTTATTTCCGATGGGTATATCCTAATTATATCAGTAAAACGATTTCAATACAAGGGCGGTAATTTAACCAAAGATTTATCGGTTTTTTTGTGCAGTTCGCCAAGAGTTAATCCTTATGCTCTAATCAATATGACTGTGAGCAGTAGAAAATCTTCTTATAGTAACATCACATTTTATATCATAGCTTCCGTTTTTAAGAAGCTCCCGATAGTTTTCCTCTATTTTAAGCCATGAAAAATACTCCTTAGAGGTTATGGAGTATTTAAGGTCTGCGGCGTCGGCTCCGTTTTTCTTAAGAAGCTTTTCTACCGTAAGTGCTACCCTTTCCTGTACAGCCTTTTCACAGAGCTTTTCAACCCTTCCGCTTTTTTCCGCAGGATTCGAAAGATTGCTGTTGACGTATTTTCCGTCGGCGGTAATATTTATCGTAAACCCAAGCTTCCCCTTACTGTATCGGGGCGTAATATCGGTAGAAACGTCATAGAGAATAACGGTAACGTCCTCTCCGTTATCCGAAACGGTAAGCTGTGAGGTATCGGTGCTGTCGGAAAGAAACTGAAGCCCTGCTACCTCCTTTACAGAGAGAGAATCGGTGAGTTTACTGTCACTTATAAGAGCGCCGCCCGTAATAACAATATTCTTTCCATCCTCGGTAAAGTCTCCCCCGTCCTCATTTACCTTTATAAGAGGTAGTACAAGACTTTTCGTAGGCTGGGAAAGCTTTTTCATAACCTCATAAAGCTTAAGAGGCGCACAAAGCCCCAGATTATCCGCATTACGGAACAAGCTTTCAAGCTTATTTACCGAAGCGGCGCCTTCCTTGAAACGAACCTGCATTATATCAGAAGCCTTTCCCTCTGCCACGGCAATATACATTTTCGGGTTACTCTGGTGATTCGAGGTAGCAAAGCTTAAAAGCGGCTTTATATCCTGTTTTGAAGCCTCGTTACCTATAACAAAAAGTCCCGTTATGCCCAGCATGAAGGCTTTTCCAGAGCGGTAGGAGGCATCCTCGAGAGCGTCGCTTACCGTTCTTCCGCTTCCCGAAACCACAATGACATTGGGCTTGGTATTATCCACCATGGTAGAGCCGCCCTCGCTGTCCATATTGAAATACTGAACGGTAGCAGTGTACTGACCGTTTTCATAGTCTACTCCCACGGCTTCGATAATTGCCGCTTTATCAAGCTCCGTATGACTCATACAGCCTGAAAAAACCGCAACTGTACAGAGAGCCAGAAAAAGCGATATAAGCCTTATTCTTCTATTTCTTCTCATATTTTTTCCTTCCCATGATAAGTCCCGTAAGGGGCAGGACTGCAACAATAATTATAACGGGTATAACCGTTTCCCTGATACTTATAAAGGCCCTGAACAGCTCGGGGCTTCCCGTTAAAAAGTAGGTCGCCCCCGCAGTAAGCAGAATTGCCGCTATCCCCGACCAGAGTGCAAGCGTCCTTTTTCCCGTAATAAGCCTTATGATTTCTCTTATCGTTATCGAAAGAAGAGACAGTCTTATAATCGCCGCCATAAGCCATACCACCACGTCAACACCGTTCAGCCTCTGGAGTATTGAGATATCGGAGATAGAGGCAAGCGTATAGAAGGGGAAATTCACCTCGGTAAGATATTCGCCGAGAACGGTATTGTAGAGAAACGTCATAAGAAGAAGCAAGGCACAGGAAGCAGGAAGATACAGATATATGCACTTATGAGCGTCCTTTCTTACCCTTCGGCAAAGTACGGCGAAAATAACCGCCTCACAGTTCTGTGTAAACTCCGAAAGGACTTCGCTGAGAAAGCTGTCGGGCCGCTCTATGAAGGCCGGATAAAGGTGACTGAGCCTTATTAAAGGTATAAGAGCTATTACCACAAGAACAAGCAGCAGGAAAAAGCCTGCCGCTACGATTATTCCCGTTCGGGTCAATGCCTGAAGTCCCTTTACGGTGGCGTAGATACAGACTCCTGCCACAAACAGCAGAAGCACAGCCGCAGGAGCGGAGTCGAAAATCGTGCTTGTAGCGTAATAGTTGAGCCTTACGGTAGTTTCCGTCATTATATAGAGAGAAGCGATCACATATACAACACCGAAGGCTGCTGCCGCCCATTTGCTTCTTGAGGCAGTAAGCTCAATAAAACCGCTTCCGTCGTATTTTTTCGAAATAATAAGCATCGGAACAACCGCGAGAAAAGTCAGGATAAAGGAAACAATTATAACGCTGTATCTCTGCATTCCGTAAACGATATTTGTATCGGGGATAGTCGTAGCCTCGGAGAAAATTCTTGAAACGGTAAGAATAGCCCCGAGCTGTATCCAGCCTATTTTATTCATCAATATCAACCCCGTTCATATCCTGGATTTTCATATCTGTTTTCGAGAGACTTCGCCAACTGAACCGCATGACGGTATCCCTCATAGCTCTGAAGGAAAAGGGCGAAATCGGTGCTGTAGCAGGAATTCCGTAGGAATTCATTGAGCATAGCTTTATAAGGAGTACAAGTGCCGCTATAGTTATTCCGAAAAGCCCGAAGAGACCTCCTGCAAGAATAAAGATAAATCGGATAACCGTAATCGTGTTGTAAAGGTCGGTAACGATATAGCCTGCTATAGAGGAAACCGCTATAACCAGAAGCATCGGAGCTCCCACAAGGCCTGCGGAAACTACGATATCGCCGATAACGATACCGCCTACTATGCTTACTGCATGACCTACATCGGTAGGCATCCTGAGCCCTGCCTCCCTCATTATTTCATAGAAGATACTTATTATTATACATTCGGTAAGAAGATTATAGGGGGTTACCGATACCGAAGAAGCGAGATTAAGAAGAAGTGCGTCGGGTATAAGCTCGGGATGAAAATTAGCGAGAGCCACATAAAACCCGGGCAGCAATATTGCCACTAAGAAGGCGAAATATCTGAGAAGCCTCATCATTGTGGAATATACGGGCTTTTCCCCGTAATCGTCCACCATCATGAAATTTTCCGAAAAAAGCTTCGGTACTATAAGAGCGAAGGGCGTTCCGTCCACAATTATTCCTACACGTCCCTCATAAAGCTTTGAGGCGAGAACGTCAGGCCTTTCGGTTACGCCTGTTTCGGTAAAAAGAAGATTATCCTTTTCGAGAAAGGGCTGGATATATCCGCTTTCGAGAATTACCGAAAGAGGAAGCTCCTTTATCCGTTTTTTCACGTCCTCAACAAGCCGCTTATCCGCTCTCCCCTCCATGTAACAAAGGCATATATCAGTCTTACTGACGTCCCCTATAGTATCGAGCTTAAAAACAAGGGAGGTAGACTTTATCCTTCGCCTTACCATGCTCATATTTGTTCTTACCGCTTCAACGAAGCCTTCGCGGGAGCCACGAATGTTCCTGTGGTTAAGGGGCGGTACAACTGCTCTCGTTTTAAAGCCCTGAATGCCTATTGAAATACCGAAGGTTACGCCGTCTATAAGTATGGCACAGAAGCCGCTGTAGATACTGCCGATAAGCTCGTCGAAGGTATTCACCTGCTTCTGTTCTCCTGCCGTAAGAAGCTCTCCGCTTATTATCTCCATTACTCTTTCGGGCAGTAAGCTTTCCTCGTTCCCGATAATGTTAATGGGGCGGTATATAAGATTTGCAAGCTGATTTGTATCCGTCTGCCCCTCACAGAAAACTATGCATATATCCACATTTCCTGCCTTACCGTATCTCATGGTGAGGTCGCTTGTATTCTTCATAAGGGAACGTAGGTTTACCGTATTTTGTTCAAGCTTTTTTTCCAGATTACCCTGTTTCATAAATTATCCTTCCAATCATTTTATAAGGTTATTGTTTCCGAAGAGTATAAATAAATTCTTTTCAGAAAAAATAATTATAAAATCTTCTGAAAGGAAAAAAGCAATGCTTATCATAATAATCCGCTCGGTAATTCTTTACGCTATAGTAATAATCTCAATCCGCCTTATGGGAAAAAAACAGCTCGGCGAGCTTCAGCCCAGCGAGCTTGTTACAACGATACTGATTTCAAATATAGCGACTCTTTCACTTGAAGATCCTTCCCTTCCCATGCTTCTCGGAATTATCCCGATACTTATGATAGTATGTATAGATGTATTCATGTCCTTTTTTATGCTTAAAAATGCAAAATTCCGCCGAACAGTAATCGGAAATCCGAGGGTAATAGTATCCGACGGAGTTATCGACCAGAAGGAGCTCAACAATCTCCGCTACACGATTGACGACGTTCTTGAAGCCATGAGGGATTCAGAGATTTTTGATATAAACGAGGTACAGTACGCAATAGTTGAAACCACAGGTAAAATCAACTTCTTCACTAAAACCGAGGGAACGAAAAATCCTCCCAGTATAATACTGAAGGACGGCGTTCTTATTGACAGCGGTCTCAGAGAGGCGGGGCTGGGAGAAAAATGGCTCAACGAGGTACTGAAAAAGAAAAACCTCAGGCGTACCGAGGTATTTCTGATGACTGCCACGGGAAGCGGAACCTATACACTTATTCTTAAGGAGGGAAAAGCTTGAAAAGGGTATGGATATGCCTGATACTGGCGGTAATACTGATAATTGTAGCAATAGGAAGCTATTATTATACCTGTTCCGTTACGGAGAATATGGAAAAGCATATCGATGAGCTTACCTTAAGCTTCAATATGGGAAACTATGACAGCACAAAGCTTTTATCGCGAGAGCTTTCCAAAGAATGGGAACGCTACTGTATAAACCATATTTTCGTAACGAACAAGGAGCATATAATGGAAATCACGCTATCGGTAACAAGAATTGAGGCTCTCGCCGAGCTGGAAAACGAGGATATTCTGACAGAAAGCTCTTCCGCCAGGGAGCTTATAAGCCTTTATCGGGAAAACCAGTCCCTTTCCCCCATGAACATCTTCTGAGGCGAAGCGCCTCTCCCTGTTCCGCAGAGAGTTTTTATCGAAACCGAGGCTTGTTCCCGCGCAACAGGATTTTGTGTTCATTCAGAGTTCTTCTGAGGCGAAGCGTATCAATGCAAAAACTCCCACAGCCGAAGCCGTGGGAGTCTTATTATGCATTTTTACTCTGTCGTATAAATTATACGGTAGGGTCAGGATCAGGATTGGGATCTGTTACTGTTACATAGATTGTTACAGTAGTATGACCGTCCTTGATTGTTACTGTTGTTGTACCGGCAGCAATACCATTGATAAGTATAGTATTGCCGGTGTAAGTAACCATTGCTATAGCAGAATCAGCAGAGGAAGCTGTTAAAGTGCCTGTTACATCGTTAGCTGTTAATGTAACGAAGTTATTAGGGTTAACAGTTACTGCATTACCTGTTGCACCTGTTACTGTCATAGGAGTTGTAGGAGCAGCAGCCTTAACAGTAACATTTATCACCTGAGTCTTCTTAGTGTTGCTTGCGAGTGTGATAGTAATCTTAGCTGTAGTGTCTACCGCTACTTCACTTGTATAAATATCAATAGGAACTATAGCGCTGGTTCCGCTCTTGGTAACAGTACCTACATAAGGCTTTACTGCCGCATTATCCGACTTAACGGATACAATGCCTGTGTCAAAGCTTGCTGCATTAGTTACGGATATTGTAACACTTGTGCTTTTACCGCTGTCTACCAATATATCTGCCGCACCTGTATAAAGGAGCTCCTCGGGAGTTGTTGCCTCGCCTACCTTAACAGCGGTAGATACTGCTTCGCTCACCTGCGTTGCATTACCGATAGAGGTCATATTTCCGGGAACGATGTTTCTATCATAGCAGGAGCCGTCATAGGAGTATTCCATAACCTGTGCACAGTGCTTGATAGTTGTTTCATTTGCAATATTATTTCCAATAATGGTTTTTACTGTATATACAGCAGAAGTGTTGGGGAATAAATTAGATACTGTGAAATCGTAGTATGCATAATTACCTGCAACATTAGCGTTTGAGGTTGTAACACTGGAGCCGTTGCTTGCTGTAATAGCGGAAAGGGTTGCATTCTTGTCGATATAAACTCTTACAACTGCACTCTTAAGTTTCTTTGCACCTGTATTTGCAAGAGTTAAGGAATAATTAACTGTTTCGCCGCTTGCCGCTGTTGTATTATTGTCGTTTACGGTGAAGGTCGTCTTCATAGAGCCGTAGTTATCGGTTCTTAAAGCGAGGTTTACATTCTGTGCCGCAGATGTATATGTAGCGGAGGTATAAGCTACTGTTTTGTATGCGTTATCAGTAATAGCCTTTGCATAGCTGTTAGAGCTCGTGATTTTTGTTGTTCCGCTGTATGCGCCTGCATTCTTTATAACAAGGTCAGATGCTACACTTCCCTGAAGAGCCTGATTGCCTCCTGTTACGATATAATCGTAAGCACGGTACTTCTGTCCGTTATAAGTAAACATTACCT
Source organism: Ruminiclostridium sp. (assembly GCA_045602405.1). Taxonomy (GTDB): domain Bacteria; phylum Bacillota; class Clostridia; order Oscillospirales; family Ruminococcaceae; genus Ruminiclostridium_E. Next base: position 174,780 of record JAZSBN010000043.1, read on the forward strand.
TATAGTAGGTTCCCTTCTTTGCGTTTGCAAAGCTATAGTAACCATAGGAGTCGGTAGTGGTAGTTGACATAACGCTGTTGTTGGAGTTGTTTACGAGAGAAACGGAAACGCCGCTTACGCCGCTTTCGGTAGCAACCTTCTTACCGTCGGGAGTAGTATCTGCCCATACATAACCTGAAATTGCAAAGCCGTTGGACTTTACCTTGTAATAGAAGGTAGAAACGTTGCTGTCAGCATAGCCCTTGCATCTTGTGTAAGCTCTTAATGTAGTATCCTGAGTGAGCTTGATGCCTGCGCTTGAATAAATCCTGTAGGAGGAAGAGGTTCTGGGGTCGGAGCCGTCTGTTGTGTAGTAGATTGTAGCGCCGCTTGTGCCGCTGGTAAGGTATACGATAACATCATCCTCGTATTCTCTGTTGGGGTCGGTCTTGGTGATGACCTCGCCGCACTTGTCAACCTCAATCTTCTTGGACTTTACTGTGCTGTACTTTCCGTTGTAATATGTAACATACTTAACAGTGCAGTCGTCCTTAACAAGAACCTTGCTTCCTGTAAACTTCTTGCCGTTAGAAACAGAAGGAGTTGTGCCGTTTGTTGTGTAGTAGATAGAGCCCTTGGAAGCAGTAAGCTTGAAGCTCTTACCGCCTAAAGACTTGTATACTGTGATAGAAGGAGCGGTTACGCTGCTCTTGGAAGCGGGGAATGTAGAAATTTCTTCATCAAGATACTGCTTAAGTAAGGTAAGGTCCTTTGTAGCTACGCCGCCATTACCGCTTGTATCGGCATTATCCTTACATACATAGCTTGTCTTGCCTGCAAGATAATTCTTGAGACGTGTATAGTCTGTGGAGTTTATCGCACCGTCGCCTGTTACGTCGCCGGGCTTTGTGCTGACATAGAAGGTCTTTGTCATAACCGAGCTCTTTGTAGTGCCCTTGATAGCGATAGCCTTGATCTTGGTGTTCTTTGTGATCTTGATAAGGCCGCCGCCGTACTTCTTACCGTTTGTCTTGGAGGGAGTTGTACCATTGGTTGTGTAATAAATGGTAGCTCCGGTTGTCTTGGTAGAAAGCTTGATCTTTCTGTAGCCCTTAGCTCCCTTTACAGAGTAAGTGGGCTTTGAAACCGACGCTAAATACTCCACCGAGAAGCTTTCGGAGGTTAATCCGTCATAGGCGGATGCCACTGTGCCGAAAGAGGTGACGCTCATAACGCCTGCCAGCAATACTGCGGCTGTGTTCTTGAAAAACTTGTTCATAAGTTTTTACCATTCCTTTCACATTTTAAAATTCATGCATTTTTCGTCTCTAATTATAAAACAGTTCTATATCCCAAAAAGTGACGCATAAAATGCAGTTTTTTATTTTTTTATTAAAATTTTGTGAAATATAAACAAAAACTATATTTATATTTCAGTGAAATCATCACTTGCGAAATTATCCACCGCTTCAGCGAAATTATCACTTCCGTCGTGAATTCCGGTTATCATATCACGTCCACGGACATAGAATTTGTCTCTCTGGATTCTTACTGCCTCATCAAGAATTCTCTTAACCTCGCGGGGCTTTTTTATTGAAATAAGCTTTTTCTCGGGGCTATCCACATCCTTGGACATAAGGGTAAGCGTTCCGCATCCCACAATTCTCTGACCGAGGGTAAAGGATATCTTCTTATCGAATATCCTGTAGAGCTCTATTTCGTCCTCTTTTATATTGAAGAGTCCTATTTTTGTATAAAGCATTGTGTCCGTAAGAATATACCTCGTAAAAGAAATAGGAAGTCCGAGAATACATTTTTTTCCAGACCAGAGAACCTCGCCGTAATCACGACGTAATTTTTCCATATTCATTACTTCTTATCCTCCTTATCTTTATTTTTTGAAAGGCTGCTGAGCTTTTCGCTCATCGCCTTTTTCTTTTCTTCCCATTCAAGCTTTCTCTTTGCTTCGCGACAGCGCTCCTTCTGTTCCTTTTCGCTCTGCTCACGCTTCTGAACGAGGGTAAGAGAAACAGGCGCCAGGTCCTTTTCATTGAAGCTTGCTATATCGGTATAGCTGTCTGAGGTTGAAGGAAGCCCCTTCTTATTCAGCCTTCCCGCTACAAGCGTGCTTGCCGCACTGTAGATTACTGCAAAGAGAGGAATACCGATAATAAGTCCCCAGAAGCCGAATATTCCCTGTCCCGCAAGGATCGCGAAAACAACCCAGAAGCTTGAAAGTCCCATACTTTCGCCGAGAATCTTCGGGCTTAAGATATTACCGTTAAGATTCTGGATAACTATGGCAATAACAAGGAAAACAAGGCACATAACCGGGTCTTCCATGAAAATAAGAACTACACAGGGAACTATTCCGATAAAGGGTCCGAAATAAGGAATAATATTCGTTATACCCATGATTACCGAAATAAGAAGCGCAAAGGGTACGCCTGAAATGGTGGTAGCAATAAAGGTTATGCAGGCTACCACAAAGGAATCTATAAGCGTTCCCGTAATAAAGTTTCCGAAGGATTTATGAATCTTACGGACGCCGCTTATAAAGCCGTTTGCGTGCTTTACCTTAACGAGGCAGTAGAGCAGCTTCTTTGCCTGAGCGGAGAAATGCTCCTTGCTGTAAAGGCAGTATATACTTACCACTAAGCCGAAAACTATATTCATCAGCACGCCGACGATACTCATGAGACCGTTGGTAAGGAAGCCGAGATAATCCATCATCTGTGGAAGGATAGAATTCGTCAGGAAGGATTTAAGTCCCGTACTTGCCTCATTGATAATTCCCGTTACCCATTCGCCGACCTCGGGATAGGATGCGAATGCCCCTTCGACCCATTTTGTCATTTCCTTTCCGTATTCAGGAATCCTGTCGACAAGAAGGGTTATGGTTTCGATAAGCTGAGGTACTATTGCGAATAAAACGCCTACAAGAAGCCCTATCAGGATAACGAAGGATACGGTTATACTGAGTATACGCCGTGGCTTGTTCTTTACATATATCTTAAGGTGCTTGTAGCGGAGCTTCGGAACATCGGCTACCTCCTCGCCGGGAACGGTATCCATGTCCTCTTCAGGCTCGTCTTCAAGAACAGGCTCTATCCTTCTTTCCGACTTCTTGAATAACTTATTAAAGCAGCGTGTTTCAAAGAAGGTAACGACAGGCGCCATAAGATAGGCTATAATGAAGCCGATAAAGATAGGCTGGATAGAAGAGAAGAAGTTACCGATAACGGTAGCGATCTCCTTATAATTGCTGAGCATTGTAAAAACAAGAAGAGACGCAACTATAACGCAGAGAGCGGTTACTCCCCAAGCTACATAATTATTATTGAACCTGAATTTCATACCCTGTCACTTCCTGTTACAAGCAATTTTATAAACACACTTTGATTATACGCTTTTTTAACAGGTTTGTCAATCGCTTTTTTAAGCTAATTCAGAAAAGCGGTTTATTTTTTTGCAGTATGCGGATTATTTCAACGACATACAACAAAAACCGCAGTACCTACAAACGGTTTCAGCGTTTCAGTACTGCGGTATTTATGTATTATTCCTTCTTAAGTAAGTCTCTGATTTCAGTAAGAAGTTCAATCTGAGGATCGGGCTTAGGTGCAGGGGCTTCCTCCTTAACCTCTTCCTCTGCCTTCTTTCTGAGCTTTTCAGCCTTAGCCTTTACTGTTCCGATAATCTTGATTACAGTAAATACACAGATAGCCATGAGTAAGAAGTTGATGAGCGCGTCAAGGAATACGCCGTAACGGATAGCAAGCTCTTCCTTTACGATTTCTCCTGCCTCGTTAAGCTCAGCAGGGTTAAGAACAACCTTCAGGTCTGCGAAGTCTATATTTCCTGTAACAAGACCGAGAGCGGGCATTATTAAATCGGAAACAACGCTGTTCACTATCTTTGTGAAGGCGCCGCCGATGATAACACCGACTGCCATATCCACAACGTTACCCTTGGAGATAAACTCCTTGAATTCAGTAAAAATACTCTTCTTCTTTTCTGCCATTTTTAATTGATTCCTTTCATTTATTTGCAATATCCGAAGCCTAAAATGCCGAAGTAGCACTTCTGACCCTCGGGTATCACGATTTCAACAGTATGATTTCCGCTTTCAGCGTCATCAATGATATATTCTGTGACAGGATTGCTCCAGCCGTCAGACTTGTTGGAGTTAACCTTCGTCTTAAGCTCTCCGTCGATATATACCTCAGCTTCGCCGTAGGTCTTGCTGTTGTTCGCCTTGAACACAAGGGCAAGCTTACTGCATTCAACCTCGAACTTTACGCTCGCACCCGTTTCGCCCTTGAACTGCCAGCCGTTCTTAAACCAATGATGAACGGAGTCGGACTCCTCGAAGCCGACAATTTCGGCGTTTGCATTTGTATTATCCAGGAACTTCATGTTCATGTAAGCGTCGCTGAAAAGAGGCTCGGGAAGGTTCTTGTCTACGGTACCTGTCTTGTCGCTGTCAACAGCCAGCGCCTCATTGAAATAATGAGTTACGAAGTCTCTTATCATGATACTTCCGTCAACGTTGGGATGAGACTGGTCGGCGGAATAATCGCTCCACGCCATTCTTCCCTCCTGAATCTCCACCCACATGGAATCGGGAAGGCTTATCATGGGAAGTCCGTAGTGCTCGCCTATCTGGCTCATGTGAGGCTGACAGGTGTGACCGCTCTCAATAATAGTAAAGAGCAGTACCACCGCAATATCCTTATCCTGTGTAAGAAGCGTACGCACAAGGGATTCGTAAGCGTTCTTATGGGGTGTATCTCCGCCGTCGTTAACGGCAAATTCCACGAATACTATATCAGGCTCGCTACTGAGAACGTCTCTTTCAAGACGTACATTACCCAGTATTGAGGGAGTACCGCTGAGTCCAGCGTTCACATAGCTGATTTCCGATTCAGGAAACTGTTCGTTCAGCCATTTTGTGGACATATCCACCCACTTTTCCTCTGTTTTAAGAGTAATATTATCGCTGTAGCCCTCGGTGATTGAGCCGCCTATATAAGCAATTTTTATATCCTCGCCCTTTGCCGCTCTGTCGAAAACATTCGCCATACGGGTCATATCGCCCATGGACAGAAGTGAACGTCTTACCATAAGGTTATATATCTCCTCCTCGGAAAGACTGCTGTAATCAACCGCCTTGGTTTCCTCGGGTGTTGTAGTAAGAGCCTCGGTTGTTGCAGGCGAGTCCGTAGCGGCAGGAGCCTCTGTTTCCGCCGCCGTTGTATCTGTTGCAGGAGCACTGCCGCAGGAGCAGAGAAGTACTGCCGAAGCGGTAACGGCAATTACCGCGTTAAGTATGCTTTTTTTCATATATAACTTCCTTTTTTCCGTAATATAACTATAATTATACAGTTTTTTTCACAAAAGTCAATACAGCAAAATAAAATAAAGAAAGGGCTGTTTAAGTTGAATAAACCACAGCCCGGGGGTTAAAAATACTATTACGAAAAACTGCCTTACGAGGAAAGGAATGATAATATGTCAATAAAACGAGGAGAAATCTATTACGCCGATTTAAGCCCCGTGGTAGGCTCGGAACAGGGCGGAGTAAGACCCGTCCTTATCGTCCAGAACGACGTAGGAAACAAGCACAGTCCCACCGTTATCGCCGCCGCAATAACAAGCCAGAGAGACAAAGCCCGTCTACCTACACATATATCTCTGGAAGCGGTAAGCTGTGGGCTTTCTAAGGATTCCGTAGTTCTTCTTGAACAGGTCCGTACATTGGATAAAAAACGATTAAAGGAGAGAATGGGAGAGCTGGACAGCGACTCCATGCATAAGGTTGACAGCGCTCTGTCCGTAAGCTTTGGTCTTGAACAGCCCCACCTATAATATAAGCCGCCTGCCGTAAAATAAATCGGCAGGCGGCTTTTTGTATTTTAGCTGAGTTCAAAGGCACCTGTATAAAGCTGGTAGTATTTGCCCTTTTCGGCAATAAGCTTTTCGTGGTTACCCTTTTCTATAATACGACCCTGTTCAAGAACCATTATAACATCGGAATTCCTTACGGTAGAAAGCCTGTGGGCTATAACGAATACCGTCCTTCCGTGCATGAGACTGTCCATACCCTTCTGGACGAGAGCCTCCGTTCTTGTATCAATACTTGAGGTCGCCTCGTCAAGAATCATTACGGGCGGATCGGCTACTGCCGCACGGGCAATAGCGATAAGCTGACGCTGACCCTGTGAAAGCTGAGCTCCGTTTTCGGTGAGCATGGTATTGTAGCCTTCGGGGAGTCTTCGGATAAAGTCGTCGGCGTTAGCGAGACGAGCCGCCGCATAAACCTCCTCGTCGGTAGCCTCAAGGTTACCGTAGCGGATATTCTCCATAACCGTACCCGTGAAAAGGTTGGTTTCCTGAAGAACTATACCGAGGGACTTTCTTAAATCCGCCTTCTTTATCTTGTTGATGTTTATGCCATCGTAGCGTATCTTTCCGTCGGCAATATCATAGAAGCGGTTGATAAGGTTGGTAATAGTAGTCTTTCCTGCACCCGTAGAGCCTACGAAAGCAACCTTCTGTCCGGGCTCCGCATAAAGGGAAATATCGTGGAGTACAATCTTGTCGCCTGTGTAGCTGAAATCCACCTCGTTCATGGTAACATTACCGGTAAGTCTTGTATAGGTAACGGTTCCGTCCTCGTGAGGATGCTTCCATGCCCATTCACCTGTACGCTTTTCGGATTCTCTTATTTCTCCGTTGGCAGTAATTTCCGCATTAACGAGAGTTACATAACCGTCATCGGTTTCAGGCTTCTCGTCGATAAGAGCGAAAATTCTCTTTGCGCCTGCAAGAGCCATAATAATGAAGTTTATCTGCTGTGCTATCTGGTTTACAGGCATTGTGAAGCTCTTTGAAAGCTGTAAGAAGGTAGCTATACCGCCGAGGGTAAGTCCGCCGACGTTGTTTATGGCGAGAATACCGCCCAGTACAGCTATGAGAGCGTACTGAAGATGACCGCAGTTACCGTTTATAGGGCCGATTATGTTGGCGAAGGTATTAGCCTTTTCCGCATTTCCGCAAAGCTTGTCGTTAAGCTTGTCAAAATCCTCCTTGGCAGTATCCTCGTGACAGAATACCTTTACTACCTTCTGACCGTTTATCATTTCCTCGATATAGCCGTTTACCTCAGCGATAGAAGTCTGCTGTGCCACGAAATACTTACCGCTTTTTCCTGCGATTTTACCTGTAAGAACCATCTGAAGAACGATAAGAACAACAGTAAATATCGTGAGATATATACTTGTGACGCACATCATGATAAATACCGAAACAATGGTAATTACCGAGGAAAATGCCTGAGGAATACTCTGGGAAAGCATCTGGCGGAGAGTGTCGATATCGTTTGTATAATGGCTCATTATATCGCCGTGGGTATTTCTGTCGAAATAGCTTATGGGAAGCTTCTGCATCTTCTCGAACATTTCGTCTCGTATCTTTTTCTGGACGCCCTGCGAAATTGTTACCATTATTCGGTTATAAGCGAAGCCTGCCACAATTCCCGCCGCATATAGCACCGCCATTACGCCGATAAGCTTAAGAAGCTCGGTAAAGACGGTACTTCCCGACTGAAGCATGGGGGTTATATGCTCGTCGATGAGTATACCGATAAATTTAGAGCCTATAACGCCTGTAGCGGCGTTTACGATTATACAGAGTATGACGAGGAAGAACTGGAGCTTATAGTCGCGGAAAATATAGCCTAAAATTCTCTTTATGGTAGCCTTATCGGGCTTTCCCATAGGGCCTACTGCACGGGGACCGCCGGGACCGCCTCTTCTTACCATATTTGCCTGTGCGGGAGCCTTATTCTGCTGTGCCATTATTCCTCGCCTCCCTTCAGCTGTGAATTATAAACCTCTCTATAGATTTCGTTATTCTTTAAAAGCTCTTCATGAGTTCCGAAGCCGTTGACCTTACCGCCGTCAAGAACGATTATCTTATCGGCGTCCATAACAGAGGTAATACGCTGAGCGATAATAATCTTAGTTGTATCGGGTATTTCCTCCCTGAAGGCCTTTCTTATAAGTGCGTCTGTTGCAGTATCAACAGCACTGGTAGAGTCGTCAAGAATAAGAATCTTCGGCTTTTTAAGAAGCGCACGGGCTATACAGAGTCTCTGCTTCTGACCGCCCGATACGTTTGTACCGCCCTGCTCGATATGGGTATCGTAGCCCTCGGGGAAGCCCTCGATAAACTTTGCCGCCTGCGCAAGCTCACAGGCATGGCGAAGCTCCTCGTCGGTAGCGTCCTTATTGCCCCAGCGGAGATTTTCCGCTATAGAGCCTGAGAAAAGGACGTTTTTCTGGAGAACCATAGCTACGCTATCACGAAGTACCTCAAGGTCATATTCCTTTACGTTTACTCCGCCTACAAGGATTTCACCCTCGTTTACGTCATAAAGACGGGGAATAAGCTGTACAAGAGTGGATTTTGAAGAACCCGTACCGCCGATAATACCAATCGTTTCACCCGAATTTATCACTAAATCTATATCCGATAAGGCAGGCTTTTCGCTGTCCTTTTTATAGGAGAATACAACATCTTTGAATGTGATTGAGCCATTCTTTACCTCGGTTACAGGGTTTTCGGGGCTTACTATTGTACTTTCCTCATTGAGCACCTCGCATATTCTTTCCGCAGAGGCTCTCGACATGGTAATCATTACGAAGATCATGGAAACTATCATAAGGCTTGAAAGAATCTGCATAGCGTAGGTAATCATACTCATGAGTTCGCCTGTAGTGATTATCTCGTTGGGAACAATGAGATTTGCGCCGAACCATGCTATACCAATCATTACCGCATACATACAGAAGGACATAAGGGGACCGTTGAAGGCAAGCACCTTTTCAGCAAAGCTGAAGCCCTGATAGATTTCGCCCGAAACGGACTTGAACTTTTCGGTTTCAAAATCCTCGCGGACAAAGGCCTTTACTACTCTCATGCCAGAAACGTTTTCCTGAACAACGCTGTTGAGCCTGTCGTATTTCTTGAAGACCTTTTCAAAAACAGGATGTACGAGCCTCATGATTATGAAAAGCCCTATAGCAAGCACGGGTATTGCCGCTACGAATACGAGAGAAAGCTCCACATTTATTGTGAATGCCGCAACAAGAGAGAATATAAGAGTGATAGGCGATCTCACCGCTATACGAAGTATCATCTGGTAAGCGTCCTGTACACGGGTAACGTCGGTAGTAAGACGTGTTACAAGGCTTGCTGTGGAAAATTTGTCGATATTGGAGAAGGAGTATTCCTGCACCTTATGGAACATATCCTTACGAAGATTCTTTGCGAAGCCTGTTGAGGCTGTAGCACCGAACTTTCCTCCGCCGTAGCCGCCGAGAAAAGAAATAATACAGCATACCACAAGACAGCCTGAAATCATAAGTATGTAGTTAAGGTCGCCCTGTCCGTTGTTTCCGTTGATGCCGTTATCAATAAGCATAGCCATTAAAATCGGCATAAAGACTTCCATAAGTACCTCCAGCACCATGCATATCGGAGTTATGATAGAAGCCTTTTTATACTCTCTTACACTTTTAAGAAGAGTTTTAATCATCTGTTCTGTCCTTCCTTTCGATTTTTTCTATATTATACTTTATTTTGTCCATGACCCTGAAAAATACGTCAAGCTCTTCCTCGGAAAGCCCTTCCACAAGGCTTTTATCGTATTCGTCGAAAAGCCTGTGAATTTCCCTGTGGAGTACCATTGCCTCTTCGTTAAGGACTATTCTTTTAAGCCTTGCGTCATAGTCCACACTTTCGCGGCGGATATAACCGCTTTTTTCCATTGAGGAAAGTATTACCGATACCGAGGAACGGCGTATCTTGAACTCCGCCTCTATGTCCTTCTGGAAGATATCACGGTCAGAATGGGAAAGAAAATGAATTATACCGCCCTGAGTCTTGGTGAGCCTGATTTTTTCGGAGGAAAAGCTGTCGAAGCTTCTTTCTATAAGATGAAAAAGCTTCTTTATAGCGAAATTAACGTGCTTATTTCTGTCCATGACAACACCTCCCTAAACAGAATCAGCCAGCCCTGTTTTTGTTAGAATGCTAACATATTATAGCAAAAGTAAATAAAAATGTCAACTGATTATACAGCATAATAACCTAAAAATTATGTGAAAAGCTTCTTGCTGATATAGGAAAAGCACGCTACTTGTAATCCGACTGAAAATATGCTATAATGTAGTATTAAGACTATGAAAGAAATGGTAACCGATGAAAAAGTGGAAGATAAATATTCCCGATAAGGACATAACCGACAGCCTTATCAGGGAAACAGGCTTAAATCCCTTTATATGCAGGATTCTCACCTCACGAGGCATTACCAACCGAGGTAACGCCGAGCTTTTCTTCAACAGCGACGAGCTTTCCGACCCCTTCGATATTCTCGATATGGACAGGGCGGTTGACGCTGTACAGAATGCCGTTGAAGCAGGGGAAAAAATCGCCGTCTACGGCGACTATGACTGCGACGGGGTAACCTCTACATATATGCTGTTCAGCTATCTTGAAGCTCTGGGTGCGGATGTATGCTGGTATATTCCCGACAGAAACGAGGGCTACGGACTGAACAACAATGCTATAGACCTGCTGGAAAAACAGGGCGTACAGCTTATCATAACCGTAGATAACGGTATTTCTGCCGTAAAGGAAGCGGAATATATAGCCGAAAAGGGTATAAAGCTTGTTATCACCGACCATCACCAGCCTCCCGACATACTGCCCCAAGCTTTAGCGGTAGTAGACCCCCATAGGAAGGACGACAACTCGGATTTCAAGTATCTTGCAGGCTGTGGAGTAGTTCTGAAGCTTATTATAGCCATGGAGGGCGACGCCGAAAGCGTGCTTATGCAGTACGCCGATATTGCCGCTATCGGGACGGTAGGCGATATAGTTTCCCTGACTGGAGAAAACCGCATAATCGTCCGCAAGGGACTTGAGCTTATGGCTCATTCGGATAACGCAGGACTTATCCGCCTGCTTAAGCAGTGCGGAATTGAAGAAAACGACGATATTACATCAACAATGCTCGCATATTCGGTATGCCCGAGAATAAATGCGGCAGGACGCTACAGCACGCCTAAAGCCGCTATGGAGCTTTTCCTCTGTGACAATATAAGCACAGCTTCCGCAAAGGCGGCGGAATTATCCGAGCTGAATCGCCTGAGACAGCAGGCTGAATCGGAAATACTTTCCGACGTAGAGGAACAGCTCAGAAGAAATCCCGACCTTCTCAATAAGCGTATACTTATCGTTTCGGGAGATGGCTGGAGCCATGGAATAATAGGAATAATAAGCTCACGTCTCCTGCATAAATACGGTAAACCCAACATAGTTATTACCCGTGAGGGCGATACCGCAAGAGGAAGCGGAAGAAGCACCGACGGACTTTCCCTCTATGAACTGCTTGACGCCTGCGCCGATAAGCTTATCCGCTTCGGCGGTCACACCAAGGCGGCAGGACTTACCCTTTCCTCAGATATGATAGAGGAATTCACCGAGGCGGCTTATAGCTACTGTGACAGGGAGATTACCGAAGCTGTTACAGAGACGATTTATGCAGATACGGAAATTTTACCAAACGAACTTAGCATAGATAATATTGAACTTCTGGAAAATCTCGAGCCCTTCGGCGAGGGAAATTCCTCTCCCGTATTCCTGCTGAGAAGCTGTCGTATAAAGTCACGGAAAAAGCTTAAGGACGGAAAATATATCTCCTTCGGCTTTACCTTCGGAAACAACGATTACCGTGGCGTCCATTTCGGCTCTACCTATGACGCTTTTCCCTATTCCGAGGGTGATACCGTGGATATTCTCGCCGCTCTCGAGCTTAACGAATATAACGACAGGATAAATATAAGTATCCTCGTCAAGGATGTACGCCCCTCTGATTTCAGGCAGGAGCGTTACCTTGCGGCTAAAACCGCCTATGAGGATTACCGCTGCGGTAAGGTGGATAAGCGTCTTTTATGCAGAATGCTTCCCGAAGGGGACGATATGAAAAAGGCCTACGATATCCTTAATAAGACAGCCTTTTTCTCCAAGGCGGAGCTTCTTGCTGACAAGACAGGACTTAACTGCTGTAAATTCGGAATAATTACCGATATATTCGAGGAATTCGGGCTTGTTGAAAGGGATATAACCGCCGACAGGATTAAGGTTATCCCAAGAAAGGATAAGGCTGACCTGTCTAAATCCCGTATACTGGCTTCTCTTAAAAGTATCGGATAACTTTTTTAATTAAGGTATTGCTTTTTTTATTACAGTATGATATAATTACAATGTTATAACACATTATGGGGAGAAATCCCTGTGAAAGGAAAGGTCATAATTATGAATCACATCAAGACAATCAACAAGGCTAACTTAAAGGAAACAGCAGCTAAGGGCGGTTGCGGCAAGTGCCAGACATCCTGCCAGTCTGCTTGTAAGACATCCTGCACAATCGCTAACCAGCAGTGTGAGGCTCAGAAGTAAGCTGAATAAAACAACAGGGCGGCGTAAGGCTGACGGTTTTACCGTTGTCTTGGGCTGCCCTTCTGTTTTTTATCAATAAAGAAATCCCCTATCGAAAGGAAAAGTCAGGATTATGTCTAACACAATTCATAGATTCAAGCAGGGCGATAACTATATCGTCCTTGATATAAACAGCGGCGGCGTACATGTTGTCGATAAAATGGTATATGATATTCTCGGGCTTCTTACTCCCCCCTTGTCCGCAGAAATGCCCGAAACACTGGTCAAGGTACTTACCGAGTATCCCGAGGATGAACTCAGGGAATGCTATGCGGAAATCTATTCCCTTTATATGGACAAGATTCTTTTCAGTACCGACGAATACCGCCGTTATGCGGAAATGTCCATAAAGGCTCCTATAAAGGCTATGTGCCTCCACGTTTCCCATGACTGTAACTTAAGATGCAAATACTGCTTTGCGGAAACAGGCGACTTCGGCACAGGCAGAAAAATAATGACTCCCGAAACAGGCCGTAAGGCTATAGATTTTCTTATCGAAAAGTCGGCAGGCCGTCAGAATTTAGAGCTTGACTTCTTCGGCGGAGAGCCCCTTATGGCATGGGAAACGGTAAAGGCTACCGTTGACTACGCAAGAAGCATAGAAAAACAGCACGGAAAGAATTTCCGTTTTACTATAACCACAAACGGACTCCTTCTCGACGATGAAAAGATCGAATACATAAACAACGAGATGTCCAACTGTGTTCTTTCTTTAGATGGACGTAAGGAAGTAAACGATAATATCCGTGTAACTCCCAACAACAAGGGCTGTTACGACATAATCATGCCGAAATACAAGAAGCTTGTAGAGGGAAGAACAAAGGAAGGAAGAACCGATTACTATGTAAGAGGCACCTTCACAGGGTATAATCTCGATTTCGTAGAGGACGTTCTCCATATCGCAGAACAGGGCTTCTATCAGCTTTCCGTTGAGCCCGTAACCGCTCCCGAGGAAGAGCCCTATGCTATAACCGAAAAGGATCTCCCCGTAATCTTCAAGGGCTATGACCGTCTTTACGACATAATGGCTGACCATGTTCAGAAAACAGGTAAGAAGCCCTTCAATTTCTTCCATTTCATGATAGATTTACAGCAGGGGCCCTGTGCAATCAAGCGTCTCAGAGGCTGTGGCTGCGGAAACGAATATGTGGCGGTTACTCCCGACGGCGAAATTTTCCCCTGCCACCAGTTTGTAGGTATTGACGAGTGGAAAATGGGCAACATATATGACGGAGAGGTAGATAAGGATATCGCCGACGCCTTCGCAAAGACCCATATCTACAGCAAGGAAGGCTGCAGCGACTGCTGGGCAAGATTCTACTGCTCAGGCGGCTGTAACGCTACAGGCTTTATCTATGAAGGAAGTATAAGAAAGCCCAACAAGCTCCAGTGTGAGCTTATGAAAAAGAGAATAGAATGCGGAATAGCTCTCGGTGTAATAATGCAGGATAACGGAGCAGAAAATTGACTTTCACATTTATTCTCTTAAAAAATGCATTAACCTTAATGAATCGGTCACATCTTTTTCACAATCATAGTTTAAAATCGGATTATGACAGAAAGATGACCTGCATAAAAATATACAGACCGAAAGGAAGATTGTTATGGAACAGAATTACTATACAACAGAACCCGTGGCTCAGGAAAATAAGCCCAAAAAGAATAAAGGAAAGCTCGGTACCGTTATCGCACTTATTGCGGCGGTAACCATAGTCAGCAGTGGTGCAGGCTTCGGCGGAGCGCTTCTCGCGTCAAGCCTCATCGAAACCTCAGACAAGGAAGGAAACGTTATTTCCTACAATAAGCCCGAGGATAACCCCAAGCCCTCCTCGCCTTCGGGAAATTCCGATGTATCCTCAGCACTTAACGCTATTTCGGGCTCCTACAGCGAGGATAAGACCTCGAAGATTTTCCCTACCGACGTTACTCCTACAGGACCTAACGGAACATATACTACCGAGGAGCTTTATGCGGCAGTAAACGATACTATTGTTCTGGTAAAGGTATATGTTGATAACAGCATGGGCGGCTACGGAAGCTATGACTATTATGACTACTACTTCGGCTACGGTCCCGAGCCCGAGGAGGAAAAGAATGATGAGCCTGTTTACGGCGGATTCGGAAGCGGTATAATATTTACCGAGGACGGATATATACTTACCAACGCTCATGTAGTAGACCAGGCGGTAAAGCTTGAGGTCGTGGTTAACGACTATTACGACAAGACCCTTACCCATACCTATGAAGCAAAGGTTATAGGCTCCGATAATTCCGCTGATATTGCAGTAATCAAGATTGACCGTGACGAAAAGTTCGTTGCCGCACAGATAGGCGACAGCGATACCCTTAATCCCGGTCAGACAGTGTGCGCTATCGGCAACCCCGGTATAACCTCGGAAATAATGTTTGACCACACCATAACACAGGGTATCATTTCAGGTCTTGACAGAGCCTGCTTATCCGAAGGCTATGAGCTTACTCTTATCCAGACTGACGCCGCTATCAACAGCGGTAACTCAGGCGGCGGTCTCTTCGATATGTACGGAAACATCATCGGCGTAGTAAACTCCAAGATCGTAGCTACTACCTACGAGGGTATCGGCTTCGCACTTACAATCAACGAGGCAAAGCCTATCCTTGAAGATCTTCTCAATTACGGTTATGTAAAGAGCAGACCTGTTCTCGGCGTAACGACAATAGAGCTTAACGAATACCGTGCCGAGCTTTACGGCGCAAAGCTTTCACAGGGTCTCCTCATTTCCGCTATGAACGAGGACGCTCCCGTATCGAGAAGCGGCTTAAGAGTTTCCGATATCATCACCAAAATAAACGGTGAAAATGTATCCTCCGTTTCCGATGTCCAGTCTATAATCGGAAAGCTTAAGGTAGGCGATACAATTACCGCAACGGTAGCCAGAGCCAACGAAAACGGCGGCGTTGACAGTATCGAAATCGAAATCCAGCTTACCGAAAGCGGAAGCTGATAAATAAACAAGAAGGCACCATGAAGATTCATTCTTCATGGTGCTGTTGTTTTATACAGTATTATTGCCCATTTTCTTTTCTGAGCTTTACCGCCTTGATAATCTTCTGGCGTGAGAATTCCTCTCTTTCCTTTTCTTCGAGAGCGTTGGAAATAAATTTAACCTGCTCCCTGTAAGTCGGGATAAGGATATTCTTAAGGGCGTTGGCTCTTTTCTGAGTCTTGCGGATAGCGACTGAAAGCCTGTATACGCTGTTCTCCACCTCCGCAAGCATAAGGCCTGTCATCTTTGCTTTTGTAAAAGAAACATAAGCCCTGTCATAGTTGGAATCCGTTCCCGAAAGATGGTAGCAGAGAGAGGGCTTTCCGTTACCTCCGCTTATTTCGGGAATTTCTATACCCATAACGCTTCTGTATTTTATCTGTATGCTGTCGTCTACGGGCATTCGTCCCGTTTTATCTATGATAACGCCGTTCAGTATGTTGGCATTCTGTAAAGCCAGATAAGCTTCCGCAAAGGTGTTTTCGAGACTGTCGCCCAGCTCCTTCGCCTTTGCGGTAAGGCTTACCATTTCTCTTATAAGGATATTACGCTTCCTGTCCATAAGCTCATAACCAAGCTGAGCCTGTTTAAGGGAGCGTTTTGCCGCCATAAGGTTACCCTTTGTGGCTACGACCTGCTGCGCCATCCGAAACACCCTCCTTCCGTAAGTTTAAACTTCTCTGTAATGCTCCTCGATAAGCTTACCGTTCATTCTGTCCAGCTCCGATTTAGGCAGTGTAGAAAGCAGATCCCACGCAAGCTCAAGAGTCTGATCCATGCTCCTGTTTTCGTCGAAGCCCTGATTTAAAAACTCCTGCTCAAAGCGTACACCGAAGCTCATATATTTCTTATCTATTTCCGAAAGTTCATCCTCGCCGATAACCGAAGCAAGAGAACGAGCGTCCTGTACCTTCGCATAGGCGGCGAAAAGCTGGTTTGCCACGTCGCTGTGGTCATATCTTGTATAGCCCTCGCCGATACCGTCCTTCATAAGTCTCGAAAGAGAAAGAAGTACCGAAAGACCCGGATAAACGCCTGTTGAATCGAGGCTTCTGTCGAAAACTATCTGACCCTCGGTAATATAGGCGGTAAGGTCGGGAATAGGATGAGTAATATCATCGTTAGGCATGGTAAGAATAGGAATCTGGGTAACCGAGCCTTCGCTTCCCTCGATAACGCCTGCTCTCTCATATAGGGACGCAAGGTCAGAGTAAAGATAGCCGGGATAGCCCTTTCTTCCTGGGATTTCGCCCTTAGAGGAGGAGAATTCACGAAGAGCCTCCGCATAGGAAGTTATATCCGTCATGATTACAAGAATGTGCATGTTCTTCTCGTAGGCTAAATATTCTGCGGCAGTAAGCGCACATCTCGGAGTTAAAATTCTCTCTATGATAGGGTCGTTGGAAAGATTAAGGAACATTACTACTCTTCCGCTTACTCCTGCCTGTTCAAAGGAACGGCGGAAATAATCAGCTACGTCGTTCTGAACGCCCATAGCGGCGAAAACCACAGCGAAATCCTTTCCGTTTTCCTCCGCAATTCTTGCCTGCTTTACTATCTGTACAGCAAGCTTGTTGTGAGAAAGACCTGAGCCCGAAAAAATCGGAAGCTTCTGCCCTCTGATAAGAGTCATAAGACAGTCTATCGAGGAGATACCCGTATGGATATAGTTACGGGGATAGCTTCTCGCTACGGGATTAAGTGCACGGCCGTTGATGTCGCCGTATTTTTCTGCAAATACATCTCCAAGCCCGTCAACGGGACGTCCTGCACCATTAAACACCCGACCGAGAATTTCCATGCTGAGAGGAAATTCAAGAGGCTTACCCCTGAATACTGTCTTTGTGTTTTCAAGAGAAAGTCCCGAGGTTCCCTCAAAAACCTGAAGGATTACCTTATCGCCTTCCATTTCAACAACTCTGCCGAGTCTCTTTGAGCCGTCATCAAGGATAATGGAAGCGATTTCGTCATAGGCTACATCCTTTACGCCCTCAAGACACACGAGAGGGCCGTTTATTTCTTTAAGTCCTGCGTACTGGATATTCATAAAATGACCGCCCCTCCGTTAATTTAATGCAGAAAGCTTCTCATCGATAAGCTTTTCATATTCCCCGAACATTTCGGGCTTATCGTTGGGAATATCATACTTCATTTTTATAAGAAGCTCGAAAAGTCCCGTTTCCATAACTGCGGAAACAGGCACGCCCCTGCCCGTAGCTTTAACGGCAGTCTTATAGAGCTTCAGTATAAGCTTCATCATGGAAAGCTGTTTAGAAAGCGGAACATAGGTATCATCCTTATGGAATGCGTTCTGCTGTAAAAAGCCTGTTCTGATGACTCTTGCCGTTTCTATTACAAGCTTCTGGTCGTCGGGAAGTACGTCTGCACCGATAAGCTTAACAATTTCCATAAGCTTGTTTTCTTCTATAAGAAGATTACAGATTTCCTGCCTTACGCTTAAAAAGTCCTTACTTATATTTTTCTCGTAGTATTCGGAAAAATCGCTGACATATTCAGAATAGCTTGTAAGCCAGTTTATTGCGGGATAATGTCTCGCATAGGCTAAAGCCTTATCGAGGGCAATAAAACAGCGTACAAAACGCTTGGTATTCTGCGTTACAGGCTCAGAGAAGTCGGAGCCCTGGGGAGAAACCGCACCGATAATGGTTACGCTTCCTCTTTTTCCCGAAAGTGTATCGGCATTTCCCGCTCTTTCGTAGAATTCTGAAAGTCTGGAGGGTAAATATGCAGGATATCCCTCTTCCGCAGGCATTTCTTCAAGTCGTCCCGATATTTCACGGAGCGCCTCTGCCCAGCGAGAAGTGGAATCCGCCATAATTGCAATATCATAACCCATATCGCGGTAATATTCAGCGATAGTTATGCCTGTATAAATCGAAGCCTCTCTCGCCGCAACAGGCATATTAGAGGTGTTGGCGATAAGAACGGTTCTGTCGGTAAGAGGCTTCCCCGACTTAGGGTCGATAAGCTCGGAGAACTCTTCAAGAACCTGAGTCATTTCATTTCCTCTTTCGCCGCAGCCGATATATACGATAATATCCGCGTCACACCATTTCGCAATCTGATGCTGGGTCATGGTTTTTCCTGTTCCGAAGCCGCCGGGAATAGCCGCCGCACCGCCCTTTGCTATCGGCACGATAGAGTCGAGGACTCTCTGACCTGTGATAAGGGGGGTGTTTATGGGGATTCTGCGTTTTACGGGTCTTGGCGTTCTTATAGGCCATTTCTGACAGAGGGTAAGCTCCTGCTCCTCGCCGTCAACGTCGATTTTGATTATAGTATCCCCTGCCTTATGGCTTCCGTCAGGGGCAGTATATGTTACCCTACAGCTTTTTATATAGGGCGGAATCATAGCCTTATGTACTATAAGAGAGCTTTCGGGACAGGTAGCATACACCATTCCGCCTTCAAGCTCGTCGCCCGTTTTTACGGTAACGGTAACCTGAAACTCACGCTCAAGGTCAACTGTAGAAATATCGCTTCCCTCGGTTACGAAAACCCCATCCGTCTTTTTCATTTCAGTTAAAGGACGTGCGATACCGTCGAATATATTGGAAATTATACCGGGACCTAAGGTTACGCTCATGGGAGTACCCGAGCCTTCAACTTCGGCACCTATTTTAAGTCCTGCAGTATTCTCATACACCTGAATTGTGGTAAAGCCATCGTTTACGCCGATAACCTCGCCGATAAGCTTCTTTTCACCCACATAAACCATTTCTCTCATGGAGAAATCCTTTGTGTCCTTAACCTTTATAACAGGACCGTTAATTCCATAAACTGTATTCATAAGTCAGAATTTTCCTCCTGTTAAAGCTGCATTTCCGCCGTAGCGGAGAATTTTTCCCTTTCCTCCGAAAGTCTTGTATCAAAGGTAAGGTCAATATATGTTCCCTTATGGGGATACTTAAGAATAATTCCGCCTATGGAAATTTTTCTGTCAGTTTCTATTTTTACGGGATAAGGCTTCATAAGCTCGGAAACAAGCTCCTTATCCTTTTCACCGCAGTACACGATAACATTTTCAGTAATCTTCTCGGTCTCGTCTGCTTCTTCAACAGCACGCAGAATATAGCCTCTGTATCCGCCCGAGATGCTGAATTCCTTAAGCTCCTGCTCTATTTCAGCGAAAAGCTTTTCAACAAGCCCGTTACGATACAGAAGGACCTTGCGGTCTGCGGCAAAACGTCTTTCGGAGACTCTTTTTCTTTCTTCACTTTCGAAACGGGAAACTGCCTCTGTAAAAATGCTGTTTCTTTCACGCTCAATACGCTTCTTTTCTTCGGAAATAATCTCCCCCGCCTTTTCCTCTGCGTCGGCAATTATTTTTTCCGCGTCCTTATCCGACTTTTCGTCAATGATACTGCGGATTTTTTCAAGCTTTTCAAGTCTGTAAGCCATTTTCGCACCTCTACACTATATTTTGATGCCGATAGCCTCGCTGACATACCCCGTAATTGCGTCGGATATGCCTGAGTTACCGTGTCTGTCGGGAATTTCGGCTATAAGCGGTCTTTTTACAGTAAGCTTATGCCCGAGTATTTCATCCTTACATAGGGAAGTGAGCATTTTCGTCATGAGAATTACAGCTATACTCTCGTCGGCGCAGGCCTTTTCAAGAGCAGACAGCACCTCTTCACGCTTATGTACCACTACGCCCTCTATGCCTGCCAGTCTCATTCCCATCTGTGTATCAACATTATCGCTTATAAGAAAGCATTTCATGATAATTTAACCTTTCTGAAATTAAGGCTTCCTGTTTATCAGGAGAAGAGGATAAGAATAGAAATAAGTAAGCCGTAGATAGCTACACCTTCGCCGAGAGCAACGAAGATAAGAGACTTTGTAAAGTTCTTTTCGTCCTCGCTGGTTGCGCCGATAGCCGCAGAAGCCGCATTACCTACCGCAATACCTGTACCGATTGTAGCGAAGCCTGTGGAAAGTGCAGCGGCAAGAGCCTTTAAGCCGTCGCCTACTGTTGTACCTGCCGCCTCAACAGCAACAGAAGCACCTTCCGCACCTGCAATAACAGGCATTAAGACGGTCATAAGCACCATAACGCCCATAAATGCTCCGCCGTTCATGAGAACAGTTCTCTTGCGGTTTACGGTTATGCCAAGCTTTGCCTTGCGGATTGCTGCAACAAGGGGAATAATTATAAGCGCGAGAGCGAAAAGGGGTAATAAAAATAATAACATAGGATTTTCCTCCGATTAGTTTAATTTATTGATAGTAACAGGATTGAAGGCCTTTCCGCCGCCCTTGAAGAAACGGCTGAACAGCTCGTAGAACTCGAGACGAAGAACCTGAATTCCCACGAGGAGCCCCTCAAAGCCCGTAACAAAAATATTTCCTATAACAAGAATGATAATCTTTCCGATTCCGTCTCCTGCCATATTTCCGACTACGTCAAACACAAGCATAAGGCCTGCGTGGCTGAGTACGAAGCCGCCTATACGAAGATAGGACATAGTATTCGTAAGATAAGTGAGACAGGTTTCAAAAAGCTCGATAAAGCCCTCAATTATGAAGTTGCCCACGGATTTCTTTTCCTTTGAGCCATGCTTTTTATAAAGTGCCGAAAGCTTACCCTTTATGGCGCTGTCCATTTTTGCGTTTGCGTCTCCGCTTCGCTTCATCTTTAAGGCATGGACGATAGGCTCCTTGAAGAACATGAGAAGTAACGGAACAACTATCACAAGTGCGATATACCATGGCTGCATAAGAGGAATACCGAACACCATATCACAGGCAAGTCCCGCGATAAGTCCCACATAGAATACAAGACCTATTACGCCGCTGGGGCCGAAGAATACCGCTTCGGGATTTTTACTCTTTATTCCTATAGCGATATTCACTATCATAGAAATAACCACAAGAATTATACCTACGCAAAGTGCCGCTATAAGAAGGACTGTAGAAACCTGGAAGATATTTTCGGGAGCCTCCTTATATCCTAAAAGCTCATAAATCTGCGGAATATGGAAGAAGGGCGGAATAATATCCTCTCTGCCGAAAACAGAGCCGTAGAGTACACCGAAGGCCGCGCTGGAAAGACCTATTCGGGTCATAATCGGTGCAAGACTTATCTTCGTAAATCTTGTAAGAAGAAGACCGAGAATGAAGATAAGAAGTCCCTGACCCACATCTCCGAACATCATTCCATACATGAGCATGTATGTTACGGCAACCAGCGGAGTCGGGTCTATTCCGTCCGCCGCAGGAAGCCCGTACATTTTAACGAACATCTCGAAGGGACGGAAAAGTATATTATTCTTAAGCTTTACGGGAGTTTCCGTACCCTCGTCGGCGTCTCTTACCGTTACGGTAACGCCGCCTGAGGAGGTAATAAGCTCAGTGAAGCTTTTCGCCTTATCCTCGGGAACATAGCCCGAAAAATGGAATCGGTTGTCGAAAACCAGAACATTCGCTCTTAAATCATAGCTTCGGTCTATTGCCACAAGCTTTGCATAGACCTTGGTGAATTTTTCCTGCTCATTTTTGGTTATAGCTGAGATTTCGCTGTCAATCTCGCCTATCCGTACATTCATAGCCTTCATTTTTTCAACGAGCGTTTCCGAAGCTTCATCAACGTTGCCTCTCAGATCTCTTGGGAGCACCGTTCTTTCAAAGCCAAGAGTCTTGAAAAGGAAGTCTATTTCCTTTACATCCTCCGCAGTAGTCAGATAAAGACACCAGGTGTAATTCTCCTCCTCAGAGAAATCAAAGAAAAAGAAATTACGCTCATTATAGAAGTTGATTTTTCTGACGCTTCCGTTAGGTAATCGTCCGAAACGGATCTTTATGTATTCACAGCTGAACAGTTCATCAAAATTACCCTTAAAGCCCGAAAGCTGAAGAAGATTCATATATATTGCGCCGGTATCCTTAAGCTCTGAGTTAAGCCTCAGCTTTTCGTCATAAAGCTTTGAATAAGCCGAATCAATTTCATCGATATAGCTTTTGAAATCTATACTTATGTTATACTCAACATCATCATAGGAGGCGTTTTCATCAAGGGGAATACCGATATTTGCAGCTATTATCTCGTAGCGCTTTATCATACGCTCATAGAGACCCTTATCCCTTAAATTTTTCGCTCCTATATCCGCACCGCTTATATTCGGCGGAGGATTTATATGGAAACAGCCGCTTTCACAGCATTTAACCAGCGTCTTGTTGATTTTTTTGAGGCTTCCCTCAACATCCACAAGCGTCAATTTTTCGATTGCCATGCTGTTACCTTACCTTTCATAAAATAATATATTTTTCAATTTCTTCGGGCGGTAAGCCGTAGCGTACGCCCTCAATAATTCTGTATATATTGAATGCTTCCGTTTCAAAAAGCATCATAAGTGAATAAAGCGCTTCTGTTTCATTATCGGTAAGCGCAAGACTGTGGCGGAAGAATCTGAAGGCCGAGGCCGCCGCACCTGTTTCGGGACAATCTTCCTTTCTCATAAGCTTTTCTCCCAGCTTTTTCTCTACAAAAAGCCTTTTAAGAGCTTCAACAGGATCGCCGCTTCTTAATGCAGCGTCGATATCAGCCAGCCTGAGCCTGTGATGATAGGGAATGAGAAGCTTCTCTATTTCCTCGGGATCGGTGATGAAATTACTTCTCAGTCTGTAACAAAGAAGAAGATTGTCAAGGTCAGCCTTTCTCAGGAAAAAGCTCTTGATTCTATCCTTGGCTTTTCCTCTTACCTCTTCATTTATCTTGGTAAAAGCCCACCTTATATAACAGCAGTTTATTGTAATAACCGCCTCTTCTATATCAGGGGAATCCACACTTAAAACAGGATAAAGAGCTTTATAATAACGGGTCTTTGATAAAGCCGAAAGAAGGCTTCTGAAATTCTTCGCCGAAGCTACTTCCTCCGCTTTAAAGGAAAGCTTTTCCATAAGATAAGGCGGAAGGTCGCCGAAAAACTCATCCTGGGCGCCTGTATTAACGGCGATAACGGCCTTTATAAGCTGTTCCGCTTCAAGCTTCTTTATATAGAAGCTCATTATCCCGTTTTTATTCCCTGCCGCAAAACGGCATATTCTCATATAGCTGTCGAAAACATTCTTGGCTACCAGCTCCTCGGCCTGTGCTCTGTGTACTGCGAATTCATTCACATTACCGAATACCGCCCTGTATCTGGGCTTGGTTTTAAGGTAGGATACTACTGCGCCGACAGAACCCTTATGGATAAGATTTATATAATCTTCCTTTTTAAGAAAGCCGCCATAAATCGCCTTCGATTTGGCGACGATAGCATTATTGGACATATTACTGAACCTTCCTTCCGGACTATCTGCCGGTTATTCTTCCGACGATTTCCGATTTCCAGGATTCTCTTCCCTTATCCATAATTTCTTCAAGAAGACGGCATTTCTTCTCTGCCTCCTCCTCGGCGAGGGAAATCGCCCTGTCGGAATTTTCTCTTATACTGCCGCATCTTTCTTCAATTTCCTTATTAAGCTCGTTACGGCTTTCGGTGCGGAGCTTATCTTTACCGCTGACCGCATTATCCAGTATTTCGGAAGCCTTTTCCTTAGCGTCACTCACCTTATTGCGGGCAGTTTTATCAATATCTATAATAGAATCAATTATATTTTCCAATTATTTCATTCCCTTCATAGGAAGATTTCTGCCAAATTCAGCATACTTATTTATAATATATCAAATTTAAGATTTTTGCAATGTTATTTTGGCTAAAATTTAGCAAACTTTTTTGTTTCTATAGCATAAAAATACTGCCATTAAGACTTTTTAGCTTTCGCCTTAAGGGCAGTATTATTTAATCCGGCATTTATTTCTCGACAGAGAATACAGCGGTCTCCTTAGGACGCTTATCAATGATTCTCTTTGCCTTGCCTGCTGTTCTTTCGATAGACTTGGGTTCTACGAGAGAAACCTTTGTATCTATACCGAGGACAGTCTTTAAATTACCGTTGATTTTCTTTCTTAAATTTTCAAGATTACCGTAGCTGTCGAGAAGCGTAGCGTCAGCAAGCTCAACTCTTACCTCAAGATTGTCGGCTGTTCCGCTTCTGCTTACTACAAGCTCGTAATAGGGTGCAATTTCGGGCATAACCATAAGTACGCTTTCAATCTGTGAGGGGAATACGTTAACGCCGCGGATTTTCAGCATATCGTCTGTTCTTCCTGTAGGCTTCATCATTCTTGCAGAGGTTCTTCCGCACTTACAAGGCTCGTATGTAACAGAGGTAATATCGTGAGTTCTGTAACGGAGTACAGGAAGAGCTTCCTTGCTGAGAGTTGTGATTACAAGCTCTCCGCTTTCGCCTTCCGCACAGGCTGTATCGGTAGCAGGATCAATAATTTCGGGGAGGAAGTGATCCTCACAGAAATGCATACCGCAGCGCTCGGTACATTCGCCCGAAACGCCGGGGCCGATAAGCTCGCTCATGCCGTAGTTATCGGTAGCAAAAAGGTGGAGACGGCTTTCAATCTGCGCTCTCATTTCGGGAGTACAGCCCTCGGAGCCGAAAAGTCCGAGACGAAGCTTTATATCCTCGGGAGCGATACCCATTTCCTCGATAACCTCGCCTATTCTGAGGGCGTAGGAGGGTGTAGCTACAAGGGCGGTTGTGCCGAAGTCCTTCATAAGCATAACCTGCTTCTCAGTATTGCCCGAGGAGCTGGGGATTACGGTTGCACCAAGCTTTTCAAGGCCGTAGTGGAGGCCGAGAGCGCCTGTAAAAAGACCGTAGCCGAAGCATATCTGAACGATATCCTCGTCGGTTGCGCCTGCCGCCATAACGAGACGCGCCATACATTCGCTCCACATCTCAAGGTCGTTTCTGGTATAGCCTACTACTGTGGGCTTACCTGTTGTACCCGAAGAAGCGTGGAGACGAAGAATCTTCTTCATAGGCACAGCGAACATATTGAAGGGGTAATTATCCCTGAAATCTGCCTTTGTTGTAAAGGGCATATAATTTATATCGGAAAGTGTCTTTATCTTATTGGGGTCGAATTTTGCATTATCAAATTTATCCTTATAAAGCTTTACGTTTTCATAGCAGTACACCGCAACCTTCTTCAGCTTTTCAAGCTGGAGCTTTTCAAGCTCGGCACGGGGCATAGTTTCGATATCCTTGTTAAAATACATTTTAATACCATACCTTTCATAACTTTTTATACGGAAAAGCAGGACAAGCGGAAATCCGCCTGCCCCACTATCTGAACATTACTTAGCATTATAACACATAATTTTACTTTTTTCAACTGTTTTCTGCAGCCTCTCCGTTTTCGGGGATCGCGTCCGCCTGATTAACGGTTACCTTCTTGTTGTAGCAACTGAAAATGCTGTCTAAATCCGCCTTCTTCATCTTGGGAGTAAGAAGACTCACTACAGGAACGATAACGAGAGATACAAGCATTATTGCCGCACCGAGATTAACGGGAGAAGCGGCGGTAAAGCCTAATACTGTTCCTGAAATAGCGCCGCAGGACTTAGCGATAAGGTGAGCAACGGTAGCGCCGATACCGAAGATGAAGCTTGCCACAACAGCCGCCTTTGTAACGCCCTTCCAGAAAAGACCGTAGAGGAAGGGAGCGAGGAAGGCACCGGCAAGAGCGCCCCAGGAATAACCCATAAGGTCGGTAATAAGAGCATTTTTATTAAGAGCGATAATTACCGAAACAAGAAGGAATATTCCGATGAATATTCTCATGATTACAAGGGATTTCTTCTCGCTGAGCTTATTCTTACAGATAAAGGGCTTTATAAGGTCGAGGGTAATCGAAGAGCTTGAAGTAAGAACAAGAGAAGAAAGAGTGGACATAGAAGCGGAAAGTACCAGAACCACAACTATTCCTATAAGTAAATCAGGAAGGCTTTCAAGCATTGTGGGAATAATGGAATCGAAGCCGTTTACGGGCACTCCGTTCACAACGTTTTCACCTGTTATGAATATACGTCCGAAGCCGCCGAGGAAGTAACAGCCGCCTGCCACAACGAGGGCGAAAACTGTAGAAACGACGGTACCTGACTTTATAGAACGTTCATCCTTGATGGTATAGAACTTTGTAACCATCTGGGGAAGTCCCCATGTACCGAGAGAGGTAAGTATTACTACGCCGATAAGATTTATCGGGTCGGGGCCGAAGAAGCTTGCGAAGCCGCCCTTCATTCCTGCCATAGCACCGTTTTCTACTTCTACTTCGGCTAACTGCTTCATAGCCTCGAAGAAGCCGCCCTTGTTTCCGAGGGTAGCCATAACCACCGCTACGATACCAATAAGCATGATTATACCCTGAACGAAGTCGTTATAAGCGGTAGCCTTATAGCCGCCGAGAATAACGTAAACCGCAGTAATAACAGCCATAGCTATTACGCATACGGAATAGTCAACCTCAAACACCATACCGAAAAGACGGGAAAGTCCGTTATAAACGGAAGCTGTATAAGGAATAAGGAAAAGGAAAACTATTACCGCCGCCGCAATCTTCAGAGCCTTACTCATATAACGCTTTTCGAAGAATTCGGGCATTGTTGAGCTTTCAAGATGCTTCGACATTACTCTTGTACGGCGGCCCATAAGTGCCCATGCCATAAGAGAGCCGATAAAGCAGTTTCCTAAGCCTATCCATGTAGAGGCTACGCCGAAGTTCCAGCCGAACTGTCCTGCATAACCTACGAAAATAACCGCCGAGAAATAGCTTGTTCCGTAGGCGAAGGCAGTAATCCAGGGGCCTACCGAACGTCCTCCGAGAACGAACTCATTGACGGTTTTTGATTTTCTGTTACAGTATACACCTATTCCTATGGCGGCGAGCACATAGATAATAAGTATAGTGAGTATTAAACCCATTATATTTCCCTCCGTTATTGATTTAAAGCTTTAACGCTTTTGCGTTTTTATGCTTTTTGCAACTAAAGCGAATTATACAACATTTTACAGGATTTGTCAATAGATTTTGAATTTTTAGCTTAAGGCAACACCACACAATTAACGTCTGACGCCTTTGCCGCGTGCTTGCTTGTGCCTTTTCCGTCATACTTCACAAAAATGCTCGTTAATACATACAGTATTGACTGTGCTTTTTGTATCGTCTGACGAAAAATTCAACTTCGCAATCACACGACAATAATTGTGCGGTATTGCCTTAATATTTGCCATGATACTGCCGATATAATATTTACCATATTATAACGAAAGGATGTTTTATCATGGTTAATATAGGCGGATACAGAAATTACATGAACAGCGTGGGCGGAAAGTCCTATGACGCTGTAAAGCCTCATTCGAAGGGCGAAAAGGAAGAAAAGAAGCAGGCAAATACCGACAGAGCGGATTTTTCCTCCCTTCTCGATAATCAGGTAGCTAAGAAGGATAAGGACTACGGCGGTATGAAGATAGAAGCTACCACCGAAAAAAACGACAAGCTCAGCGAAACAGCTCAGGATTATCTCAAGAAGCTTAAGGAAAAATATCCCGATATGGATTTCATTATCTCCGATTTCAGCAGCGACGAGGAGGCCAACTCCCTTTTAGCAAAGGGTAAGGGTAAGTATAACGTCCTTATTACTCCCGACCTTCTTGAAAAAATGGCGGCTGACGAAAATGTTGCCGCTGAATATGAAGGTATCATCGAACAGAGCGTATCGGACATTGAAGCCGCTAAGGAAAAGCTTGGCGAGGACGCAGACATGGTAGAAAGCTACGGAATTACCGTAAATGCCGACGGAGAGGTTTCTATCCGTGCAAAGCTTATCGAGGGCATGCTGGGCGACGGCGAAGACCGCACCGTAAAGGCAACTACCATAGATGAATTACTGAGTAAGCTCAACGAAATCCGTGAGGCTCAGGCTGAAAAACTGGCGGAAATAAGAGCGAAACGAACGGAAGAAGCCGAAAAGGCCGAGGAAAAGAAGGAAGAAACCGCTGAAAAGGTAAGCTTTGAGGCCGAGGCATGATATCATAAGTAAAACCGTACTGTATAAAAACAGTACGGTTTTTCACTATTTCCGCCTTGACGTAATATAATCAGATGTGATATAATTATTTGATTCAATCATTTCTGAAAGGGAGACATAATAATGATAAGCAATAATATACTGGAGGTTATAGGGCATACTCCCCTTATCCGACTTAATAATATGACTGATGAGGACAGCGCCGAAATCCTCGTTAAATTTGAGGGTCTTAACGTAGGCGGCTCCATAAAGACAAGAACAGCCTATAATATGATACTTACTGCCGAAAGAGAAGGCATCATCAACAAGGATACCATAATAGTAGAGCCCACGAGCGGTAATCAGGGTATCGGACTTGCTCTCGTAGGTGCAGTAAAGGGCTACAAGACCGTTATAATAATGCCCGACTCGGTAAGCCAGGAAAGAAGAATGCTCGTAAGGCATTACGGCGCAGAGGTAATTCTCGTTCATGACGCAGGCAATATCGGAGACTGTATCGACGAATGCTTGCGTACTGCGGAAAGAATGAAGGAAGAAAATCCCAACGTATATATCCCCCAGCAGTTTGAAAACAAGGCCAATCCCTTAGTACACAGACATCACACAGGTCTTGAAATTCTCGAACAGGCAGGAAAGGAAATCCACGGCTTCTGCTCAGGCTTCGGAACAGGCGGTACAATAAGCGGAATAGGCAAGACTCTTAAGGCTCAGAATCCCGATATCGAAATCTGGGCAGTAGAACCCGAAAACGCCGCAATTCTCGCAGGCGGTACTATCGGTACTCACCTCCAGATGGGTATTGGCGACGGACTTATCCCCGGAAATCTCGATCTTAATATATACAGCAACGTTTACATAGTTTCCGACGAGGAGGCTATCGAAACCGCAAAGGATTTAGCCCGCCTCGAGGGCATAATGTGCGGAATTTCAAGCGGCACAAATGTAGCGGCGGCAAAGAAGCTGGCGAAAAAGCTTGGTAAGGGTAAAACTGTTGTAACAGTGCTCCCCGATACTGCGGAACGCTATTTCTCCACCCCTCTTTTTGAAAATGAATAATAAAACGGCAGTACTGTACAATATATAATAATTCAGGTGAACAGAATGACAGAACAGGATTTGACAAACGGTACGGTAGTAGCTCATTTCAAGCGCGAGCTTTTAACCGACGAGGATAAAGGAACAGAATACTGCTACGAGATAATTTCAGTGGCGGAACATACCGAAAGCGGCGAAAAGCTGGTTATCTACCGTGCATTATACGGGGATTTCAAGGTTTATGCCAGACCTCTTGAAATGTTCCTGTCTGAAACCGACAGGGAGAAATACCCCGAGGTCAAGCAGAAATACCGTTTTGAAAAGCTGTCCTGAAAGGAAGAAGAAAAATGGATGAAATGATAGAATTTCTCGATAAGCTGTGCCGTTTCAGAAGCGTAGCTCAGGAGACCGGCAACCCCGAAGCCCCCTATGGTCAGGAAGTTCACGACGCTCTTATGTATGCTCTCGAAACCTGTGAAGGCTTCGGAATGAAAGTGAAGAACTGCGATAATCAGGTAGGCTGGGCAGAAATAGGCGACGGCGATGAAATGATAGGTATACTTGTCCATCTTGACGTTGTTCCCGAGGGAAAGGGCTGGGATACCGAGCCTTTTTCGGCAACAATAGTTTCCGACGAAAAGGGCGAAAAACTCTGCGGAAGAGGCGTTGTGGACGATAAAGGCCCTGCGGCGGCATGTATTTTCGCCATGAAGGATATAGCAAGGCTCAGAATGAGGCTTAAAAGAAGGATCCGTATAATCTTCGGTCAGAGCGAGGAAACAGGCGACTGGCCAGATATGGAATATTACAGAAATAATGAGGAGCTTCCTGTTTTCGGCTTTACTCCCGACGGGGATTTTCCTGCAATATACGGCGAAAAAGGCATTTTAAACCTGAAATTATCAATGCCCCGTGAAAAAAGCGGAATCCTTTCCGCCAAGGGCGGTAACGCTCATAACATGGTGCCCGATTACGCAGAAATCAGCCTCGACAAAAACGGCTCTCCCGTGAAAATAAGCGAAAACGGAGTTTCCGCTCACGGAGCTATGCCCGAAATGGGAGAAAATGCGATTTCAAAGGCTTTTCTAACTGCACAGGAAAAGGGAGCGGAAAGTCCCTTTGTGAAATTCTACTGCGATAAAATAGGAAGCGGTATCTACGGGGAAAAAATCGGCGTAGACCTTTCCGACGATAAAAGCGGAAGGCTCACCTTTAATGTTGGCGTTCTCCAATGTAACGAAAATGAATGCAGTATTATTGTAAATATGCGTTGTCCCGTAAGCTTTGACGGCGATGAAATTGAAGCTATAATAAAGTCGGAGAGCGAGCCCTACGGCGTAGAGGTTACACGCCTTGAATGGACGCCCCCCGTTTATATGCCGAAGGACAGTGGTACGGTTGCAAAGCTTACCGAGGTCTACAGAAGCCTTACAGGCGATATGACCGAGCCTAAGGTTATCGGCGGCGGCACCTATGCGAGAGCCATGAAAAACATCGTAGCCTTCGGACCCTGCTTTCCCGATATGGAAATGACCGAGCATCAGAAGAACGAATATATCCCTCTCGATAAGTTCCTTAAGCTGAGAGAGATTTACAGGGAGGCCATTTTAAGGCTGGCTGATGTGTGAGGCTAAATATAAAATTATGTCCCCCTCAGAGTGAGGGAGATATTCCCGTTTTATACCTTTGCTTAAATTTACACAAGCGGGGGTCAGAACCTTCGGGTTCGACCTCCCGAACGGCATAACAAAAAATTACGTCCCCCTCAGAGTGAGGGGGACGTAATTTTATGGTGCCGGCGGCGGGGGTCGAACCCGCACGGTATCGCTACCACCGGATTTTGAGTCCGGCACGTCTGCCAATTCCATCACGCCGGCTTACAGATTCGTAAACAACGCTATTTAGTATAGCACACAGGTAACGTTTAGTCAAGAATTTTTTGCTAATTTTCATAAAATCTGCAAAAAAACCTTGACAATTTGGTAAAAATGTATTAAAATATTTTTGTGAATATGTTGTATACACATACGTTTAAATACAGCTATTTATAATTATTTTCACCATCTTGGTTTACATATTATCTCCATGTACTAATAATGCAATATAATCCACTCGGGTTATTCACGGATAAATTGAACTTTATTTTATATTTATTTTGGGCAGGAATGATAGCGCCGGACACTATGTCGGAGCTGTCTCTCTTTGCTGTTGCCTTATGTACGGGGGAAGACCTTTGTAATCAAGGAATAACAGAAAAGGAGGGATGGGTTTCATGGATTTAGTGATTGCGATTGTGCTTATCGTTGCTGCTCTTCTTGTCGGTGCCGCTGTTGCAGGAATAATTTCCTACAGAATGGGCTATAACAAGAGAAAAAAGGACGCAGAAGCACAGATTGAATCAGCCGAAAAGGAAGCACAGCGAATAGTTTCCGAGGCTCATGAAAAAGCTGAAACCGAAAAGAAAACGAAGCTCGTCGAGGCTAAGGACGAGATTTACCGTTTAAGAGGTCAGGCTGAAAAAGAAATCCAGAAAATGAAATCAGAAACCGACAAGGAGCTTAAAGAGCGCCGCGCAGAGGTTTCACGTTCAGAACGACGTTTACAGCAGAAGGAAGAAAATCTCGACAAGAAGAACGACAAGATTGAAAAGCTTGAAGAAAGCCTTACCGCCAAGAATAAAAAGGCGGAAGAAAAGCTTCTTGAAGCCGAAACAATCAAGAAAAGCCAGATGGATATTCTCGAAAGAATTTCCGGCTTTACGACAGAACAGGCTAAGGAGCATCTCTTAATGATGCTCGACAGCGAGCTTGACAGAGAAAAGGCTATGAGAATCCTGGCCTTTGAACAGAAGATCAAGGACGAATGCGACGATAAGGCAAGAAGCCATATCTCTCTTGCAATCGCAAGACTTGCGGCTGACACGGTTTCCGAAATGACGGTTTCCGTTGTACCGCTCCCCAACGATGAAATGAAGGGTCGTATCATCGGTCGTGAAGGCCGTAATATCCGTACCCTTGAACAGCTTACGGGCGTTGACCTTATTATTGACGATACACCCGAAGCAATCACACTTTCAAGCCATGATAAGGTTCGCCGCGAAATTGCACGAATCGCACTTGAAAGACTTATTCAGGACGGAAGAATCCATCCTACCCGTATCGAAGAAATGGTTGAAAGAGCCAAGCACGAGGTTGAACAGAAGATCAAGCAGGAGGGTGAAAGAGCTATCCTCGAAACTAACGTCAACGGACTTAATCCCGAACTCGTTAAGCTTATCGGACGTCTCTACTATCGTACCTCCTACAGCCAGAACGTTCTTACCCACTCTATCGAGGTTGCTCATCTCGCAGGCATGATGGCTGACGAGCTGGGCGTTGACGCTACTCTCGCAAGAAGAGCAGGTCTTCTCCACGATATCGGTAAGGCGCTCAGCATGGAAATTGAAGGCTCTCATGTACATATCGGCGTTGACGTATGTAAGAAATATAAGGAAAGTGCCGACGTTATCCACGCTATTGAGGCTCACCACGGCGATGTTGAAGCCAAGACTGTTATCGCTTGTCTCGTTCAGGCTGCCGACGCTATCAGTGCCGCTCGTCCTGCCGCAAGAAGCGAAAATTATGAAAACTACATCAAGCGCTTACAGAAGCTCGAAGAAATATGCTCATCCTATGAAGGCGTCGACAAGTCCTTCGCTATTCAGGCAGGCCGCGAAATCCGCATAATGATCAAGCCTGACGCAGTTGATGACGCTAAAATGGTTGTTCTCGCAAGAGAAATCGCTCAGAAAATCGAAAAGGAAATGGAATATCCCGGCCAGATCAAGATCAATCTTATCCGTGAAAGCCGCGTAGTTGATTTCGCTAAGTAATTCCCTTTCCAATACATAATTCACCACGCCTGTAATTTTTCAGCGTGGTGAATTTGTTTTATGAAAAGCTTTTCACTCCTTTTTATCTACTTTCTGACATTATTTTGTTAAAAAAATGTATATTTTGGCTATCCCGTCAAATTTAGACAATTATTATTGACAAATGGCTTTAATAAGACTATAATATAACTGTTTAAAGATAAAAATATAGTATAGACGAAAGAAAGGTCGACATAAAAATGAAATTCAGAAAATTAACCGCCGTTATTGTATCTGCATTAACCGCCTGCATTATGCTTACTGCAAACGTTTCCGCAGTTCTTAATGCAACAGGAGAAAGCTATTCGGGACTTGAGTTCACCAGTGCAAGCTGGAAAAAGAGCGTTACCGTTGCTGAATCGAAGCCCCTCGAAAATATTTATGCATTAAAGTTCACCGTAAAGGTAACCGATAATGAAGCCTATGAAAAGGACCTTGCCGACGGCTTCTACGCAGACGCCCCTGAAACAGCCTCTCTCCCCTTTCAGGGTCATATCGCTCTCGGAGCGGCAGAATGGATGGACTTCGGCTACTCAGACCTTAATGAAAAGGAATGGGATGGCAAGAACGCTGAGATCAAGAATCTCGGAGACGGAACCTATACCATTACAGGCTATTTCGATAACCGTACAGTAACCCTTCCTGCCTGGAATACAATTATTGCCATTAACGAATGGGGTAATAAGAGTACATTATACTCCATGGACGTTATAAGTGCAGAGGCTATTGCCGCTGACGGAAGCATAATCATGGCTCTTAACGGAAAGGGCGAATATACAGTTGCTCCTGCTGTTACAGAAGAGTCTGAAGAAGTAGTGACAGAAGCTGAAGTTGTAGAAGATCCTGTTGAAGAGGTAGTGACAGAAGCTCAGACCGAGGCAGAAACAGAAGAGGTTGTTACCGAAGCAGAAACCGAAGAGGTTATTACTGAAGCAGAAACCGAAGAAGCTGTTACTGAGGAAGTAACCGAGGCAGTTACCGAAGAAACAGCAGCCGTTACAGAAGCTCCCGAAACCGTGGAAGAAACCGAGACAACAACCACAGCCGCTCCCGAAACTGAAAGCGGTGCGGAAACAACCGCAGCAGCTACCGTTTCAGACAGTACTGCTACAACAGGCGCAAGCACCACCGATTTAGCCGCAAGAGACTCCTCTCTTATTATCGTGGCTATAGCAGCAGCAGTAATAGTTGTGGTCGTAGTAATCGTATTTATCGTTTTATCAAAGAAGAAATAAAGAAAGGAAAATAACTATGTTCTCTATTCTGGCAGCAAACCCTATGACAGGAACAGAGCTTCCTATCCCGCTTTTTATTATCGCAGGTGTTTTTCTTGCAGCATGTATTGTTGTAACAATTATCACCAAGATTAACAAGAATAAGAAGAAGTAATTCATTTCAAAAGGAGCTCACTAGGGCTCCTTTTTTATTTTAACCGCCCTCTTAAGGGATAATATTCTGATTTTGTTACAATGTTATGTATTATTGTGCTAAAACGCACTAAATCCGCCTTACAATTTTGGCAATTATACTAATTGTTGTTTAACCCGTAAAATGATAAAATATATAGTGATAAAAAGTAATTTGCTGTCAGAGTGAATCTGACTGAAAGGAAAATGAAATGGAACTTATTGAAAAGCTCAAGGCTTTAGGTGTAGATACTGACGAAGCTTTAGGAAGATTTATGGGTAATGCGGGACTTTATGTCCGTATGCTCGGAAAGTTCAAGAAGAACGCAGAGGAAAACGCTTCTCTTGAATATTTTGAAAGCGGCGACTATGAAACAGCCGTAGCAAAGACTCATACTCTTAAGGGCATAACAGGAAATCTCTCTCTTACACCTCTCTATGAGGCATATACCGAAATCGTAGCCTCCCTTCGTGCAGGAGAAAATGATAAAGCAAAGGCTTTACTCATCGATATTCTTCCCTTACAGGAACAGATCATTGCCTGCATAGACGGAAATTCCTGAGAACTGTATTTTAATATAGAATTATACTTCCATCAGGATGATCCCCGAAATGCTTTTTCGGGCAGTTATCCTCTCAATACATTCCCGAACAGGAGATTAAATTATGGCAGACAAACATGTTCTCGTGGTTGATGACTCCGAAATCGACCGTGAAATACTTATAAATATCCTTGAATCTAAGTTCAAGGTATCGGAAGCGAGCAATGGCTTTTCCGCTCTTAAAATCGTTCTGGACAAGAACCCTGCCGTAGACGCGATACTGCTGGATATTTCAATGCCCGTTCTCGATGGCTTCAGCGTTATCGAGCTTCTTAAGAAAAACGGCATCGAGGATATTCCGATTATTCTTATTACCGCAGAGCCTACCAAAACCAACGTACAGAAGGCTATGATACATAACGTAAACGGTTTTATCAGCAAGCCCTTCTCCAGCGACGATATCCTTAAGCGTCTCTGTACTCTTTTCGGCATGGACGGTCCTGCACAGAAGCCTAAGGCAGAGGTCAGCACTATTTCCGAAAATGACCTTAATGAAATGGAAGCTTATATTTCCAAGCTTACAACTATCTATAAAAGATATCTCACAAACAATAACAGAAGCGATGAAAAATATGTCAGAGTTTCTGGCCTCACAGGTATTCTTCTCAACGAGTATGCCGCTTTTACAAGAGACAACGAGCTTGACCGTTCTCATATAAATGTCATTACAAAGGCTTCTTACTTCTATGATATCGGTCAGATGTGCATCCCGGACAGTCTCTGCGGCGGTGTTGAAAAAAGATATACCTCCGACGCAGCCACCTATGAAAGCCACACTGTAGCAGGTGCCGACCTTATCTGGATGAATCCATCCAACGCCTGCCGCTATTTCGTAAAGGTATGTGCGGATATATGTATGCATCACCATGAACGTTATGACGGTAAGGGTTATCCCCATAACCTTGCAGGAGACGATAACAGCGCCTTCACCCTTATCTGTTCACTTGCGATAGATTTCGACGAAATGTTCTTCACCCGTCCCGAACAGGGCGAAACCCAGTTCAACTTCGTTCTTCACGAGCTGAAGGTTGACCCGGGCGCATACAGCAGCGTTATGCTCCGTGTGCTTGAAACCTGTGAGGATACTATTCTTACCTATTACAAGAACTATACCGCAGGAAAATAAACAGTCAATCCCCGTCCTCAGGACGGGGGTTTTAATTATCCTTTATAATCTCTGACTGCTTTTCTTACCCTCAGAATATCAGAGGGTGAAACCGAAAGCTCGTCTATTCCCATTTCGATAAATTTTCCTGTAAGAGAGGTATCGGAGCCCAGTTCACCGCATATACCTATCCATTTCCCGTTTTCATGAGCGTTTCGGGCGGCTTTCTCTATAAGCCTCATGACCGCTTCATGCTTCGGATTCGTGAAGCTTTCGAGGCTGTCGTTTTGGCGGTCACAGGCAAGAGTATACTGGATAAGGTCGTTGGTGCCCACGCTGAAAAAATCCACCATGGGAGCCAGTATATCGCTGATTATCGCTGAGGCAGGCGTCTCTATCATGATACCGAGCTGTACCTTGTCGGAAAAAGCTGTTCCCTCGCTTTTAAGCTCTGCCCTTATTTTTCCGCAGAATTCCAGTATCTTCTCCACCTCCTCGGCGGAGGTTATCATCGGGAACATAATCCCGAGGTTTCCGTAAACCGAAGCTCGGTAAAGAGCTCTGAGCTGTGTACGGAAAAGCTCGGGTCTCGTGAGGGATATTCTTATCGCCCTTAGCCCGAGGGCGGGATTTTCCTCCTGGGGCAGCCCGAAATATTCCGCCTGTTTATCCGCTCCTATATCGAGAGTACGGATTATTACCCTTTTCGGATTCATTTTTTCAAGAACGTATCTGTAGGCACGGAACTGTTCGTTCTCGTCGGGGTAGTCGTTTCTTCCGAGATAAAGAAATTCGCTTCTGAAAAGTCCGATTCCTCCCCCGTCGTTTTCCATTACGGCTTCTATGTCCCCGATACTTCCGATATTTGCGAATATGTCTATTTCCCGTCCGTCAGGAGTAATATTCGGCTGTCCCTTAAGACTTATAAGTGCGTTTCTTTCCTCTTTAAAGCCCTGCTCTCTTTTAAGCATAAGCTCAGAAAGGGAAGGATCGGGATTTACGAAAAGCTCTCCCTTTTCCCCGTCAACTACTGCCCTCTGGCCGTTTTTTATCTCGGAAAGAAAGTCCTTACCGAGACCCGTTACTGCAGGAATATTCATACTTCGGGCAAGGATAGCGGTGTGGGAGTTTACTGAGCCTCCTGCCGTAACGAAGGCAATCACCTTTTCTTTATCAAGGGTTATCGTTTCGCTGGGAGAAAGGTCCTCGGCACAGATAATATAAGGCTCCTCGGAGTCGGTTTCTTCTTCGGAGGAGCCGCTTAAACAGCGGATTATACGCTGTGATATATCCCTTATATCGGCGGCTCTTGCTCTCATATATTCATCATCCATAGAAGAAAAACGCTCTGAAAATTCGCCGCAGGCTATGGTCACAGCATATTCCGCATTAACTCCTGTCTCAATTATGGCGGTTACTCTGTCGTTATAATCCTCGTCCTCAATCATCATTATATGGATATCGAAAATTTCCGCATTTTCCTCACCAACTCTTTTTACCGCCTTCTCGTAAATAAGGCTGAGCTGTTTTATCGCATTATTCTTCGCAGTAACAAGCCTTTCTCTTTCCGCTTCAATATCCGTTATATCACGTTTTTCAACCTCAGGCCTGCCGTCGTCGAAAATCCGTATTTTCCCGATTGCTATACCTCGGGAAGCGCCCCTTCCTGTATATTTCGTCATAGCTCCTCCCTTTATTTAAAGGTATTTTTCAAAAAAGCCTGTAATTTCCTCCGCCGCCCTTTCCTCGTCAGGGCCGTTTACCGTCACGGTCACGGTATCACCCTTCTTTATCCCCATAGCCATAACCGCCATAAGCTTCCTGCAGGAAGCCTTAGCCGCACCCTTTTCTATCGTTATCTCGCTTTCAAAGCCCTTGGCAAGCTTCACGAGAAGTCCTGCAGGACGGGCATGAATACCCAGCTCGTCCCTTACTGTATAGTTAAAAACCTTCAAGATAAGTCTCTCCTTTTCATAGTCATATTTCGGCGATTACACCGAAGTGATCGGACACCACAGGATACCGCCGCCCGTTAAAAACTGTATAACAGCTTTTCGGCTTTATCGGCTCGTTACACCATATCTGATCAAGCCTCATTTTATCATGAGCCCCTTTCCGTTCCTTCCATCCGTCTATTTTACCCTCTGCGGTTTTTCCCTCGTCCTTTTCCGCCGCCTCATTGTAACAGTCATACCAGCCTGAAGCGGTCATTAAATCGTAGCCCTCTCCCCTTATTTCGGCAGGATTGTTGAAATCCCCCATAAGCCATATTTTCTCGCTTTTATCCAGCAGTTTTCCAGTTCTCTTAAACTGCTCGGAAAAAGAATCTTCATCCTCCCACCAGCCGTAGTGAACGCTGTAAAACCATTGCCCCAGAGTATTTATCCCCAATAGCTTACGGGTTTTCCAGTTTTTATAGTCCTGAACAGCGCTTACCTCAATAATACGGGTTTCATGAAAGGGCGTTCTCGAAAGTATCGCTATTCCCTCGTCGTATATCGTATAGCCTCGTTTCAGAGGAAGCCATGTCCAGTAATAGGAAAACCCCTTTTCCGACAAAAGGCGTACTGCGTTATAAGCGTGGTTATCCCTTCGGACAGTTACGTCAGCACAAGGACTATATCCCTCAGAGGGGGAAACTAAATCCGCCGAGACGGACTGATTTACCTCCTGGAGAGCGATTATATCGGGAGCCTCCTTCAGTATCCCCTCGGTAAAAGCAATAAGCTTTTTTTCATAATCCTTTTCCACAAGACTATGGGTATTAAGCGTCATTATTTTCATATCAAAGAATATCGTTAATATCCGATTTAAGGATATCCGCTTCAGGTCCGTAAATCGCCTGAATTCCTTCTCCCTTCTTTATAAGACCGAGAGCTCCCTCCGCCTTCCATGCCGTTTCTTCCGCCACCTTATCAGGATTCTTTACCGTTACTCTGAGCCTCGTCATACAGGCGTCCACGAAAACAATGTTCTCCCGTCCGCCGAGAAGGCTTATTATACGTTCGGGACGGTCTCCTGCCGCTTCTGCGGAGGCTGTAGTCCCTACAGGGATATCCTCTCCCTCGCTTCCTGCTCCTGCAGTATAATTACCCAATCGCCCGGGAGTAGCGTAGCGGAATTTTCCTATCATGAAATAGGAAACAAGATAGCCGATTATAAAGAATATCACAACGCATATAAGGAAATTTATTATATCGCCTGTTAGCCCTGCGCTTACGGACATGGGTACACGGGTGGCAAATTCGATATTTCCGAAGGAATGAAGCCTCAGATTTACTACATCCGAAGCCGCAAAGGCAAGCCCCTGAATAATCGCATATACGATATATAGCGGTACCGCACAGAACATAAACATGAACTCAACAGGCTCGGTCACGCCTGTTAAGAATACTGCAAGAGCGGTAGAAATAAACATTGAGCGATATTTCTTACGCTTGTCCTTGTCCACCCGTCGGTACATGGCGAGGGCAACACCCATGAGAAGCCCCGTCGCTCCTATCATCTGACCTACCTTAAAGCGGGCAGGAGTAACAGAATTGATAAGAGCGTTATAGGAGGCAGTATCGCCTGCATTTCTGAAATTGATAAGGTCGTTTACCCATGCGAGCCATAAAGGGTCCTGACCGTAAACGGTTGTACCTGCGTTTATACCCGT
Source organism: Ruminiclostridium sp. (assembly GCA_045602405.1). GTDB lineage: Bacteria > Bacillota > Clostridia > Oscillospirales > Ruminococcaceae > Ruminiclostridium_E. Next base: position 215,027 of record JAZSBN010000043.1, read on the forward strand.
CATTATTTCATAGGCTCCGCCGAAGGAGGTATAATTCATGGGTATTGTGAGCATATGATGAAGCCCGAAGGGTAAGAGAAGCCTTTCGAGAGTTCCGTATACGAAGGGAGCAAGCATAGGCGAGCTTTCCGAGGAATTGGCTATCCAGATTCCGAAGGCGTTTATTCCCGACTGGATAAGAGGCCATACTACCGAGAGGACAAGTGCCGCTATAACCGACCATAATATAACCACAAGGGGAACAAATCTCTTTCCGTTGAAAAAGGAGAGGGCGTCGGGAAGCTTCCTGAAATTATAGAATTTATTATAGATTATACCGCCCATAAAGCCCGTAATTATACCGATAAATACGCCCATATTAAGGGCAGGAGCACCGAGAACGGAGGTAAAATAGTCCGCCGCCGTCATTTCCTGTCCGAAGAAGGAATATACTACCGCCTCGGGGTCACTGAGCATTTCCTGAGTTACTCCGAACACCGCTCCCGTTATATTATTCACCAGAATAAATGCGAGAATGGCGGCGAAGGCACCGCCTGCCCTGTCCTTCGCCCAGGAACCGCCTATAGCGGCGGCGAAAAGTATATGAAGATTGCTTATTATCGCCCAGCCTATATTTTCTATAACGCTTCCTGCGGTAAGGATAAAGGGAACGTCTCCCCCTGCCATGGCGATAAGCTTTCCGATACTTATCATAAGCCCTGCCGCAGGCATTACTGCGATAACCGCCATAAGCACCTTACCCAGCTTCTGAAGCAGGTCGAAATTCAGCCCCTTCTTTTTCTTCGTGGGCTTTTCTTCCGATATTTCTGCCGCTGCGGCAGTCTCCTGAAGGCTGATAATAACGCTTGTTCCTGCGGCTACGTTATCCTCGGGAAGCTGAAGAGAAAGACCGTCCGCTCCGCCTGTAACAATAACGGGAGTAGTGGTATTTATGCCTTTATCCTTGATAAATTCGATATCCGCTTCTGCGATAAGCTGACCTGTGGTAACCTTGTCCCCTGTCTTGACATGAAGGGTAAAGCCCTCACCCTTAAGGGCTACCGTTTCAAGTCCGAAATGGACAAGCACCTCAAGCCCGTCATCGGACAGGAAGCCGAAAGCGTGGGAGGTTTCCGCTACCGAGGTGACAACTCCGTTTACGGGGCTCAGAATTTTTCCGTCCTCGGGTATTACTGCACAGCCCTCGCCTAAAATCCCGTCCGCAAAGACAGGGTCTGGGACGCTTTCAAGGGATATTACTCTTCCGCTTAATGGTGAATATATACGTTTCATAATTATCTCCGATTGATATAGAACTGATATTCAGTATTATACGAAAATAATCGGCTTTTATTACGATAATTAAAGGTATTTTTATGCAGTATTTTTTCAAAAATAAACTTCGTCGGTTTTATTGACAATATGAAAAAGCTCTGTTATAATCAGCATGATAATCCGATTCAACAAGGAGAAGGCGTATGAAAAAATGGTATAATGAGGAATATGAATTTGAAATCGAGGTAACGGGCTTCATGAGAGGCGACAATACCGAAAATTACTGCCGCAACGGGGAAGAAATCGGCGACATATACCGCTGTACCTACGGCTGTCCCGTAAATAAAGACGGCTACGGAATATGCAGTAAGACAATGTCTCTTCTTAACCCTCTTATGGACGCAGTAAGAAGCGGCGGAGATTTACGGAATCTCGGCGGGGAGGACAGGCACACAAAAACTCTGGTATGTCCCGACGGCTGTGTTATTTTCAGGCTTACGGCGAAGCCTCTCGGAAACGAAAACTTCCATACAGGCGGCTTCTGGAAGGAACAATAACACAAAAACGGCACTGCTGAAAACAGTGCCGTTTTACGGTTTATTGAGCTATCAGTGACAGCCATGATTGCCACAGCCGCCTGAGCCGCAGGTATGTCCCTCGCCGTGTTCATGCTCGTGATGATCGCATTTCACATCGGGATTAAAGCTGAGCCTTCCCTCGACGAACATTTTTACCGCCTCGTCGGCACTGCCGCTTACGCCGCCGTAGAGCTTTATGCCTGCTTCTGAAAGGGCAGTCTGTGCTCCACCGCCGATTCCTCCGCAGATAAGGGCGTCCACCTTATTGAGGGAAAGAAAGCCTGCAAGTGCACCGTGTCCGCTTCCTAAGGTGGGGATAATCTGTTCGGCTGTTATTTTTCCGTCAACAATGTCATAAAGCTTGAACTGCTCAGTATGTCCGAAATGCTGAAAAATCTGTCCGTTTTCATAAGTAACTGCAATTCTCATAGTGTTTCCCTTCCTTTATTGCTTATATGTTCCTTTTATCAATATTTTAGCATATTTCACAGGATTTATCAAGCCTCGGATATAGCAAAAACCTCCCTGTAAAACAGGGAGGTTGATTTGTGTATTGTTCGGGAAGCGATTAACGCTTGCTGTCAAACTGAGCGTTAAAAATTATTGCAAATCACCTGTTGTGAATTTTAGCAATTCAGCGTAATCAATGCACATATCGGCTGTTTTACACCCTGCTGTGCTTCGGGTAATTTGCAGTCAGAATTTATAAAATTAAGAAGTCTTTTGCAGCTTTTTCCGAGCAATAAAGACCAACAAATACCAGTGATACATTTCTGCGTAAAAGCTGAGCCACTTCAAAAGAGGTCGGCTCGTTCTGTTATTTATTTGTTATATGTTTCTACATTACCGTTTTCAATATTCTCTAAGGGAAATGTCACTTGCCAATAACCCTCTGTCAAATTATTACAGGTAACAAAATACCCAAAAGCCTTATAATTACTTATATCTTCCGGTGTAATATCGTAAATAATTTCTTCATAACTACCCTTGTTTTTGTCATCCCAAAATGAGAAGCTACAGCTTTCTGCTTGTTTTCCATCTTTATCACGCATTAGTATATATCCGTGATTATCATATGACAAAATATCTTCGAAATACAACTGCACGTGAAGTTTATTTTCTACAAACCCAATATTTGTGATTGTAACATCATCAACAGGAGAAAAGACCCCACCATCCATCGGAATCAAGTATTTGAGGTTGAATCGATTTTCATAATCCGAATCTGTACCGCTGCCACCTCTAAACGATTCTGGTTTTTGCGTTTCTTTTGCTTCTGTAACTTTGCTTAAGTCAAGTTCTGTAAGTTCACCGTCAAATATATTCTTGTTGCTGAGGAATTCTGTAAAATAAAACGTAATTTTATCTCCGTTGATATCTTGATTGTTCATTTGACTGATGTTAATTAAAAATGTCGCAACACCTGTTTTCTCATCAAAAGAAACTCTATTACAAGACGCGGACGAATCGAATCCACAATTTATACGATAACTATCAAACAGGTCGGTGGTTTCATCTATTCTGCCCTGTTCGGTTGTATCCTGTAAGGAAATATATATAGCTGCCTCATTTTCATAAACTGCAGCAGAAACAACCTCCATTTTGATACCATTATTTTCGCAGGATAATTCAACAGGTTTCAACATCTGTGCCAAAGATGGTGATACTTGATACAACATCAAGTATATTGGATCTACTGTTGCGGCAAGTGCGGGGATAGATAAGGTTATACATAATATAAATGATGCCACCAATGCAATAGGATGTTTAATGCATATTCTCTTTGTTCTCGCAGGAAAAATCTTGGCATCTCTGATTTTGTTTTCATCAATCTCAGCGATTGCATCAAATAGTTTATCTGTTTTCAAATATAACACCTTCCTTTATTAGTTTGGATCGTAGTTTTTTTCGAGTTCGGTGCAACATGGATTTTACTTTACTCTCACTAAAACCGAATTGATTTGAAATAGTAGAAATACTGTCAAAATACCAATATCTACAAATAAAAACTTTTTGTTCATACATTGAAAGCTCTTCTAAAAAAACATTTATCAGCTTTGCGATTTCTCGGTTTTCCAATTCTTCATCAATTGTTGTATTAGCAGGAATGCAATCAGACAATTCTTCATATGCAAGGTCAATATTGCCACTCCCTCTTTTTTTGGTGCGTTTTTGTCGCCATTTCTTTAAACTGACAAATCGTGTTACTTTACCTATGAAAGTCGAAAGAATTTCCGGACGGTGAGGCGGCATACTGTTCCATGCATTTAGATATGCATCATTTACGCTTTCTTCTGCGTCCTCTGCATTGGAAAGAATATTAAATGCAATCGAGTAGCAATACCTGCCATACTTATCAGCAGTTTCAGTAATTGCTTTTTCGTCACGTTTCCAATATAGTTCGATTATGTATTGGTCTTTCACTATTTCACCTCCTTTGCTTTGTAAAGAGCCCTTTCACTATACTACCACCCAAAATTTCGATTTGGTTGCATACATTTTAAATAAATATTATTCATCGCTGACGAATTAAGATAATTATTCTGAATATGAACTTTCGTGGTAGGCGTCTTCTTGACTTTACACACTACTCCCTAATCCTCACCCTATACTCCTCAAACTCAATCTCTCCATTCCCCGTAAACATAAAATCATAGCCGACATTCGAACAAAAAACCTCCCTGAAACCAGGGAGGTTGATTTTGTGTATTGTTCGGAAAGCGATTAACGCTTGGAGAACTGAGGAGCGCGACGTGCAGCCTTTAAGCCGTACTTCTTTCTTTCCTTCATTCTGGGGTCTCTTGTTAAGAAACCAGCCTTCTTTAATGCAGGACGTAATTCATCGCTGTACTGAAGAAGAGCTCTGGAAAGACCGTGACGGATAGCACCAGCCTGACCTGTAACACCGCCGCCTGCAACTGTGCAAACGATGTCGAACTTATCTGTAGCACCGATTAAAGAAAGGGGCTGACGAACGATAAGCTTTAAGGTATCGAGACCGAAATAGTCGTCCATATCTCTGTTATTGATTGTGATTTTGCCGCTGCCGGGGTAAACACGTACTCTTGCAACGGAGTGCTTTCTTCTGCCTGTGCCGTAATAGTAAGCAGTCTTAGATTCGTACATTATTTTTCCCCTCCTTAAAATTCAAATTCAACGGGCTTCTGTGCAGCATTCTTGTGCTCAGCGCCTCTGTAAAGACGAAGTCTTGTCATAGCCTTGCGTCCGATTGTTGTGTTAGGAAGCATACCGTTTACTGCAAGCTCCATAGCCTTTTCGGGCTTTGTTTCCATGAGCTTTGCATACTGGATGGACTTTAAGTGGCCGATGTAGCCTGTGTGCCATCTGTAGTACTTATCCTGAAGCTTGTTTCCTGTTAAAACTGCCTTAGCGCAGTTAATGATGATAACGTGGTCGCCGCAGTCGCAGTGAGGTGCGAATGTAGGCTTGTTCTTGCCTCTGAGTATAGAAGCAGCCTGTGCTGCTACACGACCGAGGGGCTTGCCTGCTGCGTCTAAAATATACCACTTGCGTTCTACTGTTTCTGCCTTGGGCATATAAGTTGACATTGTCGTTTCCTCCATATAATTTTTTACGCGATTTTTCGCTCAACAAACGATATTATAGCGGTTTTTGACCTGTTTGTCAATAGCATTTTATGCTATTTTTCAAATATATCTGATTTTCTCTTATTTTCTCTCTGTTTTTCTCGTTTTCTCTCATTTTCTCTTTTACCGTTTCACTATTTTTAAGCATTTCGATATAACTCTCATTTTCTTTTATTTGCGCTTTATTTCTCGCTTTTCCTCAGCATGTCTTTTTTGCCGTTTCACGCTGAATTACGACTGATTTTTAGCCGCATTTCGCCCTGAAAAAGACTTTTCCGTCCCGCCCAGAAGAGCGGAACGGAAAAAATACTGCATTATTTCAGATTTATAATTCGGTCATCGGCAACTATAGTCTTTATCTTTTCGGGGTTTATGGTCTTTTCGGTGGTCCACCATACCTCTCCGCCTACCGCTTCAATCTTTAAGGACGCCATGCCTTCCATTGCCATTCTGCAAAGCTCTATTCTTTCGCCCTCGTCGGTAATACAGTACTGCTCACCGCCGAAGGACCAGAAGTGACCGATTACGCCGTCAAGATGTATACTGTCGGTGCATATTTTAAGGCGGGAAACGTCGGTCTTTGTCTCGTTCCTTATTTCGTCCCCGAATTTATAGGAGCTGGTTAAATTTTCGTAAATTTTGAATTCCGAAATAAGCTTATCCTCGGAGTCAAGCTCGGTAACCCTCTCGCCCATTATTATTCTTTCAGCTTCCTCGGGATTTATCGGACGTTCGAGAGATAAATAAATATCTCCTATAACTGTATTGCTGTTCTTATACTGAAGCTGACCTCTGGCAGAATATTTACCGAGAGCTACTCTCTCGCCGTTTTTAAGCTCGATATACATTTCTTCATTAAGTGGAACAGGTCCAACAAGCTCGGAAGTCACCTTCTCCTCTTCGTATTCGCCCGTAAGAGTAAGGCATATCGGTGAGACTGTTATCTTATCGGTAGCTATCCTCCGAGTGCTGTATACACGGTTTTCCTCAAGTCTCGAATCTACTCCCGGAACAAAGGAAACCATAGGTATCTCTATATCCTTTTCGGTAAGATATATCGTCTCGCTTTCCGCCTCGGGAGCGGTAAAACGAGCAACCCATGCTCCGCCGTCCTCACCTCTTCCTATAACGTGGACATCCTCGCCGCTGTTATGATTTCCTGTAACAATAATGGTATATCTTATACCGCCCTGGATTTTCTCATCATAAATCTGGTTATTCTCCCCGTTGCTTAAGGGGCTCAGGCTTCCAACAGAGAATTTTATGCCCGTGAGAACCTCCTCGTCTCCGACAGCGTCAATAACAACCTGCATGGAGTGATTATCAACTACCGCCGCCACCAGATTACATTCAAAATCCTCTGCGGTATCCTCAATAATTCTTACGTCGGAAACCGCATATTCTTCAAGATATTTTGAATCCTCGCCGTATTTATCGCTGAAAAAGCCGAAATAGTCCCAGCCTGTCGCCGCACCCACCACAGTACAGCTCAGTACCGCCGCTATTCCTGCCGCCGCGCCGATAAAACGCTTAGGCGAACGCTTTTTATGCTTTATCGAGGCTTCTTCTGACGTCATGATTTTCTCCGCCATTTCCTCTGCAGTATATTTCGTCCCGATCTTATCATAATATTCTCTTAATTTATCCATTTTCATACCCTTTCTCGGTCAATAGCTCACGAAGCCTGTCCCGTCCCCGTTTCAGTCTTATTTTAACGTTGCTTTCGCTTATGGAAAGAAGCTCCGAAAGCTCCTTTACGCCGTAGCCCTCGTAGTAATGAAGATATATAACGATACGATAATCGCTCTTTAGCCCCTTCATGACCTCGGAAATTCCGTACTCGTCCTGTACGGTATTTTCCTCCTTATAGGGCTCCTTTCTTCTGAGACTATTTCGTTTTATGAAGTTTTTCGCCGTGTTGGAAGTAACCTTTATAAGCCACGCCTTAACGTTTTCATCACTGCTGAATTTCTCCTCGGATTTATAAAGCTTTAATAAAGCGTCCTGAGTTATATCCTCGGAATCCTGAATATTATTGACGAAGCTATAGGCTACACGGAACACCGTGTTACGGTATTTCCGCACATATCCGGTGAATATATCGCCGTTCATTCCATCACTCCCGTATACTGTATTGAAATGCATTTCATAAATAAGACAACTGATAAAGAAAAAGGGTTACAAAAAATTTCCGCCATACCTGAATTTTTTACAGGTATGGCGTTTAATTATTCATTTACGGGCTTCAACCTTACTCGTCAACAACAGGAGTATCGTCCTCGATATCATAGGAATATTCGGAGGCTGAGCCGCTGTTCTTTATAATATCGGTAAGCTTTTTCATAAAGCTGTCGGAAACCCTGAACTTATTTCTTAAAATATTGATAGTATTATCCTTCTCGCTTATGGTAACAGCTCTGTAGTAATAGCCCCAGTTATATATCGTAAGGTCGATATTTCCGTAGCCGAAGGCTCCGTCAAGAGTATACTCCGCCTTTGGCGCCTCGGTCATTATAAGCTCGTAAACCTTTGCGATAGCTTCTCCGTCCCTGTGGGATAAAAGGCTGTAGTCGCCGCTGATTCGGGTTATTTCTGTAAAATTCTTGTCGGAAATATACTGCCCGAGATTTTCGTATAATACGGGATTACTGTAGCCGCAGACCTTCAGAACACTCTTGAATAAGCCGTCAAATTCCGCCTTAGTGATACTGAACTTGTACCAGTCGCCCCTGCTTACTCTTAAAGCGGCAGTATTAAAGTCGATAAAGGCAAGCTCGATAACCGAGGAGCTGTCGTTAAGCCCGAAGGTTATTTCCATGTCATGTATGTTTGTCATATCGCTGAAAATTGTAAGAGCCTTGCCTGCGTTTGCGTTAAGGAAATCGGTAATAAGCTTCTTATTGCCGCTTAAATCAACATCACCCAGCTTATAGTCATAAACATAGTTTACGTTTGCATAGCTTCTGCAGATATTTGCGTCGGTAATATTCCTGTCGGAGATAAGACCGCCTACCGTAGAGGGAACAGCCTCCATAAGCATATCGTCTATAGCTGTGAAGAATGAGCCTGCCACATCATCGGGAAGCACGAACCACTCGGCTCCTGCATTCTTGACAAACTTAACGGACATAAGTCCCGTACGGTAAACATGAAGCTCGATATCGTCGGGAGCCGCCGCAAGCCAGTCAGGCTCTTCGAGAGCCTCTTCCTCGTCCACTTCTTCAATTTCGTTACTGAAAATCTCATTATAGCGGTTGACAAAGCTGTCGTCAGAGTAGTATGCGGCAGGAATATATGACACCTGAGGATTTATTCTTATTACGGCATAATCCTTTTCGGAGCTTGTCATTTCCGTAGCCTCCGCCGTACCGATTTTACCGATAAATTCCTTTACAAAACCGTAGTCCGTATATTTTTCACAGTTAGAAACCTCGCCGTAGTAGAAGGTCATAAGCTTGGCGTTTTCTATAGTGTAATTCTTGGCTCTTACTTCATCGGGCAGGAATTCCTGACTATAGATAAGTCCGTAAAGCTCGGAAAAGCTCTTTGCCTCGGGGAACAGAGGGCGGGTGTCCTCGCCGTCTTCCTCAACGATTTCTTCTTCATCCTCGTCAATAGCTATATCCTCGTCCTCGCATTCTACCTCCTCTTCAAGCTCTTCCTCTATTTCTACAATTTCATCTCCGAAATCATCGTCCACTTCGTCATCGACTGACTCCTCTTCCTCGATTACGGGAATATCTCCGTTCATGTCGCTTTCTCCGTCGTGGTAGCCGCCTGTTCCGGGGTTTGCGTTGTCGTCTTCCTCTGTTTCGATTTCTTCGTATTCCTCGGAGGCGGGAGCGTCCTGAACAGCGTCAACAGCACCGGGAGCTTCTTCCGCGGTCGGTTTGTCGGTCACAACAGGAATAAGGGTATTCTCCTTTGACTCCTCTGTTGCTCCCGCTTCCGAATCTGTTACAACAGGCGTTGTAGTAGTCATCGCTTCCGTAGTCTCGCTGTCGGTAATTATTACCGCCTCTGTGTCGGGGGAAACGGGACTGTCGCTTACTATATTATCCTTTGGCTGTTCGTTTACCTCAGTATGTATATCGTTCCTTGTAAGTGCAGGAATAAGGAGAGTACAGCCTATTGCAAGAACGGCACAGGCGGCAACAGCCAGATACTTTGTATATTTCAGGAACGGGTTATCGGTTTTACGGATAAGGTTTCTCATTTTTATGTTGAAGCCTTCGGAATATGTATGCTCAGGCTCGGGCATATTTGTAAGCTCAGAGGAATAACGCTCTGTCATCGCCTCGCTGAGTGCCTTTTTAAGTATGTTTTCAGTTTTCATAGCCTCTCTCCTTTCTTATACTGTTATACCCTCTTGGGTAAGAATATCACGAAGCTTTTCACGGGCTCTCTGAAGCCTTTTCTTTATAACCGCCTCAGTAACGCCCATAGAAGCTGAAATTTCCTTTATTGTAAGTCCCGTAACATTAAAAAGATACAGGGTCTCGGAATAGATTTCGGGAAGGGCTTTTATTGCGGCAAGAACACGGTTATAGCCGATTTCGGAAAGCACCTCGTCGGAAACGTCTGTGCTTTCGTCGGGAATATCCTCTGCGTCCTCTATAGGAAGTGCGTCGTGGGAATTACGCCTCCTGTATATATCGAGAGCCGCATTTTTAGTAACGATATTGAGATACGCCTCCTGCTCGGGGCGTGTTCTTCCGCTTATTTTTCCGAAGCTTTTAGCCACGGCGAAAAAAGCCTGACTTACCGCCTCCTCGCAGTCATGGTAGTTACCCAAAACTCCGTAGGCTATCGCCATCATTTTACCTTTATATGCATTATATATATCCTCGAAGGAAGCCCTGTCCTCGGGCTTATCGAGTAATGCCAGATATAAAGCTATCATTATATTTCCTTTCCGATTTTCCTGTCAGACAGGCTTACCTTATAAAATATCTCAGGGCAAAACGCCTTATTTTCTCTTCTGTTATATATAACGAAGCGAAGGGCTTATAGGTGACAGGATTTTCTTAAAAATATAAAAAATTCCGGACAATTTTTCAGTTATTGTCCGGAACAGAATTACTGGGAATCCGAGGGCTCATATTTTTCAACTCTGTAGAAGGAGTCGATTCCGAGATATTCCTCTAAGGTGAGACCGCTGAAATGAACGTAATATGCGTTCTCATCCCCGAGATAACGGATATGCCAGGGCTCATACATATACCCCGTAATCGCTTCCGATTCAAAACTGGGATACCTGAGAATAAAGCCATATTTGTAGCAGTTTTCCGCAAGCCACATACCTTCGGCGGATTCAGCAAAATCAAAGCTTGTTTCATTTACATCAATAGCAAGACCAAGCTGATGCTCGGAATGACCGGGACGGGCGGAAACCCTGTCCGCTTCGTCTGCATAAATTTTTACCCAGCCCTCATATACGTTGACCTGCTCGCTGTAGGAGCGGAAGCCCGACATGAAGTTTATAGAAAGTCCTTCCTCTGCGGCGTCCGTCTTAAGCTCCATAAAACGCTCATAGACTTCTTCGCTGAGCCCGGGGTTATAGTCCGAGGGAACAGGATAGGTCTTATTTGCAATCTGAATGCCGTTAACCTCAACAACATTTTTTACATCGTCCGGTGTTTCCACGCAGTAAACAGTGAGACTGTCAGTGAGACCGTTGGAAACATCGGTTATTTTAAGAGTAATTTCTCCCTTTTTTCTTGCGGTAACTATTCCGTCATCCGTAAGCTCCGCCGAATCCCCCTCAATGCTCCAGAAAACCGAAGCTCTGTCCGCATTCTTATGGGAAATGATATAGTCGTAATCAAAGCTTTCGCCTACATAAAGAGTATTCGTACCAAGAAGGGTCACGGTGTTCTTATAATCGGTAACGGGTAGCGTATAGGGCGGCTCTCTTTTTGTTGCAGGAGCAGTCGTTTCCGCCGCTGTTTCTTCGGTAACGGCTTCTTCCTCTGTTTCCGAAGAGATTTCCGTTTCGGGAGGTACAGTTGTAGCCTCCGAGGCTTCGGCTTCTATGTCAGTTTCCGAGGTCTCCGAAAACTCCTCATAGCCGTAATCCTTTGTTAGTCTTGTTATTTCGGCAGTTTCCTTCTCCTCTTGTGAAATTGCCGCTGTCTGTGAAGCTGTATCAGTATTCTTCGGAGTTGTGGTAATGGCGGCAAGTCCTGCCGCCGCAGGCTTATTACCGCCGCAGGAGCAAAGGGACACTATAATAGCGCACAAAATTACCGCCGCTGAACTTTTTTTCATCATGAACAACTAATGTCTCCTTTTTCGTCAATAATAATACCGTAGGGCTCTGAAATTTCCTTCTGAAGCCCGATAATTTTACCGTAAAGCTCGTTTTCTTCGTCAAGAAGAACAGCCTGACAGTAAGAGATATTCACTGGCTCCATTTTTCCGCTTACAAAGCCGTTTTTATCTATTTCTATGGTGAAAACCGCGGTTTCTCCCGCAAAATCATCTATTTTATAAAACAGGAAGTTTCCGAGGCTATAGAATATCACGCTTCCGTTATAGCTTTCTATAGGCTGGAGAACGTGGGGATGATGTCCGAGGATTATATCCGCCCCGTTGTCGCAGAGGCTGTGAGCAAAGGCCTCCTGTTCCTCGGAAATTTCGTAGCTGTATTCTATTCCCCAGTGAGCGGAAACCAATAAAACGTCACAAAGCTTATCATATTCCGAAATCCGTTCAAGATATTCTTCCTCATCCCCTGAATAAACCGACGCAATTCCGGGCTTTTCCTCGGTAACCTTCCAGCCGTTATCGGAAATAGTAATCTGATTAAAGGCGGTAAAGCCGATTTTAATTCCGTTCACCTCGAATATTTCAAGCTTATAGGCCTCGTCGGGTGTAGCTCCTGCACCGATATTCTTAAGTCCGATTTCATCAAGATGACTTACCGTGTCAGTAAGAGCCTCTATTCCGTAGTCACGGGTATGGTTGTTGGCGGTTGAAACTATATCTATTCCTGCAGAGGTAAAAACCTCCAGAAGCTTTGGCTCAGTGCGGAAGCCGAAGCCCTCCTTCTTTTCGGATTCGCCCCTGTCGCTTACGCTTGTTTCAAGGTTAAGAAAGGCAATATCCGCAGAGGAAAAAATCTCCGAAACATTTTCGAGAGGATATGTAAAGTCACGGGCCAGCGTCGCTTCGCCGAAAACGTCGGACTGGGTTACGTCGCCGCCGAAGGAAATTACCGCAGTACCGCTTCCATCGGAATTTTCTTCGGGAGCCTCTACGGGCTCGTCTGTTACATCGGGCTCCTTCTCGCTTTCCTCGGTAAAGGGCGGAATTTCGTAGGCCTCCGCCGCCTTTTCCGTTTCGGTAAGAGCTACGCCCTTATCCTCCCATTCCCTGTCCTCTATATTGTTACAGGAGCAGGACAGCAGTAATAATCCTGCCGCAATAACCGAAAGTATTATTTTTTTCATGGCTGTCCTCCTCCTTTCTTTTTATCAGCATACAGGTTTATTCTATCATAATTAAGTCATGCTGTCAATGAATAATGTCTGGTAATGCCTTAATTTCTGCTAAAGGTCGTCGGCGTCCTGTATCGGCTTCTCCTTCGGGTCTGTTGGAACTCCCGTATAGGAGCCGTAGGGGTCGGTTTCGGTACTTCTCATATCAATAAGCATTTCCGCTTTTTTCATAGGGTCTTTTTTCTTATCCATTCGTGCTACTCCTTTCAGGGCGTAAAAGCCGCCCATATATCATAGTATAACCGTAGTTTTTAAGAAAAAAGCTTGCAAAATATCCCATAATATAGTATAATAGAATGTGTTTTTATATCCAGGCGCTTCCCGAAAGGAGAATTTATGTTAGACGTTATAAGAAACGGCGATATTATTGATATTGTTCTGTCTGCATTTTCACTGCTGATAGTTCTTTTTATATGCTTTCCCGTCCACGAATGTGCCCACGCAACAGCCGCAAAGCTTTTGGGTGATGATACTGCGGAAAGACAGGGACGAGTTACCCTCAACCCCTTCGCACATCTCGACCTTATCGGTACGATAGGTCTTCTTCTCTTCGGTATCGGCTGGGCGAAGCCTGTACCCGTACAGCCCTACCGCTGCCGCAAGGTTAAAAGCCAGAAAACAGCCATGGCTCTTACCGCTCTTGCAGGACCCTTATCAAACGTCCTTATCTCCCTCGTTTTTATGATAATAATGAAGATTGTATTTGTAACAATCACTGCAGACAACATAGAAATGGCAGTTCACCTAATCGACATATTTAGAATGGTAATAACAACTAATCTTTATCTTGCGGTATTCAATCTTCTCCCGATTCCGCCCTTCGACGGCTCAAGGATTTTCCTTATCTTCCTGCCTCAGAAGTATTATTTCTCGGTTATGAAGTACGAGCAGATACTTATGTTCGTTGTACTCGGTCTTTTATGGACAAATATTCTCGACGGGCCCTTGATGTTCCTGTCGGACAGTATCTATAATTTCCTTAATCTGATAACAGGCTTTATCTGCTGATAAAAAATAAAATCCGTCGTTCTGCCTTTTTGGGCAGGACTTCCCGACAGGAAGGAGATGGTTAAAAATGGACGAGCTTAGCTTTAAGCTTGAAATCTTCGAGGGTCCCCTTGACCTTATGCTTAGCCTTATCGCCAAGCACAAGCTTAATATAAGAGATATAGAGATATCTATTCTTCTTGAACAGTTCCTTATCTATCTTGATAGGATGCAGGAAGCGGATATCGAGGTAGCAGGCGAATTCGTTGAAATGGCGGCGCGCCTCATTTATATAAAAACCGCCGACCTTCTTCCGAAGCACGAGGTTGAGGAGCTGAAAAAAGAGCTTACGGGACGGCTTATTGAATATGCCGTGTGTAAAGCGGCGGCAGAGCGTCTTAAAAGACATTTCTGCGGCGACAGCGTTTTCGTCCGTGAGCCTATGGAGCTTCCCGTGGATAATACCTATCGTAATATCCACGATAAATATGAGCTTTTAGAAAGCTATCTCGGCGTAAGCACGAAAAGCGAAAAGCTGAAGAACGAAGCCAAGCAGGTTCTTAAGCCTATCGTGGCTCAGAGTTATGTAAGCGTATTTACAAAAGTAATGTTTGTATTAAGAAGGATAAAAACGGGCGAAAGCGTAGAGGTACGCTCCCTTTACGAGGGTCAGAAACGCTCGGAGCAGGTTGCCGTATTTTTAGCTCTCCTTGAGCTTTCAAAGCACGGAAGAGTAAGCTTTTCCGAAAACGGCGACAGAATTACAATGACAAGACCAAAAGCTGAATCGGAGGTGACGGAAAATGAAGCTTACTGAAGGAATAGCGGTGATTGAAGCGATAATGTTCGCTTACGGAGAGCCTATTACCATAGATAAGCTTTCCGAGGCCTCGGGTCTCGATAACGAAACCGCCGTTAAGCTTATTGACCAGCTTGAACGAAGATATAACGTGAATGAAAGCGGTCTCAGGATTATCCGCGTCAATGACGGCTTCCAGATAGCGACACGTCAGGAATATTCCGAAAACATAAAAAAAGCAATGGAAACCCGAAAACAGCAGCCCTTATCTCAGGCGGCAATGGAAACCCTTTCCATTGTGGCATACAACCAGCCTGTAACAAAAGCCTTTGTTGAACAGGTAAGAGGCATAGACAGCAGCAGCGTCGTAAACACCCTGGTAGAAAGAAATCTTCTTGAGGAAGCAGGAAGACTTGAGCTTCCGGGACGTCCCGTAGCCTACAGAACTACCGATACCTTCCTCCGCTGCTTCGGTCTTACAAGAATCGAGGAGCTCCCCGCCCTCCCGAATCAGGAAGGACAGCTCGACTTTGACGAGCTTGCGGAAATGGAGCTTGAGCGTGAAGAGGAAAGCGGTATATGATAGGCTGGATAATAGTCGGATCGATAATTTTTCTTATTGCGTTTCTTCTTTTCCAGTCGGTAACGGTAACCGCCGTATATGATAAAAAGCCCGAGGTTACTGTTAAGTACATGTTTTTCACAATTCTTAAAATTCCCTCTCCTCCTAAAAAGAAGAAGCGGAAAAAGAAGAAAGACAAGCCCGCGGAAAAGCCCATGCAGGCTGCGGCTGAAAACACTGAAGAAAAAACCGACGAGGTTGAAGCTACTGCAGAAAAAAAGGAAAACAGCAGTACAGAAGCCGAGGAGAAAAAAGCTCCCGAAAAGGAAAAGCCTCAGAAAAAGAAAAAATCGGGCTTCAAGCTTTCGGATATCGATCTCGAAATGATAAAGGATTATGTGGAAAGTGCATCTCCCCCTATAAAAAGACTCTTCAAAAAAATAAGAGTAAGGGATATCTACATTGACTATGTGGTAGGAAGCGACGACGCCGCAAAAACCGCAATCAAATACGGAAGTATCTGTGCGGTTATATACAGTACGATAAAATGGCTTACTGCCTATTTTAACGTAAAGGCGAAGGAAGTAAACGTAGAAGCGGATTTCAAGGCAGAAAAGGACGACATCTTCGCCTATGGAAAGGTAAAATTAAGAGTATCTACCGCTGTTGGCTGTGCATTATGGCTGGCGGTAAGAGTTCTTAAAACATATATGAAATACAACAAAAATGTCAGCGCCCACAGGGCATGAAAGGACGGTATATTATGGCACAGCATTTAGAAGGACTTATGAGTACATCAATGGAGAAGATCAAGCAGCTTGTTGACGTAAACACAATTATCGGCGAGCCTATTTCTACTCCCGACGGTACAACGATCATCCCGATTTCGAAGGTTTCCTTCGGCTTCGCTTCCGGCGGCTCCGACCTTCCCGCAAAGGTTGAAAAGGAAGTGTTCGCAGGCGGCGCAGGTGCAGGCATCACCATCAAGCCCCAGGCCTTCATCGTTGTAACAAAGGACGGCGACGCTAAGATTCTCGAACTCGGCGCAAAGTCCAGCCCTATCGACGGACTTGTTGAAAGCGCTCCCGAGCTTCTTAACAAGGTTAAGGAAATGTTCGGAAAGAAAAAGGACGACGCTGAAGAAAAAGAAGAAAAGTAATCTCTTCATAAATAAAAACAATCCCTTTCGGTTATAATATATCCAGAAAAATCGGAAAGGGATAGTTTTTATGAAAATTTTTGCCGCTTTTATCGCAGTTTTAACAGCTTTAACAGCTTTCACAGTAAGCACGCCTGCATTATCGGATGATGAGCTTCCGCTCTCCGCCAAAAGTGCGGCAGTTATGAATTACGATACGGGAGAGCTTGTTTTTTCAAAAAATGCTTTTGAAAAAAGAGCAATGGCGAGCACCACGAAAATCATGACCGCCCTACTTACTATAGAAGCAGGCGATTTAGACAGAAAATTTACCGTAGACAGTATGGCTATACGCGTTGAGGGAACCTCAATGGGTCTTAAGGAAGGGGATATAGTAACCCGTCGTGCCCTGTGCTACGGTATGCTTTTGCCCTCGGGAAACGACGCCGCCAATGCCGCGGCCGTAAGCGTTTCGGGTAGTATTGCCGAATTTGCCAAGCTCATGAATAAGCGTGCGGCGGAAATAGGCATGAAGGATTCAAGCTTTGTTACCCCCTCGGGACTTGACGCAGAAGGTCATTTCACTACCGCTTATGACATGGCGTTACTCACAAGAGAGGCTCTTCAGAATGAAACCTTCCGTGAAATCTGTACCGCATCAACCATGACCCTTGAATACGGAAATCCGCCTTACTCACGCACTCTTACCAATTTAAACAAGCTTATTGACGTCTACGACGGCTGTATCGGAGTAAAGACAGGCTTTACCGACAATGCGAAAAGATGCCTCGTTTCGGCGGCAAAAAGAGAGGATGTAACGGTTATTGCAGTAACCCTCAACGCCTCTGACGACTGGAACGACCACGGAAAAATGCTTGATTACGGCTTCTCGGAGATACGCCCTCATAATATCGACGCTCATACCTTCGCCCTTGAGGCAGTAGGCGGTGAATTCGAAACAGTAAACGCCGTACCCGAAAAAAGGCTTACTCTGGGCCTTACTGACGTTTCCGCAAGAAAAATCAGGATAAAGTATCATCTTCCCGATTTCGTATATGCGGATATCTCGAAAGGGGACAGGCTCGGTACCGCTTATGTATACTGCGGCGATATTCTTATCGACGAAATAAAGCTGTTAGCGGATACGGACTGCAAAAAGATTCAGGAAAGTAAAAATGTATGGGAAGAAATCCTCGATTTCTTCTCCGCTATTTTCAGATAAACAAAAAGGAATTTTGACATGGAAAAAATAAGATTGCAGAAAATTATAGCTGACAGCGGTTACTGCTCAAGAAGAAGAGCGGAACAGCTTATTGAGGAAGGTCATGTAAAGCTTAACGGACGTCCCGTAAAGCTTGGCGATAAGGCCGACCCCCGTAACGACCTTATAACCGTCGACGGCGAAAAAATAAAGGCAGAGGGTATTACTCTCCGCTACATAAAGCTATATAAGCCCCGCGGATATGTTACAACCATGTCCGACGAACAGGGCAGGAAAACCGTTACCGACCTTCTCGACGGAATAGAAGAAAGAGTTTATCCCGTAGGCCGTCTCGATAAGAACTCTGAGGGACTTCTCCTTCTTACCAACGACGGAGCCTTCGCCAACGATGTAATGCACCCCAGAAAGCACGTTCCGAAAACCTACCGTGTAACCGTAAACGAGAAGGTTGACGAGGCTACAATAAACAAGCTCATGACGGGCGTGGAAATCGAGCCCGGCGTAATGACGGCTACCTGTATAGTAACGGTTTTAACTGAGGAGGAAGGCCGTACCGTTCTTGAATTTATCATCAAGGAGGGTAAAAACCGTCAGATACGAAGAATGTGCGAAGCGGTAAACCTTACCGTTAAGCGACTCCGCCGCACAAATATCGGCGGTATAAAGCTGGGAATGCTGAAGCCCGGCGAATATGCCGACCTGACTAAGGCGGAAATGCAGGCTCTAAGAAATTCCCTCGGTATGTCCGTAAGGGAGAATACTGCCCCTAAGAGAAAGGGAGGAAGACGATGATATCCATACTGAGAAATCCCGAAATTACCGATAAGCTCTGCTTCGAAATGAGGGACGGCGATAGAATCTGCGGCTCCGTCTGTGCAGTCCTTTCAGACGAGGGGGACCTTATCATAAACTCCCTCGAAAGCGAAGAGGAAATCTTCTATGACGGACTTGTAAGAGCCATTCTCGCCTTCGCTTCTGTAAGAGGTGTTGACCGTGCAGTATTCGAAATAGAGGACGAACGCAAAAAATACCGCCTCAGAGGCTTCCGCTTCATAACGGAAAACAGCAACGTTCTCGAAAGTATAAACCGCTTCTTCGACGAAGACACCTGCGGCTAAGGAGTATTCTATGAAACTGTTTATTCAGCAGCGAATTTTTACTATCGGAGATAAATTCTCAATCTTCGATGAAAATATGAACGAAGCATTTTATGTTCAGGGCGAGCCCTTTTCCTTCGGAAAAAAGCTTCATCTTTATGACCATCTCGGGAACGAGCTTATATACATACAGCAGAAGCTTATGACCTTTCTTCCCCGATACATAATCTATAGGAACGGATATCAGGAAGCCATAATAACAAAGGAATTCACCTTTTTCAAGCACGAATATCTCATAGAAGGAATAGGCTGGAGAGTTCACGGCGACTTTTTCGACCATGAATTCAGTATAATCAACGGAAATCTGACAATAGCTACCGTTTCGAAGAAATGGTTATCTATCGGAGATTCCTTCGAAATTGAATTCGGTGAGAATGTGGATATTCCTCTCGCCCTTGCGGCAGTACTTGTAATTGACGCCTGTATTGACGCTCAGAACAATTGATAATAAAAAATGACAAAACAAAAACGGTACCATTCGGAAATGGTACCGTAATTTTTATTACTGAGTCAATCAGTCAGAAACATAAGGAATAAGAGCAATCTGTCTTGCCTTCTTGATAGCTACAGTAAGTTCTCTCTGATGATATGCACAGCAGCCTGTAACACGTCTGGGGAGAATCTTGGAACGCTCAGTCATGCACTTCTTGAGCTTAGCTACATCCTTATAATCGATAAATTCTGCTCTGTCTGCACAGAACTGGCAAACCTTTTTTCTGCCGCGCTTAACGGGGCGAGCAGCTCTATCGTTCATTTCTTTTCTTTCAGCCATTGTTATTTTCCTCCTTCATTAAAATGGGTAATCATCGTCCGTTGTAGTTGTTTCTACAAAGTCCTGCGCCGTATAGCTGCCGTTTGATGCAGCGGGCGCTGTGTTTGCCGCAGCAGCAGGATGCTGTACTGCGGGAGGAGGCTCGGGATAACCTGTATTCTGC
The DNA here is from genome assembly GCA_045602405.1 of Ruminiclostridium sp. GTDB lineage: Bacteria > Bacillota > Clostridia > Oscillospirales > Ruminococcaceae > Ruminiclostridium_E. The sequence continues at coordinate 234,769 of JAZSBN010000043.1, forward strand.
TGATAACCGCCGCTATTGGGACGGGCGTCTCCGGTAAAGCTTGCACGGTCAACAATAATTTCAGTAACGTATCTTGTTACGCCGTTCTTATCTACATAGCTTCTGTTCTGGAGCTCGCCCTCGATTAAGATAGGACGTCCCTTTGTCCAGTAGCGTGAGATAAACTCAGCATCATTACGCCAGGCCACACAGTTAAAGAAATCGGCCTTCTTTTCCTCGCCCTTAGTCTGGAATCTGCGGTCAACCGCAATGCTGAAGGAAAGGACAGAAACACCCTGAGGTGTTGTCTTAAGCTCGAGATCCTGTGTAACACGACCGAGTAAAATTACCTTATTGTACATAATTATCGTCCTCCTGTCCTGTTTCTCTTACTGACGTACTGTTACGAGAGAACGTAAAACACCGTCTGTGATGTTGATAACACGTTCAAACTCAGCAGGGAAATCAGGCTTGCTGTCGAACTTGTAAACTACATAGTAGCCTTCAGATTCGTAGTTGATGTCGTATGCAAGCTTTCTCTTGCCCCATTCGTCAACTTCTACGTTTTCTGCGTTTTCCTTGATTAAAGTAGAAAACTTAGCTACGAGTTCCTGAACAGCTTCTTCACCGTTCTTTAATGAGAGAACAACGACTGCTTCGTACTTTTCGCCTAACTTAGCCATATTATACCTCCTTATAGACTATCGGCCCACGGACTCCCCGTGAGCAAGGATTTTTGAAGCATGGTCATACTTCAACTTTGTTATTATATCAGAATATAAGCGGCTTGTCAAGAGCTTATATCTAAAATTTTACTGCATTTTGCATAAAAAAGACACATAAAATTCTATAATTAAACTACACTTCCAGATAGTGACAAGCCTTAATATTTGTGATATAATAGATACTGATATTTTGTGTGCAGTATTTTACTGCAGGAAATTATGAGAGGTATTAAAAGATGAAGAAAACATTAAAATCACTTTTAAGTGCGGCACTTGCATTAAGTATTGCATTTTCCGCCTGTGTTACGGCAGGAGCTTCCCAGTATAACGAAGAAACTCCCGTAACCATTGAGACTACGGCAGGCGATTTAAGCACAATGGCTCCCCCCGAGGAAGCCGAAGCTGAAGCAGAAACAGCTTCCGAGACCAAGACTGCGGCGGTTACAACAGCCCCCTACGACCTCAGCGTTATCGAGGATGTCGAAATCAAATACGAGGCTACAAAGAAGACAACCACCAAGGCTAAGACTACAAAGAAGACAACCAAGAAAACCACCAAGAAGACCGCAAAGACCACCAAGAAGACTACTCATGCAACAATCAAGGCTACACCCCATGTAAGCGGTTATAATTACGAAAAGTACTACAAGATCAAGCATAACCTCAAGTATATGGCTAATCTTAACGACGACTTTATCGGCTGGCTCACAATCAAGGATACTCCTATCGACATTCCTGTAGTTCAGGCTACCGATAACAAGTTCTACCTCGAACATGACTTCTACGGAAGATACGATAAAACAAAGGTTGGTACAACCTTCGCAGACTACAGAGTTCCTGTTACAAAGAAGAGCAGGCCCCAGAACCTCATCATCTACGGCCACAACATCAGAACAGGTGTAGGTCTCGCTAAGATTACAAACTACTATCCTTCAAAGTACGGAAGCCTCGACTTCTATCTCAAGCACCCCACCTTTGAATACGAATCCCGTTACGGCGGCGAAAGCACTTATGTAGTATTTGCAGGCATGTACGTTAATACAGAATCCGAGCACGGCTCCGTATTCAACTACTTCAAGTACCGTGATTTCACATCAAAAACTCAGTTCTACCGCTACTTCGAAGGCGTATTCGACAGAAGCGTATTCTATAACCCCAAGGTTAATATCGCTTATGATGACGAATTTATCACACTCTCCACCTGCTATTATCCTATGGGTATGGAGGTTGATACACGTTTCGTTGTATTCGCAAGAAAGCTCCGTGAGGGCGAAAGCGCTAAGATTGACGTTTCAAAGGCTTACATAAACAAGAGTCCTCTCTACTTCAAGTATTACTATACTGTAAACGGCGGTAAGTGGGCAGGAAGAAAGTGGTCCAAGAATCTCATGAAGGGCTACAGCTCCTGGCTTAAGACTCAGTAATCACAGCATATAATAAGCATAACCCGTGAAGAATTTCTTCACGGGTTATTTTAGCATTTGGTAGATAAATTGGAATTTAACGCTAACTCAAACTAAAATTTTGCAATCCTTATAGCAGGTTTTGTGTACAAATATTACTTGTCTTGCTTAGAATTTTTGTGATTCTCATGAATTACTATTCCCCATAAAAGAACTACTCCTGTAACTCCTATTCCTAACCATAAACCATCACTTCTTAAAAAACTTTTTTCTGGTAAGTTAGGGAATACAATACATCCGATCATGATGCTCAATGCAAATATCAATGTGCCTACAAATGTAACTATGCATCTGCGTTTTACTACTAATTTCTTTTCAATTTCTGCATAATCTGCAACTTTTCTTAAAGTCTCTTTTTCTTCTTTTTTCATAATCTCACTTTTCCTTTCGCCATCAATGATTTCTTTGATGTCAATCTCATAGAAATCAGCCAACTCGACTAAAATGCCCAATTCTGGCATGGTATTACCATTTTCCCAACGGGATACACTTCGGGAGGATACACCAAATTTTTCTGCCAGTTGTTCTTGTGTCAATTCCTTTTCTTTGCGCAATTCTCTTAGAAACCCACCAATTTTAATCCGGTCTATCATTTCGTTTTCTCCTTTCGTTGTTCATTATACTAAAAATAACATTAGAAATCCACGTCATAAAGTGAGAAATGACGTATTTTCCGCTAGACAATTATGTCTTGTCGGCATTTTCATAGAATTTAAGAAAATTCTTATTTATCTTACAATTTATTATAACAAGCTTTCCAAATAAATTCAACATCATAAAAAAACACAAAGCCACTTCTGACATAACATCAAAAGTGGCTTATATTTTTTTATAACCGTCTGACTAACATCGTCAGCGTCGATTTATTCAATTATTCAGCGTCAGCAGCTTCTTCAGCTTCAGCGGGAGTAAGAAGCTCCTTGATGGAGAGGCTTACTCTGGACTTTTCTTCGTCAATCTCAGTAATCTTAGCTTCAACAGTCTGACCTACGGAAAGAACCTGAGCTACGTTTGTTACTCTTTCAAGAGCAATCTGAGAAATATGGATAAGACCGTCTACGCCGGGGATGATCTGTGCGAATGCACCGAAGGGAGTAGTGGAAACAACCTGTACGCTTACAACATCGCCTTCAGCGAATTCAGCGAGGAACTTTGTCCAGGGGTTGTCTTCTGCCTTCTTAGCGGAGAGAGAAACTCTCTTCTTTTCGGGATCGAAGCTCTTAACATAAACTTCGAGCTTGTCGCCGATAGCAACAATCTCCTTAGGATGCTTGATTCTGTTCCATGTGAGCTCTGTGGAGTGAACCATACCGTCAACACCGCCGAGGTCTACGAATACGCCGTAGCTTTCCATAGACTTAACTTCACCTGTGAACTGCTTGCCAACCTCGAGTTCTTCCCAGAACTTAGCCTTGATAGCGTCGGAAACTTCTCTTTCAGCAGCCTTGATAGAACCAACAACTCTGCCTCTGCCTTCGTTTACTTCGATAACCTTGAATTCAACTTCCTTCTTGAGGATATCTTCAAGCTTGCCTGCTCTGGAAACGCCGGACTGGGAAGCGGGAACGAATACTCTTGCACCGTCTTCGCTTGTTACGATAACGCCGCCCTTAACAACTGCGCTTACTACGCCCTTAACGGTAGCGTTTTCTTCCTTAGCCTTGATAACCTTTTCCATGCCTGCCTGTGCGTCAACCTGCTTCTTGGAGAGGTAAACGTAACCGTCAGCGTCATTGATCTTTGTAACGATACAGTCGATAACATCGCCAACCTTAACAACATCCTCAGGTGCGAGGTTGGGGTTTGCGGAAAGCTCTTCGGCGAGTATGTAGCCGGAATGCTTTGTGCCGATGTCAACAACAGCTTCTGTCTTATTAACAGCAACTACAGTAGCCTTAACCCTATTCCCTGTATATACTCTCACTCTCTCCATCTGATCGAGTGCGGCCATGAATTCAGCATCCATAGCTTCATCTTTAATGATTTCGCTCATAATTCTATGAACCTCCTTAATTATATATGCAGGGGTTGATGCTCCTGCTGTTATTCCTATTTTAACATCATTCCCAGATGATAAAAGGCTTAGAACCTTGTCCCTTTCGATAAAAGAAGCGTTTTCAACAAAAATTGTGGGACAATTAGCGGAACAGATATCCGCCAGCTTTCTCGAATTACTGCTGTGTAATCCGCCGACAACCACCATTAAATCAGACTTGCGGGAAAGGCTTTCAGCCTCCTGCTGACGAGTAGCCGTCGCACTACATATTGTATCAAAAATTTTAACGTTTGTATAGTGTTTTTTTACGTTTTTTTGCAATTCTGCCCATTTGCACAAATCGAATGTAGTCTGTGCCACGAGAATTAGGCTATTTTGACCAAATGTTTTTTCTTTTTCGATAAGTTCATTAAGCTGTTCTATGGAATTTACTGCCTTTACAGCGCCCTTTGCAAAGCCCATTATGCCCTGCACCTCGGGATGAGAGAAATCTCCTGCCACAAGGACGTCGGAGTTATCGGAATTTTCTTCCACGATCCTGTGTATTTTTTCCACAAAAGGACAGGTAGCGTCCACGAGCCGAAGCCCCTTCTCCTTTATTTCGTCATAAACCGACCTGGGAATTCCGTGGCTTCTTATAACTATCGTTTCTTCTGCGTCATTATATCTTTCAACGGCAGTTATTCCTTTCTCTGAAAGCTCTCTGATAACGTCGTTGTTATGGATAAGGGGACCGAGGGTATAAACCCTTCCGCCCTCCGCCGCAAGCTCCTCGGTCATGCTTATTGCACGCTTAACGCCGAAGCAGAAGCCTGCGCTTTCAGCTACTGTTATCTCAGCCTGCATGAGCAAAAATCTCCTCCTGAAGGCCTACAAGCTCTTCATGAATACGGTTGGAAACCTTACGCATGCTTCTTCTGTCCTCTTCGTCGATATGTACCTCGTCGGCAGGAATAAGCTTTCCTATGTTAACGTCGATTTCCTTCTTATTCTTGTATCTTACACAAACGGGCAGCACAGGTGCGTTAGCCTCGGAAGCGATAAGAGCGATGCCCGATTTCACTCTTCCGATAGTTCCGTCCTTGGAACGTGTTCCCTCGGGGAAAATTACGAAAATACGACCCTTTTTTATTACCTCTAAGGCGGTATTTATGGGAGTATCGTCTCCCGAGCCTCTTGAAACGGGGAATGCGCCGCAGCGTCTTATAAGCCAGGCAAAAACAGGATTCTTAAAAAGCTCCTCCTTCGCCATAAAGGAAAATTTTCCTCTTATAATCGCCGCCATGAGTGGCGGGTCGGCATAGCTCTGATGATTGCAGGCGATAATATATCCGCCCTTCATATCGGGAATATTTTCCTCGTTGATAATATTTATCTTATACTTTATATGAAAGAATATGGAAACTAATTTTCTGAAAAATAAATACATGTCAAAACCTCGGTTATCTGTTATTTACAAGGGCAATAACTCTTTCAACGGTCCCCTCGAAATCAAGCTCCGAGGTATCAAGAAGTACAGCGTCGTCAGCCTGCTTAAGGGGCGCCTCAGCACGGTGGCTGTCGTTATAGTCACGCTTGTTCAGGTCGCTTAAAACCTCCTCAAAGGTAGTTTCAACGCCCTTGGCGATAAGCTCGTCATATCTTCTTTTTGCACGTATTTCGGCTTTGGCAGTAATGAATATTTTAACATCGGCGTCGGGAAGAATTACCGTACCGATATCTCTTCCGTCCATTATAACGTTATTTTCACGGGCAACCTTTCTCTGGGTCTCAAGAAGATAGCGTCTTACGGAAGGGAGCGCCGACACCGCACTGGCCGCCATGCTTATATCGGGAAGTCTTATCTCCTCGGAAACGTCCTCGCCGTTGAGAAATACATGCTGTACCCCTGCGTTGAGCTTTATTTCAAGATTAACCCTTTCATTAAGAGTATCTCCGATAAGTCCGTCGTTTTCTGCGGTAATATCTATGCCGTTTCTTCTGCAGTAAAGCCCACAGGCACGGTATAATGCGCCTGTATCCACATATATGAAGCCAAGTCTTTTAGCCGCTTCTCTTGCAACCGTGCTTTTTCCTGCACCTACAGGGCCGTCCATAGCAACATTGACAGTTTTCATAATTCCTCCGTAATTTATGATATCATATAGTATTTTCCGTTTCAACGGATTTCACAATAATTTCAGTTAATTTTCCGTAATATTCCTGTATTTCCTTTTATTATACCATAAAAATGGGAGTTTTGCAATACTGCAACCTTAAGTAGGGCAGATAAAATAAAAAAGCACTTGCAAATGCAAGTGCTTTTTTCGTGGGGTGGGTAGTGGGATTCGAACCCACGATCTTCAGTGCCACAAACTGACGCGTTCGACCAACTACGCTATACCCACCATACCCTGTGGCACGCCACACAGGATTCGAACCTGTGACCTACCGCTTAGAAGGCGGTTGCTCTATCCAGCTGAGCTAGTGGCGCACAAAACAGGTATATGGCTTGTCTTAAGACAGCCAATGGAGCGGGTGATGGGAATCGAACCCACGTGTTCAGCTTGGAAGGCTGACATTCTACCATTGAACTACACCCGCTAATTTAGTGCCTTATTATTATATCACCTAAATTTTGATTTGTCAATACCTTTTTTGAAAAATTATCCTGATTTGCTAAAAACCGTCTCTCTCCGCCGAAACGAAGAGAAACGGTTCCTTAATCAGACTGCAGAAATATCACTTTTCAGTATATTTCTCAGAGCTTAGCCCATTTATTTTCTTGAGAGGCTTCTCTTTTTAGCCGCATAGGCTACGCCTGCAGCCACTGCCGCAACCGCACCCGAAGCGATAAGGTCGACGCCTGTACCGGGGTTGTTTCCTGCGTCGGGAGCTACCTCGTCGAGCTGAGCGATTCCGCCCTCTTCGGCAGGCACATCATCGGTAACGATACCTTCGTCGTCATTCAGGACTTCGGGATCATTGGGGTCGATGATTCCCTCTACAGCGTCGCCTGCGTCATCAACGATATTTTCCGCACCGTCAACAACATCCTCTACCACAGCCTGTGCCGAAACGGCGGCTGTCATGGCGAGAGAAGCGAAAACAGCAGTTAAGAATGCCGCTGTCTTTTTCATATATAATCATTCCTTTCCGAAAAACTATAAACTCTTTTAAGAGCATTATTATTCTGCACCACAGAATGATTATTATGAAAAGAAAAATAAAGAAATTTTAAATAAAGAAATTTAAGGCAGCAGCGTACAATTATTGCCGTACGATTGCGAAGTTAATTTTTCGCAAGACAATACAAAAAACGCAGTCAATACATGTGTATTAACGAGTATTTTTGTGAAGTATGGCGGAAAAGGAACAAGCAAGCGTGCGGCAAAGGCATAAGCCGTTAATTGTGCGGTGATGCCTTAAAAATCAGCAATAAACGGATTGAATTTTTTCTCGTCGGAAAGGGTTGTGGAAGGACCGTGGCCGGGATATATAAGATAATCGCCCTCAAGCTTCTTAAGCTTATCGAGAGTTTCCTGCTGAACGATATAGCTTCCCGAATAGCCGTCGCTTCTTCCTATACTGTCCTTGAATATGGTGTCTCCTGCGAACATAACGTCGAGACCTTCCTGCTCCACGATAAAGCATACGCTTCCTGCCGAATGGCCGGGGGTGTGAATGACCTTGAAGGTTGTTTCGCCCTGAGTTATTTCGTCGCCGTCCTTAAGCAGTACATCAGCCTCCAGGGCATTGAACGCCCAACGGGGACAGAAATAGGCAAGAGCCTTGTTTCCGTCGGAAAGCATACACTCGTCAGCCTCATGGATATAAACGGGAATACCGAGCCTACTTTTAAGCTCCGCCGCCGCATTTATATGGTCGAAATGACCGTGGGTCAGCAGTATTTTTTCAAGCCTTATTCCGTTAGCCTCACAGACCTCGGTTATTGTATCCGCCTCGTCGGCAGGGTCAATAACAACGCCGCTTCCGTCGTCGGTTTTTACTATATAGCAGTTGGTTGAAAGAGGGCAAAGCTCAAGCTTTATTACTTCCATTTTCTGACATCTCCTTTTACTGTTATCTATTTAATTATACCGTTCTTTCCCCTAAAAATCAACCTCTATTTTCGGCTTTTATACTATTGGTAAAATGTATTAAGATTAAACCGTTATTTTCTTTAAAATTCAGCGTGATTAACGTGGACAAAAATCACTTTTTGTCGTAAACTTGATATATTATAATGTGTAAAATAAATGTGTAGAACAAAGGAAAGGAAAAAGACGTGTTAAAAAGATATTTAAACAGACTCAAAACCGAATTTTCAGGCTATAACGGCAAGAAATTCGGAAAAGACCTTTTAGCGGGTATCACCGTTGCGGCAGTAGCCCTTCCCCTCGCCCTCGCCTTCGGCGTTTCAAGCGGTGCGGACGCCGCCTCGGGACTTGTTACTGCACTTCTCGCAGGTCTCATCATCGGCGCTCTTTCGGGTGCGTCCTATCAGATTTCGGGCCCTACAGGAGCCATGTCCGCAATACTTATTTCCCTCGTGGCACAGTATCAGCTTCAGGGCGTATTCGTTGCCTGTCTTATCTCGGGCGTGATTCTTCTTATCTGCGGAATTTTTAAGCTGGGCGGACTTGTATCCTTTATCCCGACTCCCGTTATAACGGGCTTTACCTCGGGTATCGCCGTTATAATCGCCTTAGGACAGGTAAATAACCTTACAGGGCTTAAATCCGAGGGCGAATCCACTATCGACAAGATAGTAAGCTATTTCAATCTTCCCCAGGAGCTTAATGTTACTGCCCTTATAATCGGTCTGGCAGTAATCGCCTTCATGTTCCTTTATCCTAAAAAGTGGAATGCGGTTGTACCCTCCTCTCTTGTGGCAATCATTCTCGCAACCGTCGCTAACTTCATCTTCAATTTTGATGTGGAAATCGTCGGTGCAATCCCCCAGTCACTTTTCCTTGAGGAAAGACTTGACCTTGCCGCCTTTGACTGGAGCAATATCGGCAATCTTATAATGCCTGCGGTAAGTATTGCCGCTCTCGGACTTATCGAAAGTCTCCTCTGCGGTGCCAGTGCAGGACGAATGAAGAACGAGAAGCTTGACTCGGATATCGAGCTTGTAGCTCAGGGTATAGGAAATATCGTAATCCCCTTCTTCGGCGGCGTACCTGCCACAGCGGCTATCGCCCGTACAAGCGTAGCCATTAAAGCAGGCGGTCAGACCAGACTTACAAGCATAATCCATTCGGTAGTTCTCATTCTCTCCATGTTCCTTCTCGGCGGAGTAATGTCTAAGATTCCTCTTTCCGCTCTTGCAGGCGTACTTATAGTTACCGCAATCAGAATGAACGAAACAGAAGCGATAAAGGACTTCTTCGGCCGTAAAATCAAGACCGCAATGTTCCAGTTCCTTATCACAATGGTGGCAACCGTAATTTTCGACCTTACAATAGCTATCGTAATCGGCGTAGTATTCTCTATTTTCATGTTCGTGATGAAGGTTTCCGAGATGTCGGTAGGTATCGACGGAATACACACCGAAGCCTATAAGGACAGACCTGCCGCAAAGAAAAAATTCGAAAAAACGAGAGTAGTGTATATCACAGGCCCCCTTTATTTCGGTACAGCCAATAAGCTTGAACAGAAGCTTGAGGGAATCCTCGGCGAGGATATCGGAACGATAATTTTCTCCGTAAGAGGCGTTTCCGTTGCCGACCTTTCGGGCGTAAGAGTTCTCGACGATGTGTGCAGCAGACTGCTCGGAGAAAACAAGACTATCTATTTCTCCTGCGTTCAGCCTCAGGTTTCCGAAATGTTTACCCGTTCGGGGCTTGAAGAAAAAATAGGTAAGAATAATTTCTTCTGGAGTACGGACAAGGTGCTGAGCTTTATGCTTGAAGGCGAGAATGCCGAGGCAGTCCCTGCTTCGGATTAAAGCTTTACCGTGATGACAAAATTTTAAAAACAGTTGACTTTATTCTTCATAAAGTGTATAATCTTATTAAGAATTATTTAAGAAAAGGAGCATAGAAAAATGGCGTATATTTATCCCGAACCTTCACACACCTTCGGCGAATACCTTCTCGTTCCCGGTTATTCCTCTTCAGAATGTATTCCGGCCAATGTATCTTTAAGAACACCCCTTGTTAAATTCAAGAAGGGCGAAGAAAGCTCAATTTATATGAACATCCCTATGGTTTCTGCTATAATGCAGTCCGTTTCAGGTGAAAAAATGGCGGTTGCTCTCGCAAGAGAGGGCGGCGTATCCTTTATCTACGGCTCACAGTCTATCGAAGACGAGGCCGCTATGGTAGCAAGAGTAAAGGCTACCAAGGCAGGCTATGTAAAGAGTGATTCAAACTTATCTCCCGAAATGACTCTTGCCGACGTTCTCGCTCTTAAGGAGAAGACAGGTCACTCCACAATGGCTGTTACCGAGGACGGCTCCCCCGATTCTAAGCTTGTAGGTATCGTTACAGGAAGAGACTACCGTGTTTCAAGAATGTCTACCGATACTAAGGTAAAGGAATTCATGACTCCCTTCGATAAGCTTATCACAGCTCCCGCAGAAACTACATTAAAGGAAGCTAACGATATTATCTGGGATCATAAGCTTAACTCCCTCCCTATCGTGGATAAGGACGGAAAGCTTCTTTACTTCGTATTCCGTAAGGACTACGATTCCCATAAGGAAAACAAGAACGAATTACTCGACGCTAAGAAGCGTTATATAGTTGGTGCAGGTATCAACACAAGAGACTACGCTGAGCGTGTTCCCGCATTAGTTGAAGCAGGTGCAGACGTACTCTGTATCGACAGCTCCGAGGGCTACAGCGAATGGCAGAAGCTCACTATCGACTGGATCAGAGCGAAGTACGGCGATACCGTTAAGGTAGGTGCAGGTAACGTTGTTGACGGCGAAGGCTTCCGTTTCCTCGCTGACTGCGGTGCAGACTTCATCAAGGTAGGTATCGGCGGCGGCTCTATCTGTATCACAAGAGAACAGAAGGGTATCGGCCGTGGACAGGCTACTGCACTTATCGACGTTTGTGCTGAAAGAGACAGATACTTTGAAGAAACAGGCGTATATATCCCTGTATGCTCCGACGGCGGTATCGTTCACGACTACCACATGACCCTCGCTCTCGCTATGGGTGCGGATTTCATGATGCTCGGACGTTATTTCTCAAGATTTGACGAATCTCCCACAAACAAGCTTATGCTTAACGGCACATACGTTAAGGAATACTGGGGCGAAGGCTCCAACAGAGCAAGAAACTGGCAGCGTTACGACATGGGCGGCGACAAGAAGCTCTCCTTCGAGGAAGGCGTAGACAGCTACGTTCCTTACGCAGGCTCCTTAAAGGACAACGTAACACGTTCTCTCGCTAAGGTACGCTCCACAATGTGTAACTGCGGCAGTCTCAACATTCCCGATTTCCAGAAGAACGCAAAGATTACCCTCGTTTCCTCCACAAGTATCGTGGAAGGCGGTTCTCATGACGTTATTCTTAAGGAAAGCCGTGCAGGAACTATCCAGTAATACATAGCAATATACAGCCCCGTTGTCACAGACAACGGGGCGATTTATTTTACGCTTAAAAATATTTTTCAGGGGTGTAACCAATACCTCTTCTGATTTGTCTTTATTTCGAAACGTTTCAGGGTACCCAATCTACAAAAAGGAATGATAAACATAGACGAAACAAAATTTACACAGTATGTAACTGCCTTCCAGCCCTCGGTTTTCCGTGTAGCCTACAGCTATGTGAAAAATCTGTCTGACGCCGAGGACATAACTCAGGAGGTTTTTCTTAAGCTTTATAACTGCCGTGAAAGCTTCGAGGAGGATAAAAACGTCAAGGCGTGGCTTATCCGTGTAACCTCAAATACGGCGAAAAATCATCTTTCCTCGGTCTGGGTAAAGCGAAAGACACAGCTTCCCGACAACATAATCCTGAAGGAGGAAAAGGACTACGAGCTTTTAGAGGCTCTTAACCGCCTTAACAGAAATTACCGTGTGGCTATTTATCTGCATTACTACGAGGGCTACAGCGTTTCTGAAATCTCAGGAATGCTGGGTATCTCCGAAAGCAACGTAAAGGCACGGCTTAAACGAGGCAGAGACAAGCTTAAAAGCATACTTGAAAAATGAGAAAGGACAAATTATGAAAAGGCTCAATAATTTATACGAACAGCTTACCCCTCTCACAACAGCAGAGGAATTATCACAGAAAATAATGAATCCCGAAATGAAAATTACCGCAAGAAAACGCCCCTCGAGAGCGGTAACGGCAATTCTTGCCGCCGCACTCAGCGTATCGGCTCTTACTCTTACTGCAGGAGCCGTGAATAACTGGGATTACGCAGGAATATTCAGAAACCTTTTCGGCGAAAGCTCGGAAAATATCTCGGGAAATATCCTTCCCGAGGCCACGGTTTTAAAGGACACAATCAGCAATATGAATTTTGAAATCGCAGCGGCGGCGGCAGATAAGCACAGCACTCTCGTTATTCTTGACATTTACTCCGAAAACGGGTATAAGCTTGTTGAAAAAGACATCGACGGTAATGATATCATACACCCACTTCATGATTTACTTATTTCCGTAAGCTCACAGGAATTAGGCGCCTACGGCATAAGTGTAGGAGCTATTGAGGCAAGCGAAGAGAAGGTTCGTCTGGCAATCAAAATGAGTACAGAAAATAACTTGAAGGATAAAAAGCTTTTATTAAATCTCAGCCTTAAAAATACATACGATGAACAAGGACAGCATATCATAGACCAGGAACATGTATGGTCTGCTGAATTAACGTCCGTTTATTCAAGAGAAGAAATTTCTTACAAAAAGAAAATAAGCGTATTCGACGCAGACATAACGAACGTGGAAATCTCTCCCGTTTCACTTTATTTCAGCGGTAGAAATCTTCAGAATATACAGGGAAAAATGGGTGCCTACGGAGAAACCTTTGTGCTTCTTGATAACGGAGAAAAGGTTGTAATCAACAATATTACATTTTCAGGCTATACAGAGGGTGACGATACAGGATCCGACCTTTTAATTATAGGCTTTGAAACACCCGTAAATCCTGAAACAGTATGTAAAATGGGAATAGCAGACACAATTATCGAAATCAAATAAACTTCCACCAAAAGGCGAACCGCCTTGGGCAATTCCTGCCTTTTGCAATAATCTGCTTTATCGGACATGATAAACGGCAGGGACACACAATACCGCTTTATCGTACCCACATTAAATGCCGCAGTTGTTTACTGCGGCATTTTCTTACAAGCAAAAACAGCAGTATCCTTTCGGATACTGCCGTAATTCACATAGCGTATATAGGTAAATTAGTTACCCTGAGCCATAGCTGCTACTTCGGAAGCGAAGTCGTCAGCCTTCTTTTCGATACCTTCACCCTTTTCGAGACGAGCGAATTCAACAACCTTGATGTTCTTGCCGATACCTGCAATATACTTTGCAACTGTAACGGAAGGATCCTTAACGAAGGGCTGGTCGAGTAAGCAGATTTCTTCTGCGAACTTTCTCATTCTACCTTCAACGATCTTTTCAAGAACGTTTTCGGGCTTGGGCTTAGCGGATTCAGCATTTTCCTTCTTAACGAGGTTGAGCTGAACTTCCTTTTCAGCAGCAATTACTTCAGCAGGAACGTCAGACTGCTGAACATACTGGGGAGCGCTTGCTGTGATCTGGAGAAGGAGATCCTTAGCTACTGCCTTAACTGCGTCATCAGCGCCGTTGTCGGATTCAAGCTTGATGATAGAACCGATGATGGAGCCGCCGCCGTTATGAACATAAGCGTAGATATCGCCTGTCATTCTGGAGAAACGACGAATCTGGATGTTTTCACCGATTGTAGCGATTCTTTCAGTAAGAATGTCAGCGATCTTTTCGCTTTCGCCTGCAGGAACGATTTCCTTAAGAGCTTCTACGTCAGCAACATCGTTGTCGATTATTGTCTGAGCAACGAGCTCAACGAATTCGATAAATCTTTCAGTCTTGGCAGCGAAGTCAGTTTCAACGTTGATTTCAACAGCAACGCCGACCTTCTTAGCTTCGTCAACCTTAGTGTATACAAGTCCTTCAGCAGCAATTCTGCCGGACTTCTTAGCAGCCTTAGCAAGACCCTTTTCTCTGAGGTACTTGATAGCAGCGTCTACGTCGCCGTTTGTTTCTTCAAGTGCTCTCTTGCAGTCCATCATACCGCAGTTTGTGAGTTCCTTTAACTGCTTTACGTCCTGTGCTGTAATAGCCATGATATTTGTTCTCCTTATATAATTATTTTAGTAATGCTTTTATTATTCAGCAGCTTCTTCTGCTGCGGGTTCAGCTTCTTCGCCTGTTACAGCTTCAGCAGTACCCTGACGTGCAGCGATGATAGCGTCAGCCATAGCGCCGGCGATAAGCTTAACGGCACGGATAGCGTCATCGTTACCGGGGATTACATAGTCGATTTCGTCAGGATCACAGTTTGTATCTACGATAGCAACTACGGGGATACCGAGCTTCTTAGCTTCTGCTACTGCGATCTTTTCCTTACGGGGGTCAACAACGAATAAAGCGCCGGGGAGCTTCTTCATGTTCTTGATACCGCCGAGGAACTTTTCGAGCTTTTCGATTTCAAGAGTAAGCTGGCTTACTTCCTTCTTGGGGAGAAGGTCGAATGTGCCATCGGATTCCATTGTGTGGAGCTGTTCAAGTCTCTTGATTCTGTTCTGGATGGTCTTGAAGTTTGTCATCATACCGCCGAGCCATCTTGCGTTTACAAAGTGAGCGTTTGCTCTTTCTGCTTCTTCCTTAACGGAATCGGAAGCCTGCTTCTTTGTACCTACGAAGAGAACCTCGCCGCCTTCGGAAGCTACGTTGAAGATGAAGTTATAAGCTTCGTCAAGCTTCTTAACTGTCTTCTGAAGGTCGATGATGTAAATTCCGTTTCTTTCTGTGAAAATGTACTGAGCCATTTTCGGGTTCCAGCGTCTTGTCTGGTGACCAAAGTGTACACCTGCTTCAAGAAGCTGCTTCATTGATACTACTGCCATGGTAGTGTCCTCCTTGTTTTTGGTTTTTTTAATTCCTCCGCCCGTTGAACACGCCTGACCGCCTGTGCGGCACCGTAAGCGCTTATAACGAACGTGCGAATTATCGGTTATTAACCGACCTTAATATTATATCATAACCTCTCCCTTTTTACAATATTTTTCTTTTCGTTTATTTCAACAATTTTTTGCAAATTATCCGCCGTGCTTGTATGCATTTCGCTTAAAGCTATTTGAGTCCCCGTCTTAACAGCCCCGTGGGACTATTTTTTCTGTTTCTTCCCGGAAAATCACAGCTCACAAGTATAGTATCCTCGCCGATTATCTCAATATCCCCCCAGTTTATCGTTAAATCCTCCTCTCTTCCGAGAAGTCCGAAAAATCTGTTTCTTCCGTAAATCACAATACGGCAGACCTTCGCCGTACAGGTGTCGAATTCTATATCGTCGGCATAGCCGATTTTACGTCCGCTCTTGATATTTATGATTTCCTTGCATTTTATATCATCAAACGTGCATATCATAGAAGGACATCCCCTTTTCTAAAATGTTGTCATTGAATATTATTCAGCGGTTGTTTTTTTAATGCATAATACTGAAATTACGGCGTATAATATGAGGAAGAAGGCCTGTCAGAAGGCTGAAAACTGCGTAATAACGCTGTTTTTATCGTAAATTGATACTGTTTTTACTCGGATAAAGCGTTTTTTTTAATCATATTGCACTAACTTGAAGAAAACCGCTTGAAATTGGGATTTTTTTGTGATATAATACATACAATTCAAAATCAGAACATGGCAATCTGAAAGGAAGGGTAACTATAATGACATACGAAAAGATTTTTGCTGATTTAAAGAAAAAGATGCTTAAGGCTGACGTTAAGAAGCTCGAGGGTCAGTTTGCATTCCAGTTCTGCATCGAAGGTGACGGCGAAGGAACATTCTACTTCGAACTCAAGAATGGAGCTTTAGCGGTTGAACCCTATGACTACAAGGACTGCACCGCTACATTCAAGGCAACAGCCGCTACATTCAAGGCTCTTGTTGAAGGAAAGCTTTCCGCTTCCGACGCTTTAGCTAAGGGCGACCTTAAGGTTGAAGGAAACGAAGCGTCCTGCGCAGACATCTTCAACATTTTCTTAAAGAAGGCTCCTGCTGCTAAGAAGGCTCCCGCTAAGAAGGAAGCTGCTAAGAAAGAAACAGTAAAGAAGGAAGCTGCAAAGCCTGCTGCTAAGAAAGAAACAGCCAAGAAGGAAACAGTAAAGAAAGAAGCTGCCCCCAAGGCTGCTGAAAAGAAGGAAGCTGCTCCTAAGGCTCCCGAAAAGAAGGAAGCTCCCAAGGCTCCCGAAAAGAAGGAAGCTGCTCCTAAGGCTCCCGAAAAGAAGGAAGCTCCCAAGGCTGCTGCTAAGAAGACAACCGCAAAGAAGGCTTCTAAGTAATTTTGATTTAATTTGAATTGCCTGTGTTCTTCGGGATACAGGCAATTTTGTTGTAGAAAGGGTGAGTGTGCTGTGCGTCTCGCGGTATCAAACGAACAGATGAAAAAAGCCGAAGCAAATGCCGATAAAAACGGTATTCCCTATTTTCAGCTTATGAAAAATGCGGGACAGGCATGCTTCGACCGTATAGAAAAAATACTGAAGGGCGTTAAGGATAAGAATATAGTGGTGCTTTCGGGAAGAGGCAACAACGGCGGCGACGGTATCGTGATTACCGACCTGCTTTTAGAGGCAGGAGCAAACGCTATCCTGGTTTTTGTGCAGGATCTGCCGAAATCTGACTGCGCAAGGCTTTGCTATACCACATACGAAACGGGACTTAACGTCTGCATGTACATCCACCACAAGGAAAACGTCATGAAGGTGCTGGAGGACAGCGACGCCATAGTGGACTGCGTTTTCGGAACAGGCTTCCACGGCGAGCTTGACCAGACATTGTCGGAGCTTTTCGCCTTTATAAATAATCTCACTAATCCAGTAAAAATCTCCGTGGATATCCCCAGCGGAATAAACAGCGATACAGGCGAAATCGCCCGGAACGCCTTCCGCCCCGATTATACGATAACCCTTGCGGCGGTAAAAAAGGGGCTGTATTCACATCCTGCCTTCGAATACAGCGGCGCTCTTATTCTTGCCGATATCGCTATACCGCAGGACTGCTTCGAGGGCTGTGAAGCTATACTTACCGACAATATCATTAAGGAATTTTTTCCTGAAAGAAAAATTGTATCTCATAAAGGAAGCTACGGAAAGCTTCTCAATATAAGCGGAAGCGGCCGATATACAGGCGCCGCTCTCCTGTCCACAGACGCCGCCCTCAGAATGGGCGTGGGACTTTGTACACTTGCTACTCCCACAAGAGTTATAAACGCGATAGCTACTGCAATACCCGAAGCCACATATCTCCCCCTCGAACACGGCTATGACGGATTTATAAACGAAAAGGCAGTAGACCAGATAAAAGCCGAGCTTATCGACTCGAAATATACCGCAATATTACTGGGCTGTGGTGTAGGAAACAGAAAATTCACCACAGAAATGACAGAATTCGTCATTAAAAATTCAGATTGTCCCGTAATTCTTGACGCTGATGGTCTTAATTCAATTTCCGCGAATATAAATATATTAAAGGAAAACAAAAAGGGTGTTATCGTTACACCGCATCCTGCGGAATTCGGAAGAATGACAGGGCTCAGCGTTGAGGAAATCCAGAAAAACCGTCTTTCTCTCGCAAAGAAGTTTGCCTCGGAAAATAACGTAGTAACCGTACTTAAGGGTGTAAATACCGTTATCGCCTCTCCAACAGGAGAAGCCTTCATAAACTCCACAGGTAACCCGGGACTTGCCAAGGGCGGAAGCGGAGATGTTCTTTCGGGAATAATCGCTTCCCTTATCGCACAGGGTACGGATATCTTCTACGGTGCAACTCTAGGCGTGTATCTCCATGGGCTTGCCGCCGACTCCCTGGCAAAGGAAAAACCGCTTTATAATATTCTCCCGAGAGATATAATAAATGCGCTTTGAATATAAACGTTTCACACTTTTTGTTCCCGAAAAACGGAAAGGAACCTTAGTATGAAACGTTTATTTTTTTTGCTTCCGATTATTGCCGCTATAGCCTCCTGCGGCAGTAAAACTCCCGTAACAGCCCCCGATATAGATATGAGCTTCAGTGCCGAGGCCCGTATAAGCTACAGCGGCGGCGAATGTACCGCACAGATGCGGCGGTTTTCGGAGGACTGCTGGGAATACTGTATAACCGAGCCCTTTGCTCTTGAGGGGGCAGTAATACGCATCGAAGAAGGTAAATCAAAAATCACCATGTTCGATACGGAAGCCGCCGCCGATATAAATACCGAGGCTGTTTCCGCCGCAAGGCTTATCACCGACGCAGTAGAAACCGCTATCGACAACAGTACGGGAGCCGCCGAGGCTGACGGAATTATTTCTGTAAGAGGACAGTCTCCTACCTCAACATATACCCTCACCTTTAAAAATGACAGCACGCCCTTCTCTCTTGATATTGACGGAAGAGGAATAACCGTGGAGTTCACTAAGTTTGTACCTATGGAAGGCGGCGATGAGGAGATTATTATGATGGAAAACTGAATATATAAAATCGGGAGTCGCTGTATAATGCGACTGCCGTTTTTCCACTTGTGATATCACCTATCGCTTCGCTCGCCTGCACGCTTGTATACGTCTCCATGACGTGTAATGGTTGCCTTGTCAAAGAAATCATTTCTCTCGTAACCGTCAAGATTGATCCTGTATGCACCGTCAGTTGAAATAAAGTTCAATTCATCTAATTCGAACGTCCCTGTATACTCTACAGTATTTCCGTTTTCATCAACTTCTGTGAAGGTAACAGAATTAAAGAGTCCAAAATTTAAGATAGGATCCTCACCGAAAGACGCAGCGTCTATTGCATTGAGTCTCAGCTTATATGTTCCGCTGAACAAAAAGGTTGAGAATGCAAATGAAGCGAACCATAATATTACAAATAATGACGCCAAGACGCCTATTGATATGAGGAGTTGCTTTATATCACCGCTTCCTTCTTTTCTTGCCATATTTTCACCTCCTGTCTTTATTTTCTATAAATCATATTTATAGTATATACTATATTAAAAATAAAGTCAATAGTCTGTTTTAATTTTTGTTAAATATTTATAGTATATATTATATAAACCTGAAAGGCAGGAAGCTTTATGACTGATATAAAAGAAACCTTCGGACAATGCGTAAGATACTACAGAAAATCGAAGAAGCTAAGCCAGGAGCAATTAGCTGAAATGTGCGAGCTTCACCCCACATATATCGGACAGCTTGAAAGAGGCGAAAAAAACGCTTCCCTCGAAACTATCATGAGACTTTCCAAGGGCTTGGAAATTTCTCCCAGAAGCTTTTTTGAAAATGTATCGCCCGATGAAAACAATACGGTAGCGATGAACATTTATAATCTCTGTATGAAGCTTCCGAAGGAAAAACAGCTTAAAATATACGATATCATCACTATTCTTTCCGAAATATAAAAGCCCGAAATATAAAAACGGCAGTCGCTGTATAATGCGACTGCCGTTATTTTTATATTCAACAGGATCAGAAGAAAATTCTTTCTTCGATATACGCCTTAACGTCAGAAATCGGAATTCTTACCTGCTGCATTGTATCTCTTTCACGGATAGTTACGCACTTATCCTCTTCGCTTTCGAAGTCGTAGGTGATACAGAAGGGGGTACCGATTTCGTCCTCACGGCGGTATCTCTTACCGATTGCACCTGCGTCATCATAGTCAACAGGGAAATACTTACAGAGCACGTCAGCAAGTGCCTGTGCAGGCTCAGCAAGCTTCTTGGAAAGAGGTAATACTGCCGCCTTGATAGGAGCAAGATAAGGATGGAAGTGGAGAACTGTTCTTGTTGTTCCGTCCTCAAGAGCTTCCTCGTCATAAGCCTCGGTAACGAGAGCAAGGAAAAGACGTTCTACGCCGAGGGAAGGCTCGATAACATAGGGAACATACTTTTCGTTAGCTTCCTGATCGAAGTATTCAAGCTTCTGACCGCTTGTCTTGATATGCTGTGTAAGGTCATAGTCAGTTCTGTCAGCAACACCCCAGAGCTCGCCCCAGCCGAAGGGGAACATATATTCGAAGTCGGTTGTAGCCTTGGAGTAGAAGCAGAGCTCTTCCGCACTATGATCTCTGAGACGGAGATTTTCTTCCTTTATGTTAAGGGAGAGGAGCCAGTTCTTGCAGAAATCCTTCCAGTAGTAGAACCAATCGAGGTCTGTTCCGGGCTTACAGAAGAATTCAAGCTCCATCTGTTCGAATTCACGGACACGGAAAATGAAGTTACCGGGAGTGATTTCGTTTCTGAAGGACTTACCGATCTGACCTACGCCGAAGGGAATCTTCTTACGGGTAGTTCTCTGGATATTGGAGAAGTTTACGAAAATACCCTGTGCTGTTTCGGGACGGAGATAAAGCTCAGCCTTGCTGTCCTCGGTTACACCCTGGAAGGTCTTGAACATAAGGTTGAACTGACGGATATCGGTAAAGTTAGCCTTACCGCAGTTAGGACATACTATACCCTTCTCTGTGATATAGTCGGTCATCTGCTGATTTGTCCAGCCTGCAACATTAGTGCCATCAAAATCCTCGATAAGATTGTCGGCTCTGTGACGAGTCTTACATTCCTTACAGTCCATAAGAGGGTCGGAGAAGCCGCCGATATGACCCGAAGCTACCCATGTCTGGGGGTTCATTAAAATAGCGCTGTCGAGGCCTACGTTGTACTTGTTTTCCTGAACGAATTTCTTCATCCACGCCTTCTTGATGTTGTTCTTGAGCTCAACGCCTAAGGGGCCGTAGTCCCATGTGTTGGCAAGACCGCCGTAGATTTCGCTTCCGGGGTAGATAAAGCCTCTGCCCTTACAAAGAGCAACGATTTTATCCATTACTTTTTCTGTGTTGTTCATTTTATTTATTTCCTTTCCTGCCCCTCGTGGCTTGAGGGGACGTATTAACATTATTTTGCCTGTGCTTCGGCAAATTCACAAGCGGCGTTCATTGCGTCGAAGGAGGAGTCATTTTCTGAGTTTTGAATACTGTCGTATATTTCCTGTAATTCTTTCTCATATTCCTGTGCTTCAGCGGGTATCTCGTCTTCTGACTGCCATTGATATTCATTGTATAATTCACACAAGGCTTTTACTTTCAGAATGTACTCCCGCTCTATGGAAAGCTGTTCGATTAAATCATCGTGGTACGGTTTAACCGATTCGGGTACTGTCATGCTTTCAAATTCGGCAATCACTGCTACACAGTCTTCGCAGATAAACAGAATATCGGCGGCTTCAGCATCGTTATTCTCAAAAAGCATACCAATACCTGACGCATATCTGTACCACAAAGCGTCTACACTGTAAACATAAGCCTTGTATTCGCCGCCTGGCATACATAAAAAGGCGGCTTTGATGGCAGCGTCAACAGCTTCATTGATGCTTATATCCTCGTTTCCGAAAGCTTCCGATTGTTGATAAAGCTGGTTATGCTCTTCTTTTTCCTCGGGAGTAAGCGTATCTTTGTTTTCCATATAATAAAGCATTTTTTTCGCAAGCTCTCTGTATTCCTTTTCACACTCGACTGCGGTAAGAATATCATCTTGATATTCTTCAAGTCCGACTGGAGTTATGATTTCCGAGAGTTTGTTGAGGACGTCGATATGGTTTTCCAGCTCTTTTGCAGCCGCGTCGTAATCTTCGAGCGTACAAAGCTCGCTGAACTTCATAACGGAATCAATATACCGCTTCATATGATAGTTTAAATCCTCAATATAATACTCATATTCCCATGCTTCCGCTGTAACAACAGGAGAATTAGTCGTGGTTTCCGTGCCCGCTGAACTGTTACAGCCTGAAAGAAGCATAACTGCTGTGAGTATAAAGGCTGATATTTTTTTTAACATGAGTTACCTCGTATTATCCTATGTAATTCGAAGCCGCTTCAATAGCCGCCAATCTTGACTCCTGAAAAGCCGCTGAGGCTTTATATGGATCCTCTATAATTTCGCTGAGCTCCTGCAGTTCAATCATTTCTTCATCTGTAAAATCAGTACGGGACTGTCCTTCCTTCAGATAATAAGCGTATCTATCCATTGAATTAAGAAACCCCTCATATTCATCTGCATTGGAAATCATATTCTCGTGCTGTTCAGATATCTGCTCACAGGGACAGTCAGATTCAACAATCTTATCCAATGTATCCCTGCACTGCTCAACCGCCTTTTCAAGACCTCTGAAATCGCCTTCAAAAAGCGAATTGAACAAGCCGTCTTCACTATTCAGAAGCTTGCTGTCGTAATATAAGATATTATCAATGTAGAATTCACATTCTTCACTGATATTATATCCTGCGACAGGTGCTGAGGTTGAAGCGGTTGTCTTTGCCGCAGACTGTGCGTTATTACAGCCCGAAGCTACAGCAAGCATAGCTGCAAGAAAAACAACTGATACTTTTTTATTCATAACTTATCACCAAGTATATAATTACTTCTTTAAGGGTACGATCCAGCCCATTTCATCGGCAATCTTACCGTACTGCATACCTGTCATTGTATCGTAGAGCTTCTGAGAAATGTCGCCGATCTTGTTGCCGTTGATTTCCATAACGAGGTCGCCGTACTTTAAGTGACCTACAGGAGAAATTACTGCGGCAGTACCTGAACCGAATACCTCCTGAAGCTTGCCTGCCTTGTATGCGTCAGCGATTTCGTCGATAGCAATTCTTCTTTCGGAAACCTTCATGCCCCACTTACGGCAAAGCTCAAGAACAGACTTTCTTGTAATACCGGGGAGAATGGAGCCCTGTAATTCGGGAGTTACAACCTCGCCGTCGATAATGAAGAAGATGTTCATAGCGCCGACTTCTTCTATGTACTTTCTTTCAACGCCGTCAAGCCAGAGAACCTGTGCATAATTCTGCTTGTGAGCCTCGTCCTGACCTGCAAGGGAAGCAGCGTAGTTACCGCCTGTCTTGGTATAGCCCATACCGCCCTTTACTGCTCTTACATAGTTCTGTTCAACGTAGATATCTACGGGGTTTAAGCCGCTTGCATAGTAAGCGCCTGAGGGGGAACAGATAATGATGAAGTAGTACTTATCGCCGGGGCGTACGCCGAGGAAGGGGTCAGCCGCAAATACAAAGGGGCGGATGTAAAGAGAAGCGCCGTCTGTATGGGGTACCCAGTCCTTATCCACTTCTACAAGAGTGTGGAGTGCCTGTAAAGCGTCCTCAACAGGAATCTGAGGAATGATAAGACGTTCAGCAGAGGTATTGAGACGCTTGAAGTTTTCCTCGGGACGGAAGAACTGAATTTCGCCGTCGGGAGTTCTGTATGCCTTCATACCTTCGAAGATTTCCTGACCATAGTGGAGAACCATAGCGGCAGGAGAAAGGGAGATTTCGCCGTAGGGTACAATTCTTGCGTCGTGCCAGCCCATGCCTGTATCATATTCCATAATGAACATATGGTCGGAGAATACCTTACCGAAGCCGAGCTTGCTTTCGTCCTGAGGCTTAGCCTTAGGAGCAGTAGTTTTTGTGATTTTGATTTCCATTGTATTTTTTTCCTTTCCTGATAATTCATTAGATTAACTTAAATTACATTATATTGTACCATTTTATGAGTGATTTGTAAATAACTTTAAAGAAAAAACTGCAAAATACTTTCTTTAATCGTAATTTTTGTAATGAGCCCCTCTTTTGCGGCCTATTATGTATGCAGTACCAAAGAATATAACTGCGGCAAAAATGCATATATAACCGCACATATCACTCATTACGGCAATTCTCTGAGGATTTTCAGGATCAATATAAATCCATATACTATCGCCACGCCCCCGCACATCAAGACCACGAAGCTCACTCTTTCTGATTCGTCCGTTATAGGTCTTGCCGTTATATTCATAGGTTATATCATAATCGTTCCGCCCGTCATGCTCGCCTTCGATAAGCCAGTCGTTTTTAAAATCCACATCGGTTATGACCGCATTGACGGTTACACCCTTTGAAATTATACCGTCGTTTACAGCAATTCTGTAAACACCGAACACCAGAACGAAAATTCCGAAAGCTATAACGAAAAGCTGTTTTCGCGAAAGGGACTTGAATTTATCAATAATCTTCATAGTATCCTGCTATTTCCCTGCAAATGCATCTCTCATCATTACCGCCAGCCTGTCACAGCGTTCATTTTCCTCATGTCCTGCGTGCCCCTTTATCCAGTTAAAGGTAACCTCGTGAATTTCCAGCAGGTTAAGGAGCCTTTCCCATAAATCGCTGTTGAGAGCAGGCTTCTTGTCGCTTTTGACCCAGCCGTTCTTCCGCCAGCCCTTTGCCCAGCCCTTTGTAACGCTGTCAACAACGTACTTTGAGTCTGTCTGCAGGATTACCTTACAGGGCATTTTCAGTGCTTCAAGCCCCGTTATAACCCCCATAAGCTCCATTCTGTTGTTGGTGGTATGGGCTTCACCGCCCGAAAGCTCCTTTTCCTTCCCGTCACAGCGGAGAATTACCCCGTAGCCGCCGGGCCCGGGATTTCCCGAGCAGGCACCGTCGGAAAAGATATATACTGTTTTTGAGAATTTATCTGACATCAGCCTTTTTACCTCGTTTCTGCCATAAATCTGTAATTTTTCTTGAAATGAAGCCTGAAACCGCCATGAGAAGTCCTCCGCCGAGAGAAACCGAAATAATAGTAATAAGCATATTATCGGTTACTGCAGTCATATCGAAGAACCAGCCGAAAAGAAGGGTTCCGAGAGTAAAGGCGGCGATAAGGAGCACCAGCATTCCGCCCTTCCACGCCCTGAAGGGGCGGCAGCAGCTTCCCACTATCATAAATGACAACGCCGCAAGGGTAATGGTAGCGGTAGTGCTCATCTGTTCAACGGAGAAGCCGAAAATTCCCGTAAGAATCAGTACCGCTCCCATGGAAGCCACAACGGAAATACCGTTAGGTATCGCCTTTTTCATAACATTCGATACAAAGCTTCCTCTTATAAGGGACTTATTGACCTGTAACGCCAAAAGAAAGCTTGGAGCACCGATAGTAAGAGCATTCACAAGAGTCATGTGTATCGGCTCAAATAAGAACGGCAGTCTTATTATAATAAACATTACCGCAAGCAGGAAGCTGTAAACGGTTTTCGAGAGGAATAATACTGCCGAGCGTTCAACATTATTTATAGAACGACGACCCTCGATAACAACCTTCGGCATCGAAGCGAAATTACTGTCTAAAAGTACAAGATTGGAGACGTTTCTTGCGGCGTCGCTTCCGCTCTGCATAGCGATTGAGCAATCAGACTCCTTTAAGGCGAGAACGTCGTTTACGCCGTCGCCTGTCATTCCAACGGTATGCCCCTTCGCCTTAAGCGCCTTTACAATTTTAAGCTTCTGGTCGGGGGTAACACGTCCGAAAACGGTATAATTGTCAATAACCTCGGAAATATCCTCAACTCTGGAAGCGTCGATATATCTGTCGGCGTTTTCTACGCCTGCCTTTTCGGCAACAGCGCTTACCGTAACGGGATTATCGCCTGAAATAATCTTGATTTCTACGCCCTGTTCCTTAAAATAGCGGAGGGTTTCGGGAGCCTCGGCTCTTATCTTATCGGAAATGGCTATAAGTGCTATGGGCTTTATCGCCTCGGGCAGCTCCTTCTCCCTGAAGGGCTTGTCTGAAGAAGCGAGAAGAATAACTCTCCTTCCGCCCTTGGAAAATTCGTCAACGGTACTCCTGAGCTCCTCGTACTTTTCGCCCAGAATAAATTCTCCCGCTCCCATAATGAAGGTTTCGCCGCCGAATTCGGCACCGCTCCATTTTTTTGCGGAGCTGAAGGGCAGTATTTTTCCTGCGGTCATATCGCTTTCGCCGTTCCACTTTTCTTTAGCGGCGTTAAAGGTAGGATTACCGTCGGAAAGGGCGTTCATCAGAGCGGTCATGACCCTGTCGGTTTCCTCGGCAGTAGTCTCACCGAGAGGCTTTACCTCCTCGACCTGCATACTGCCCTCGGTAATAGTACCCGTTTTATCGAGACAAAGCACGTCCACACGGGCAAGAGTTTCTATACAGTATAAATCCTGCACAAGAGTCTTATTCATGGCGAGCCTTATAGAGCTTACCGCTAAGACAACGCTCGAAAGAAGCACAAGACCCTCGGGAATCATGCCGATAACCGCCGCAACGGTACTTGTAACGGCACGGGATAACCCTTGGTCGGTAACGAAAATTCCGTCGTAAATAAGAATCGCCATCATAGGAATGATACAGACAGAAATAATTTTCAGTATCTTATTTATGGCGTTCATCATCTTTGAATCGGTCTTTTTGAAATACTTGGCTCCGCCTGTAATCTTATTTGCGAAGCTGTCGGCTCCGATAGCGGAGGCCGCCGCACGGGCCTCTCCGCTTACCACGAAGCTTCCCGAGAGAATTTTTTCTCCCACATTTTTATAAACAGGGTCGCTTTCGCCTGTAATAAGACTCTCGTTTACCTCACATTCGCCCTCGAGAACAACGCAGTCCGCCGAAGCCTGACTTCCTGCACGGAAAACAACAAGGTCATCCATAACGATTTCCGAGGTAGGAATCTCCCTTTCCTCGCCGTCGCGGATAACCCTCGCCTTAGGGGCGGAAATGAGGGTAAGACGGTCAATCGTCCGCTTTGAGCGGATTTCCTGAATAATACCGATAGCCGTGTTACAGATTATTACCATAACGAACATGGCATTTTTAAGCTCGCCGAAAATTATTACAAGAACAGCAAGCGCAATATTCAGAAAATTGAAAAAGGTAAGGGTATTGTCAAGGATAATACGCTTCACCGACTTTGTTTTTATGTTCATGTCTCCGTTTACAAGACCTTTTTCTATACGTTCAGTTACCTCCGCAGAGGTAAGCCCTGTTTTTTTATCAGTCATACTGCACCTCGGATAATAATTTAAGAAAATTATACTACAAAACCCGTTTTTTGTAAACAGATTTACGGATTTAAAGCCAATAATTTAAGAAAACTATTGAAATAAACGGGTTATTATGTTATAATTAGCTTATATTTTACGAAAGGATCGGAAAAAATGGAAAATAATAAGAATATATTCCCTGATTTAAAGAACGAAGCCCTCGTAGAAGCTATGAGAGCAGTAAATAAGGAAGAAAACCAGCAGACCCAGTCCAAGCTTATCGAGGAGGCTATAAAGGCAAGCTTCTTCACACCTGTAGACATTCTCGGCGAGGACGGAAACGTTCTTCAGGGCGACGGAAAAATGAAGATTCCCGAAAATTCAAAGGTAAACTTCAAGCTTATCAGAAACAGCAAGAACGAAAGCTATTTCGCTTTATTTACCGATATAAACGAGTTCCAGAAGTGGAACAAGACCGAGCGAGTAAACACTATCGTAGTAGTTTTCCCCCAGATCGCACAGCTTGTATTCAAAACCACAGATGTGGCAGGCTTCGTTATCAACCCCATGACCGAAAATATTATTTTCAGCCGTGACGCTTTAAAGAATATCCTTGAAGTTATGGAAATGAAGATGAAGGAAATGCAGGAAGCACAGAAGAAGGCAGAAGAAGCCAACGCCAAGAAGGTCGAGATTAAGTTCGGTAAGCCTCTTAACGTTCCCGATTCCGTTATGGATTCCTTAGCTAAGTCCATGAAGAAATATCCCGAAATAAATGAAGCTTATTTCTGCATGATGCTCGCCGAGGGTAAAGAGCATTACGTTTTTGCTCTTGATATTGACGCTGAGGCTGAAACCTGCAAGAAAATTGCCGATTCTATTACATCAACCGCTAAGCTCTTCCTCTCTAAGTATCAGGTTATTGCCGTTCCTGTTAATTCTCCCTATGGTGAGGGTGCGAAGAAGGTTACAGAGCCTTTCTACAAAAAAGAAGCATAATTTCAGAATAAACAAACCGCATTCCGTGAAACTCACAGAATGCGGTTTTACTATAGTATAATATAAAATCGGCAGTATCTGAAGATACTGCCGTTTATTTATTAAGCGAACATTGTCTTACCTTCGTCGGTAAGTAATCCGGGGAAAGCACCTGCATAATAATCGCCGAGGATATTGTTGCTGTCAAATACAAAATCCGAAAGTGCAACAAATTCCGTAGAGCTTGCGCCTACCCAGTAGCAGGACTCAACCGTGAAATTATTGTCCACGAGAACCATAACTACACCGTTCATGCCCTCTGTGCCCGAAAAATAGAGCTCAGCACATTCATCAAAGCGATTAAACATCTTATCCTTATCATCGTCGAGAGTTCCGTCATAGGGCTTGAATTCCTTACCTACACGGTTATATTCTCCCGTAGCGGTAACCTCGCCTTTTTCGTCAATTTCCGCATAGAAAACAAGCCTCAAGGAAATCCCGAAAGCATCGGGGTACGCTATCTTGGAGATAGCCATAGCGTCCTGTGCCTTATAGAAGAACTCCTTGGAAAGAGCGTTTCCCTTAGCGGGCTTATCGGAAACAAACATATTAGGTAAAACCATAGCGAGGATTACGCCCATAATAGCCATAACTACTACGAGCTCCACGATAGTAAAACCCTTTCTCTTTTTAAGACGGTTAAATAACGATATCATTGGCTTTTCTCCTTAATATATTTTATTTAAAGGACTTATTTAAGCCTTAAAGCTTTAAAGCTTAAATAAAGCCTTTAAAATCACTTAATTCCCCGACGGTCACCCGTCGGGGAAAATTAAGTTTTAGTTAGTCATTCAACCCGACTCTTTCCGAATTAGGTAAGAGCTGTTGTGAGCTGAGGAGATGTACCGATGATGGAACCTGTTGTAGCTGTTACACCGTCAGTAGCGGACCAAGCGTAAGGCTGAGCGCCTGTACCCATCATATCAGCATACTGAGGAGCATCTGTAGGCATTGCGGAACCGTCAGCGTAGTAAACAACTGCTACACACTTACCTTCGTTGATGTAAGCCACGATAGCAACATTGTCGAATGTGTAATCGGATTCGATAACTTCTTCAAGGTAGCCGTATACGTTACCGTTTGTAGCACCAGCAGGACCTGTAAGAGCCTGACCTGCAGCAGACCAGATAGTTGTCAGAGCTGTGAAAGATCCACAACCTGAACCAGCAGTTGTTGTGATTGTCCATGTGTCCTGAGCAGCACCGGAAGCACCAGCGTTCTTGGAGATGGAGTAGCCCTTGGTATCCATGTCTGTGATCCAGTTGTTGATTGTGTTCTTGATTTCAGTAGCTGTGGAGTTAGCGGACTGAACTCTGGAAGATGTAACGTATCCTAACATTGTAGGAATGAGGATTGCAGCTAATACACCGATGATAGCGATAACAACGATTAATTCAACGAGTGTAAAGCCCTTCTTAGCCTTAAGCTTCTGGAAAAACTTTATCATTGTTTTTTCCTCCTTATAAAAATTTTGTTATGTATAATCCCATAGGATTATATCCTTACTAACGAGATATTCTCTCGCTGTAATCACAGTATACTTGATTTGAGACAGTTTTGCAATAGTTTTTTGTAAAATTTTTGTCAAAAGGACCAAATTTTATAAAAAATGACTAAACAGGTTTTCCTATTTTGGACATTTTAACACGGCTAAGTTACAACATTTCCTGACATTTTGGAAAATTTTGAAACAAGTGCAAACTGCATTCTAAATAAAAGCCGAATTGTAACCAATTTGTAATCACGTTCGTAATACTGCATAAAATTCGGCGTTTGTTTTTGACAAACGCCGAAAAAGGGGGACTTTGTTAAATTTAACGTTCCTTTAACTGGTGGAAGATCTCGGCGTTGAAGGTGTCGTGGTGATCCTTTTTAGGCGGATCCTCGTTAAAGTCAACCTCCATTTCATAAAGCACGCCCGATTCCCCGTTCTTTAAGTAGGTTACTACGATAGAATAGGTGTGAACGTCCTTTCCGCTAACCTCCCAGTCTATCTTCTTCGTAAGACTTAATTCCTTAATCTCGGTCATGTCGTCCTGTAATGTGCCGTCGATGTAGTATTTAAGCTGATATTCGCCCGAAAGGTCGTCAGACTTGAGCGTTACGGAAATGTTGGTTTTACGCTCGCTTACTGCCGATTCGCCGCTAATAACCACCTCAACCACGGCGTTGGGCTCAACGGGAGTTTCGGGGTCGAGACCCTGACTTATTACCGTGCCCGGCTCGCTGTCCGAATCGTTGTCATAGCTTATGCTGAGGGTTACGCCGTTGTCTTCCGCCAGCTCTGTTGCGTCCTCAATAGACATACCTACCAGGTCGGGCATTAAAAGCTCCTGTTCGGCGGAGCCGAGGCTGACGTAACAGGTAACCACTGAGCCCTTTTCTACCTGTGAACGTGCAGGAGGATCAGTCTTGATGATACAGTTCACCGTTACCTCTTCGTTTTCCTCTTTTATAATCTGACAGGTAAGCCCCTGTTTTTCTATAAGCATTTCTGCGTCGTCAATATTTCTGCCCGTATAGTCGTCGATTTCTACGAGCTTGCTTCCGCTGCTTACCTTTACTGTGATTTCGTCTGCCTTGTGTATTTCTGCGCCTGCTTCGGGGGACTGGGAAATAAAGCCGCCCTCGGCTACGCTGTCGTTATACTCGTATTCGGGGGTAATATTAAGCTTGGGATACTTCATCTGTATCTGTTCCCATGTCAACTCCGAAAAATCGGGTACTTCCATTATATCGGGGTCTACCGTTGCGGCAGTAGTCTCCATAGGCTTCTTTTCTTCGCCGCCGCAGCCTGCCGCCGTAACGATAAGGGCGGAAGCCAGCAGGGCTGTTAAAACTCTGTTTAATTTCATATTTTACCTCGGATTGCTTTTTATTTAATATACGACCTTATTCTATCATATCATACTTTATTTGTCAACGGAAAAGCTTCCCTGACCGCTGTAGTGGGGCGGATTTGTCTTAACGGAGATAACCGCCTTGGTTATCGCCTTTACTACGTCGCTTCTTATCTCGGAAGCGGCTTTGTTTACCGCCTTTTCGTCGGATTTACGCCTTACCTCGAGAATAAGGGGCGGAACAACCGAAAGAACTTCCTTTGTTACCGCAAAAATGCATTTTTCGCACATACAGCAGTTGAATCTTTCCATAATGCCACCCAGCTGTTCGTTTATCAGCAGGAAAACCACATTTACAAGCTGAAAGCCGCCTGCACTTTTAACAAATATCGGCGGTACCGCCTCTTCCTCGGGGGGATTTATGATAGGATTTGAATGAGCCATTACGGGATTTGCGATTTCGCTCTTCTCCCCGAAAAGGCTCATGACCTTGTCTGTTTTAGCCGAACGAGCCATAACTACTCCTTAGCTTAATTTCTGTCTGTTCTTGGGCGGACGGCCTCTGCCCAGCTTCTGTTCGGTCCTTTTGGGCTTTTCGAGCCCTAAAATTTCATAAGTAAGATCCATGTACTCCTTCGCCGCCTTTGAACGGGGAGCGTACTCAACGATAGTCTTAGCGTGGGCAGGAGCTTCGGCTATGATAACGCTTCCGCTTATCTTCTGCTCAAAAACGTCGGTGTCCAGCTGTTCCGCGATAATGTTCGCCAGCTCCTCAACCTCCTTGGTAAGAACCAGTCGGGGCGAGTATTTATTGAGCAGGATTCCTCTTATTTCGAGCTGTTTGTTGTAATAGCGTTTTACTGCAAAAATAGTCTCCTTAAGCTGAGCGATACCCTGAAGGGATAGAATCTCAGGCACCATCGGTATAATAAGCTGATTGGAGGAGGTATATGCGTTTATGGTGAGGATTGAAAGGGCGGGGGGAGTGTCAATGATTATGTAGTCATAATCCCCTTCGATTGTGGAAATCTGTTCACGGAGGATATATTCACGGCCTACCGAGGTAAGCTCAAGCTCCGCACCCGAAAGGATGATGTTGGAGGGTATTACGTCACAACAGCCGCAGTGCTGTACGGTATCGTATATATCGGCATTGCCCTTGAACACGTCATAGATTGTATAGGAGGAGCCTGTATCAGCACCGAGACTGAAGCTTAAATTACCCTGGGGGTCAAGGTCGATAGCGAGAACTCTTTTCCCCATTTTAGAAAGACAGCCGCATAAAGCGGAACAGGTTGTAGTCTTGCCTACACCGCCCTTCTGATTGGTTACTGCAATAATTTTAGCCATACTGCTTCTCCTCCAAATACAAAACCGCCGCACCCACAGACTGTTTTTAAGCAGCTATGTGCCTGCGGCGGAATTATGTTGTTGATTAAAGTGCGTAGGAATGGTTGCCTTCTGTACCTTCGGAATCGGAAGGATCGTAGATATGATAGTTAGCCTTACCGTTCTTCTTTACGAAGTACATAGCCGCGTCGGAGCAACCAACAAGCTCTCTTCCGTCCTTACCATGGTCGGGATAAAGAGCGATACCGATACTTGCCTTGATGTTGAGGGTTGTATCAACGGACTTGGAATAATATCCGCTGTAAAGATCGTCGATAATATCCATAGAAAGAACTTCTACGTTTTCGATAAGCTTGGGGTCAGAGATACAAAGAACGAATTCGTCACCGCCGAAACGTCCTGCGAAGCCTGTTTCGCCTGCCTTGCTCTTGATAACGTCTGCCACGAAGCGGATAACCTCATCACCGACAGCATGGCTGTAACGGTCGTTGATGAACTTGAAGTCGTCGACGTCTATAAAGAGGGCCGCAACCTTGGCATTGATGTTTCTGTCAAGCTCAGCCTGGAACTCACGTTCAAAGGTGTTTCTGTTATAAAGCTGTGAAAGGAAGTCATAGCTTGCTCTTTCTGCCAGCTTGAGTGTAGCATTCTTTTCGTTGTTGATATCTGTAAGGACGCCGATTACTCGGAGAATTTCACCGAGACGGTCTGTGATACAGTGAGCTCTCATAGAAACCCACATATCCTGACCCTGAGCGTTCTTGATCTGATACTCTCCGCCTACGTCATCCTTGTTCTTGAAGAGCTGGTTCATGTCGCGCTTGTATTTTTCAGCGTCTTCTGCACTCATCATGGAGTCAATGAACTTACCGTTATTGAGGGTTGCACCCGAAACATTGAGACCAACCTTCTCCTTGAAGTTGTCGGATACGAACATAACTTCCTTTGCGAAGTCCCACTCGAAGAGCATGTTATCGGAAAGGTCGGAAATTGTCTTATGTAATTCTTCGCTTAATAAAGCGTCGTCCATCATGTTATTGAAGGTATCGGACATTCTTGCGAATTCACGGCTCATTGCGCGTGTATCGATACGCTGGTCGTGATCGCCGGAATTGATTTCCTTCATTGTACCAAGCATGTCAACCATGGGGTTGATGATCTTCTGGATCATAAGAACCATTACCATTACACAGATAAGTGCAAGGGCAAGAATAACTACCATACCAACCAGGAACACCATGAATACGGGAGACTGTGTTTCGGAAGCGGGATAGAGAGAAGCCCATACCCAGTCGGAGCCGGGAATATGACCGTAGGAGCCGATGTAGCTGCCGGAAGAAAGAGGATTGCCTGTCTTAGCATCAACGGTAGAAGAAACCATATCAGCAACAGCAGGAGAAACGCTTGCTTCAAAATCGGTAGAGCCGATAGCCGCAGCAGCAACTCCGTTATAGTTGAGAACTGCATTCTTATCAGCCACAACAAGTCTTCCGTGTGTGAGGAAGGTGCAGTTAGCGAGGTAGTCGGTAACTGTACTAAGGTCTACAACGAGGGAGAAATAACCGTCTGTTGTAGCATTTGTTACAACATATAAATCCTTGCCGTATGTAGGCTCGCCAAGATAAATTCCCGAAGCGAAAGCGTCCTGCTTGGAAGCCCAGGATTCATCAAAAGCGAAGAAGGTTGTGCCTGCGGAAGAGCCGATGGAGTCGAAAACGATGCCGCCGTCCTTATTTGTAACAACAGTATCAATGATTCCGTCTCTTGATTCGAGGAGCTTGGAGAGATCCTTCATGTCCGCCTTGTTGGAATTAAGGTCGGTTACGGAGCCTGCGATGAAATTCATCCTGCTCATGGACTTTACATCCTCGAGATAAGCGGCTACGATGTTCTGTGCGCCTGCACTCTGTGCCGCACCAACGGACATTGTCTCGCTGGAGATCATCTGCTTCGAGAAGCTGAAAATCTGGAGCGAAGCTACGAGTCCGATGATAACTAAGGGGACTACAGTAACACCGATTAAGATTGCCCTGAGGGCGGTTTTTACCTTGATATTCATACCATTACCATTCCTATCTGAATTTATTCAGCGCTACACGCCGTTTAAAATTTTATCCTTCCTTCTGCCTTCCGAGGATTTCAGCCATTCGTTCTTCCTTCTCGGCCTTGGCTATACGTTCCTGAAGCTGTGTATTATACACGAACTTGGCAAATAAGGCTTCCTGCCTCTGGTCAGCATTTTCAAACTGACAGCCGTAGCCGACGGGCTTTCCGTCGTCGCCGGTCTGGACGCGCAGTATATTAGCCATAACCGAAATCAGCTCATTGTCAATCTTGAAATTTATAAAGAGCGTGTCGCCCCTGGCGAATTCGCCGCCTGCTACTTCAAGAAAAACTCCGCCGATGTTGAGATTCTTCACCACCGCAAATACGGGAGCGTCAAGCTCATACACCGTATCCTCACGGCTGAAGGCGGTTATGATACATCTTATGTCACACTGTACCTTGAAATAACGGCGTCTCTCCTCCATAACAGTTCCGTAATCGTCACGTATCTGGACGTTGAGCTGATTGGGCAGAGACATCTTTATCCTGCCGATATATTTTATTCTGTCGCCGTTTTTCATATACGCAACAACATAGACGTTAAGGTCATAATCAAGCTCCGGAAAGCCTGTTCCCTTTATTATCATTATGTTGTTCACGGGCATGTCGTCTATAAAGAGGCGGGGGAAGGAGAATTGCTCCTTGTCCGCCGATACAAGGGCCTTACCGTCGATGGAGGTAATGTCAACCTTGATAACTTTTGCCTTGTCAAGCATCGCAATTCCTCCTCCATTCTTGATATAGGAAAAGCTCGCGAGGAGCAAAAATACTATAATCGCTTATTCCAATTATACATTAAAATGCACAAAAAAGTCAATACCGGCAAAATAGTTTTTTTCGCAATAATCAAAAAACCGTCATTAGTTCCATAATTTTCAGCATTATGCATAAATTCAGGCGGTTTTATCTCTCGTTTTATGCCTGTTTTTTGTGAATTTCGCCCAACATTATAGAAATTTTGCATTTATACTGTACAAGCGACAAGAAAAAATGTATAATATATAATAAGGTATATGAAAGGAAGTGAGCTTTTGCGTTCGTATTTTCATTGTCAGACCGGCAAATACCGCCGCAGAAGTTCGGCGATAATAGTTTGTGCTGCGGCATTTTTTGCTGAAATAGCGCTTATCTCCTTCTTTGTCCTTTTCTTCAATATGTTCAGCGCTCCCGATCCCGACATCATGCTACAGATGACTGTTACTGCGGGCGCTTCGCTTTTTATCGGGCTTGCCCTGTGCCTGGCTGTCCATGAGATAAACCTCAGGATTATACGGAGAAAAAGCCGTTATACATATCTGGACATACAGCTGAAGGCTATCGTATACAGCAGATATTCGGGAGATTTCCGTATCCTCGGACATAAGAAGGTGTACCGTGAGCTTTATATAATCCCCCTTAAGGAGTTCATTTCGGCAGAATATTCCAAAAACGGAAAAAATATCCTGATTATGGGCAAAATCCGACATTATTCCCTTGAAAGCGACAATCTCGGCTACCATATCAGAAACGGCGAAATAGAAATGGATAAATGGTGGCTTAACTACGGTGGCTTTTCCGAGGAAGAAAGCGTCGTTATTACCGACCGTTTCGGCGACACAGGCCGCATTATCTCGGTTATAGAGGCGGCAAAAAAGCGTTTCGACAGCCTCCCGCCCCCAAAGGTTTACCAATTTAAGGAAGCGGATTTCATAAGAAAACGGCCTAAACCGAGGATTCTTCCCGACAGCTTCGATTTCAGCCGTAAATGGCAGTAAATTTTTTACGAAAAATTTGCCGAAAACCATTGAAAAATAATAAAAAATGATGTATAATTATATTGCGTGTTTCTACGACGCGGAAAGGGGTAAGATTATGGCATTATTCGACACAAATGCGTTTCGTGTTATGGAGCAGGGACTCGGTCTTCTGACAGTTCAGCAGTCCATTATTGCTCAGAATATTGCGAACCAGGACACACCCGACTATAAATGCAAATATCTTTATTTTGCAGGAGCATTAAAGGAAAAGCTTGACGAAAACGGCGGGAAGACTGCTAAGAAGCAGGTCGATCTCGTATCTACAATACATGTTGATGACAACACCAAGGACCAGCCTGACGGAAACAATGTCGACTCGGATACACAGCAGGCGCTTTTCGCGAAGAATGCGCTTCAGTACGAGGCTATCATCAATCAGATGAATTCCGAATTCACAATGATGAGAGTCGCTATGAGACGCAGCTGATAAGAAAGGATAACTGAAATGTCATTTTTAAGTAACCTTGATATATCGGTTTCGGGAATGATAGCGGAAAGAACCCGTGCCGATGTAATCGCACAGAACGTAGCCAATGCTGACACAACAAGAACTGCCGAAGGCGGTCCTTATGTGCGTCAGTGCGTTGTTTTTACGGAAAATAAAGGCGTAAAGCCCAATGAAAACAGCAAGAGTAAGATCGAATTCAGAACTGTTCTCGGACAGAAGCTTGAAGAGCTCAGAGGACTTGCAGGAAAGGACCGCTCCTACGATTACGAGGGCGTGGTGCTTACCGAAATAGTTGAGGATGAAACTCCTCCTACCCCTGTATACGACCCCTCACACCCCGACGCTGACGAGGACGGATATTACTACCTGCCCAACGTTGACGTTGCGGAGGAACAGATCGATATGCTGGCGGCTACCCAGTCCTACAGCGCTAATCTGACGATTTTCAACAGCCTTAAGACACTGGCTCAGAAGGCTCTCACAATAGGTAAGGGTTAATTCCCTTTTAATCTGAAAGGATTTGATTTATTATGTTTATCGTTCCTATGTCACCCAGTATCACAACCCTTGAAGCCGTAGATAAGGCTTTTAATAACAGCAGTACTGCACAGAAAACCGAGGAAGCCCCCGAAGGCGGCACCTTCCTTGACGCTATGCTTGGCTTATGGAACCAGGCGGCAGACGCACAGGCTGCAAAAAGCGAGGATATGATGAATATCATGCTCGGTGATACTGACAGCATTGAACAGCTTCAGATAAATATAGCCAAGGCAGAAATCGCAACAGAGCTTCTCGTGAATGTGAAGAATGCTGCGGTTGACGCTTATAATGAAATAATGCGTATGAGCATTTAAGCGGAGATGTAAATGAGTAAGGCAACAGATAATTTAAAGAAGATTTTAGAGACGATCAAAACCAAATGGTCGGCTCTCGATAAGAAGATAAAAATTGTCGCAATATCAGTAGTTTGTGTAATTATAGTGTCAATAATCATAGTTGTGGCACTTAATTCGGTTACAAGCTATGCGGTTCTTTACAGCGGCGCTTCCACAGAAGAAACCTCCGAGATTATTTCCGTTCTTCAGAACGAAATGGGCGCGGCAGACGTAAGATTCGACCCCCAGACAGGCGATATTCTCGTTCCTGCCTCAGAGGTTGAAACCCTGAGAGCACAGCTTAGTGTAAAGGGCTACCCCAAGAGCACCTTCAACTACGATATCTGGGACACCTCGATAGGTATGTTCTCTACCGAATCCGATAAACGTGTCAAGCAGATACAGCAGCTTCAGGAAAACCTCCGTGCCACACTTTCATCCTTTAAGGGTGTAGAATCGGCAATAGTAATTCTCGGAATACCTGAGGACGACAACTATATGATCTCCAATTCAAGAGAAGAAGCTACCGCTTCTGTCGTTCTCCAGCTTAACGATACCCTTTCAATCGACAGCATCAACGGTATCTATAATCTTATAAGAACTGCTGTTCCGGGACTTAAGACCGAAAATATAAGCGTAACCGACGGCTCGGCAAATCTCCTCACAACCGACCGTGTCGAGGAAGAAATCCCCGAGGACGAAATGGACATCTTCCAGAAGCGTCTCGAATTCCAGAATTCTATCACAAAGATTCTCGAAGATAACTTAAGTAAGGTTTTTGAAGGAGTATTCCCCGATTATAAGGTCGGCGTAGGCGTAACCCTTAACTATAATGACGAAGTTTCCCAGATTGAAACCTATACCCCCTCGGTTGACGCAGAAGGAACAAGAGGCGGTATGGTATCCAAGGAAGAATATACTTCCGCAGGCGGCGGTGTTGCCGAGGAAGGCGGTCTTGTAGGAACTACCGTTGACTCCGATATTTCCCCCGACTACCCCACCTTAAGCATTGCTGACGGTGATGAATTCTACTACGAAACACAGAAAAACATCGAATACCTCGTAAATAAAGAGGTCAAGCAGATCGAAAAGGACGGCTACAGCTACGATAACATTTCCGCTACGGTAGTAGTTGACGCTACCGACATTACACAGGCAGAAATCGAAGAGTGGCAGAGAGTTATCGCCAACGCAATCGGTACAACCATAGACAGAGTAAGCTTCAAGGCTTATCCCTTCATGCTTGACAGAACAGGCGGCGGCGCAGGCGACGGCTCCGTTGTGGTACAGGGCACAAGATCCTCCCTTGTATTCGCTATTGTAGCCCTCGGTATAATTCTCGTTATACTTCTCGTTATCGCTCTCGTTGCGGCTGGCTCCAATAAGCGCCGTGCCAAGGCGAGAAAAGCGGCGGCGGCAGCTATGGCGGCTGCACCCTCGGCTTCCGCTTCGGGACGCTTCGACCTTGATGATTCTTCCGTTCGTGATAATGATTCCGCAGACCGTATCGACTACGAGATACATAGCCTTTCCGAAGAGGACGACAGCTCCAGAGATGTTGTACTCAAGCGTGAAATCAGAGAATTCTCCAAGACTAATCCCGAAATTGTCGCACAGCTTATCCGTACATGGATGAAGGGCGACGAGCCGTAATATAATATATCGAAAGGAGCAATAAGGTAATGGCTGAACAGGCGTCTATCGGCGAGCTTACTATGATGCAGAAGGCCGCTATGGTCATTTCTGCCCTTGGTACAGAAAATGCGTCCCAGGTGTTCAAGTTTTTCACCGACGACGAAATAGAAAAGCTGACTTTAGAAGTTGCTAAGATGGATTACTGGCCTATGGAGGTCGTAAGCGACGTCCTCAACGACTTCTATGAAGTGTGCCTTACCCAGAAGGTTATTTCCGAAGGCGGTGTTGAATACGCCAAGGAAATTCTTGAAAAGGCTTTCGGTCCCCAGGCGGCGGTACAGCTTTTTGAAAAGATTACAAAACAGCTTAAAACAAAAGCCTTTGGCTTTGTCAGAAAGGCTGACTATAAGAACCTTCTTGCTATTGTACAGAACGAGCATCCCCAGACTATCGCACTCATTCTTTCCTACGCTCGAAGCGAACAGGCTTCGGCTATCCTGTCGGAGCTTCCTAAGGACGTAAGAATTGAAGTAGTAGAAAGAATCGCTAAAATGGAAGCCGCTTCTCCTGATGTGGTCAAGAGTATAGAAGCTACTCTCGAAAAGAAGTTCTCCAACCTGGTTACCACAGAAAGCATGGAGGTCGGCGGTATCAATTATATTGCAGACGTACTCAACAAGGTAGAGCGTTCTACGGAAAAGTTCATCTTCGACGAACTCAACATGAGAGACCCGAAGCTGGCCGACGAAATCCGTCAGAGAATGTTCGTATTCGAAGATATTATCCACCTCGACTCTATGTCTATCCAGGCATTCATTCCCCAGGTCGACCCGAAGGATCTCGCTATCGCTATCAAGGGCTCTACCGCCGAGGTTGCGGAGGCTATCTACGCGAATATGTCCTCCCGTAGTAAGGAATCTACACAGACTGACGTTGAATATCTCCATAATGTCCGTATGCGTGACGTTGAAGAAGCACAGCAGCGTATCGTTGCTATCATCAGACGTCTCGAGGACGAAGGTGCTCTTACAATTTCCAAGGGCGGAGACGACGAAATTATTGCTTAATTCTGAGCCGATGAATTTATCATCTATTCATCGGCTTAATTATTAGAAAGGGAGTTTTTTTGTGGCAGGAGTTATCAAGGGCTGTTACGGATACCGCTTTAATAATGATAACGAAGAACCCGTTATGCTTACGGTCTACGGAAACAAGCCCCCCGAAGAACCTGAACCCGAGCCGCTGCCTTTACCTGAACAGCAGGCTGAGGAGATAGAGCTTCCCGACTTTACTCCCGAGGTATCGGGCGGGTCGGTAATTGAAGAACTGGTTAAAGAGGCTGAAACGGTAAGTGCCGAGGAAGCCAGAATAGAAAGAGAGCTGCTTACTGCAGAATTCGAGGCACTCCGTGACAGATATGAGCGTGAATCGGAACGCTTCGTAATGAGAGCCCGTGAGAAGGCTACCGAAATATATGAAGAGACAAAGCGAATGGCGGAGGAGCTTATCGCCGACGCAAAGGCAGAGGCTGAAGAAATAAGGATAAACGCCGCCAAGGAAGCCCGTATGAAGGGCTACGAGGAGGGCAAGAAGCAGGGCTACGACGACGGTTATGTGAAGGCTCTGAAAAAATGCAAGGACAGCCTCATAGAGCTTAAGGAAACGGCCGAAAGCGTAGAGCGTGAAAAGACGGAAATCTTCATGCAGTACGAAAGGAAGCTTTTCGACGCCGTTTTTGAAATCGCTCAGAAGGTAACTATCAACAGCCTCGCCCAGAAGGATAAGAAAATCATAACCAAGATGATCCGTGAGGCGGGAAAAAAGTACCGTACCAGCAAGACTGTAAAAATCAGGGTTTCCGAGCTTGATATAAAGGAGCAGGCGGAAATCGACGAGGATCTTCTTAAGGATACCTTCCGTAACTGTGAGCGTGTTGAAATTGAAATAATAAAGGACGCTCCCGAGGGTACGCTTATAATCGACGACGGTACAGAAATCACCGACGCAGGCGTCATGACCCAGCTTAAGATGATCGAACAGCTCGGTATGGGTAAATACCGTGACAAGACCTCCTCCGATATAGGACGTAAAAAGACTGTAAGAAAGCCTCGTGCGGCTAAGAAGGAAGAGGAAA
The DNA here is from genome assembly GCA_045602405.1 of Ruminiclostridium sp. Classification (GTDB taxonomy): domain Bacteria; phylum Bacillota; class Clostridia; order Oscillospirales; family Ruminococcaceae; genus Ruminiclostridium_E. Next base: position 276,175 of record JAZSBN010000043.1, read on the forward strand.
TCTCCATGGATACCGATGAGCTTTTAAAGGAAGCCTTTGAGCAGACCACCGAAGAGGAGCCTGCTGTAAAAGAAGAACTTCCCGAAATAAATGATACTGAAACAGAATAATATGAAAGGGGGCGGACTGCCGTGGATTTAATGGGTTTTAAGGAAGAGCTGGCGGCATTCGACCCCTATCGTTATATGGGAAAAATTGAGAAAATCGTAGGTATGACTATCGAGGCAAGCGGCCCCGTCTGTAATATAGGCGATATCTGCCGCATTTTCTCAAAGGATATGAAAAGCTATATTTTCGCCGAGGTTGTAGGCTTCCAGTCGGAAAAGGTACTCCTTATGCCTTATACCGATATCGAGGGTATAGGCCCCGGCAGTATTGTTGACAATACAGGCGATAAGCTCAGGGTGAAAACAGGCGACGCTCTTATCGGCCGTATAATCGACGCAATAGGTCAGCCTATTGACGGTCTCGGCGATATCGATTATACCGACAGCGTTTCTATCTCGGGAATACCCACAAATCCCCTTACAAGACCGAAAATTGCGGAGCCTATAGAGCTTGGCGTAAAGGCGATAGACGGGCTTCTTACCTTAGGTAAGGGCCAGCGTATCGGAATTTTCGCAGGCTCGGGCGTAGGTAAATCTACCCTCATGGGCATGATCGCACGAAAGGTAAAGGCGGATATAAACGTTATCGCTCTTGTAGGAGAGCGAGGACGTGAGGTAAGAGAGTTTATAGAAAACGACCTGGGCGAAGAGGGTATGGCACGTTCCGTTGTAGTTGTAGCTACCTCAGACCAGCCTGCCATGATGAGATATAAATGCCCCATGACCGCTACCGCAATAGCTGAATACTATATGTCCCAGGGCAAGGATGTACTGATAATGATGGATAATCTTACCCGTTTCGCCATGGCTAACCGTGAGGTTGGTCTTTCTATCGGAGAACCGCCTATTGCAAGAGGCTATACTCCCTCGATTTATGCACAGATGCCTAAGCTTCTTGAACGTGCAGGCTGCTTTGAAAAGGGCAGTATCACAGGCATTTATGCAGTTCTCGTAGAAGGTGACGATACAAACGAGCCTATTGCCGATACCGTAAGAGGTATTATCGACGGCCATATTATCCTTTCGAGAAAAATTGCCGCACAGAACCATTATCCTGCAATAGACATACTCCCCAGCGTTTCACGACTTATGTCGATTATCGCCGCCCCCGAGCATAAGGAAGCGGCAAGCAGGCTGAGAAATCTCCTTGCGCTTTATAACAGCAACGTAGACCTTATTTCTATCGGCGCCTATAAGCCGGGTACTAACCCGAAGCTTGACGAGGCAATAAGTAAGATAGATAAAATAAACAGCTTCCTGCGTCAGGGCACTTCCGAAAGCTTTTCGCTGGATGAAACAGTGAAAATGCTTATTGAAGCTGTTTCATAAATTTATTCTACAGGTGATAGTATTTGAAAAAATTCCAGTTCACACTTGAACGTGTGAAGCAATACCGTGAACAGGTTCTCGATACCGAAAAGGGAACTCTTGCAGAAATAAGAGCCGATATAAACAAGCTTCAAGGGGAGCTTCAGGATATTTTAGACGAGCTTGCCCGCCTTAACCGCGAGCTTGTTGAGCTGTACCAGAAGGGTACAACTCCTCTTGAAATTTCCGTTCATAAAAGGTATATAGCCGCTAAACAGCAGGATCTCCACATGAAACGCCACCAGATAAAAATGAAGGAGCGTGAGGCGGAGCAGCAGCTTTTAAGAGTTATCGACGCTACTCAGGAGGTTTCCAAAATGGAAAAGCTTGAGGAAAAGCAGATTGAGGAATATAGGGCGGCTGAGCTTAAGGAAACGGAAGCCTTTATCGAGGAGTTTGTCTCCAACGCCGATTGGCGGAAGAATAATGGGTAATAACCGAGGTAAAATATGTACCTTATAAATTACGACTTTCACGATTTATATGCTCTTATCGTCTTTTTCCGCAATAATCCCGAGCGTTTTTCCGCTTATGAACAGGGTATAAAGGATATTATTTCCTATATAAACACTCCTCATGAAGGAAACGGATTAAATGAAAACAATATCAGAAGAATTCTAAGAACCTGTTATGCTGAACAAGACGAAGCCCTTTCATGGATAGCTGTTGATAATCGTTATACCGCAAACCTTGTAATAATTAAAAATAATTCATATTATCAAATTATTACAGCAATTCTTAACGAAATGATTCAGTTTTCCAACGATACATCCCGATTTTATCTGTTGTGTGACGCTTCGCATAATATACCTTTAATTCTGACGGATAGCCTGTCTAAGAAAAATAAGGCTATCAACTCAATGATTAAAGTGTACAGGAATAAATATAACAACAACTTCCTAAAAAATGAACTGAAGGAAAAAGTATAAGTTTCTCAATAAAACTAAAAATCCAGAGAAGAATAAATCTTCTCTGGATTTACTTGTTTATTGCTGATAATCTCGACAAACGAGAACAGGGCGCCGAGCTTCTCGTTAAATCGCTCTTGTTTTTCAGTAAAGTCACTCCCTCGCCGTTCATCTTCAAATGTAAAATCTGAAAATTTTGAAAAGGCGAGAACCGCCTGCCGAGGCACTCGGTAAATAATGTTCAATTCTCGCAAAAGTCACTCCTTCGCCGTTTCGCTTCGCCTGTGAAAGCTGAAAAATACCAAAAAGGCGAGAACCGCCTGCCGAGGCACTCGGTCAGTTCATGTATTCGCCGCTGTATTCAAGAAGTGTAACAGACTTGACGTTATCTATACCCTTGAAACGGGAGAGATGAGCCGTGTCGTTGTTCTTTATCTTAACCTCGATAGTAAGCTCGGTGTCGGAGCCTGACTGGGTCTTATTCTTAAGACGGTATTTCATGCCGCCGAGAACGGCGTTTACGTTACTTTCTGCACTTTCATCATAATGAACGATAAGAAGATAGTTCTTCTTCTGCTTCTTGAGAAGACTGAAAATTATGTAGATTACTGCAATAATAACAGTACCGAGAACGGCTACAAAGTAAAGACCCGCACCTGCGGTAATGCCCGAAGCGATAGCCCAGAAAAGGAAGCCTATATCAAGAGGATCCTTTATCGCAGTACGGAAACGTACAATCGAAAGCGCACCCACCATACCGAGAGAGAGTACCACGTTAGAGCTTATGGTCATGATGATGAAGCCCGTGATAGTGGTAATCATGATAAGGAGAATGTTGAAATTGTCGCTGTATACGATTCCTCTGTAGCAGAAGCGGTATACAAGATAAATTATGATTCCGCAGACGAGGGAAGAAAGCATTGCCGCTATAATTCCTGCAGGAGTCAGTATCGAGAAATTGAGGTTGTCGCTGAAAAGCTGTAACGTCTCATCTATAACGCTTAATAATCTGAAATTCATATATTTTTTCCTTTCTTATATACCGTATCGGATTAAATTTAGTCTGTCGAGGCAGTATGCATACTTTGATACCGCCTCCTGTAGAATGGGAAGCCCTGAAAGAAGCTCCTCTATATAAATCGGTATGAAATCATCATACTTTACTTCAAGTATGACTGTCCCCTCGGGAAAAACAGGCGAAAATACCATTTTTTCATCAAAAATATCGCCGTTTCTGCTTCCTGCCGAAATTTTCATGTCGAAGGTGATGCGGACATTTCCTGCCTCACAGATGTAAGGCTCTCTTATGTAGTCCACTATTACCGAGGGCTTAAGCCCCACCGTAGAGGCCGAGGCGAAAAAATCCTCTCCTGCCGTTTCGGAAAATCTTTCATCCGCCAGAAAGGCGTAGTCCCCCCGAAGCATTTTTTCATATTCTTCAAAGGTAAGAACAGCAGATTTTTTATACCCTACGTTATTATCCTTACGCTTTTCTTCTAAGCGTATAAAATTTTTGTCGAAATTATAGGTTCTTATCCTGTACTTTTTACGGTTAAGTACCCCGTTCAGCTTATCATTATAGCCTGTCCCGTAGACATCGTCAAAATAAAGGCTCGTAATACGATACTGACCGCCGCTTGCGTGGGCGTCAGGCTTCATCGCCGCCCTGAATCTCTGCCGCAGGATATGGTAGGTGCCAGTATCTATGCGGTATTTAAGCTCATGACGGTATTTCTGTTTATTATTCATTAAGGCCACCAATCTGCTCTGCTATTGCTTCCGTGATTTCTTCTATACTTAAGCCGAGACAATTTATCCTTATATCCGCATATTTCTCGTAAAATTCCTTGCGTTCATGAAATATGTCCTCTATGCTCATTCCCTTGGCGGCGGATATACCTCTCGTCTTTATGTTGGTGAGACGTCTCGAAAGCTCCTCGCAGGGAACCTCCAGATATATACATATTCCGCTTTTTTTAAGGTGCTCCATTCCGTTTTTACAGAATACCGCACTTCCGCCTGTGGCGATAACGGTGTTTTCCCTGTTGTTGACGGAAAGAAGCGCCTTTTCCTCGAAGCTCCTGAAGCAGTCTGTTCCGAACTTGTCGACAAGTCTCTGAAGCTTGTCTCTCTGCTGAATCTGAATAATCAGATCCGTATCTATAAAATCCATGCCGAAGGTCTTGGCTAAAATTACGCCTACCGTACTTTTACCGCAGCCCGGCATACCTGTCAAAATAATATTTTCCATTTTATCTCCCTGACGTTAATACCAGGAGGGTATCATGCCGTCATAACCATTATATTCTCTCGCAGTTTTCTCTGCGGCCGCCTTAGCGGAGGAAATCGCATTTTCTCCGAAGGGATAGGCGTCACATACCGAGCGTATCGAGTCAACCGCAGTATAAAGCGCCATGAGTGGGAAAAAGCCCATAGGTACAGTTCCGCCGAAATAGCCTAAAATCTGACCTCTCGAAAAAGGAATGCTGCAGGAACGGCGTATACACTGGAAATCCATATAGGGGTCGCCCCAGCACCAGCGGTCGAAATCAATAACCCCATATTCTCCGTCCTTATCGAAAACCAGATTGCCCGAACGGAAATCTCCGTGAAGCGCCGCCTGAGGCCTGTCCTTTAAAAGACTGCGATTTTCGTTAATGAAGGCTATTGCCGCTTTATCACCCTTGAAGCTAAGCTTATAACGCTCATAACGTGCAAGAGTCTCGTCAATCTTTTCATTATAGAACTTGTCCCAGGGGAGTATATCCTCGGGAGGCTTGACGCTATGAATCTTTCTGAGAAGCTGTCCTGCCTTCTCGCCGCATTTCGCCTGATCGGGGGTATGCATATTAAGAATACGCTTGTCTGCGTCCACGCCCTCAACCCATGTGTAAATCGTATATGTAAGAGTATCGTTACAGCATGCCGCTACCTCAATAGGTAAGTTCATATTAAGGTCAAGCATGGTATGGATATACTGGGCGAAAACCGCACTGTCACGCTGACGCTTATACTTGCTGATATGGGTAGTTCTTAAAATAAGCTCTACGCCGTTATTTCTTATAATATGATACTTGTTGTCTCCCGAACGGCCCAGCTCTATAGGAGTAATTTCAAGCCAGTTGGGATAATCGCTTATATCGTAAAGCTCAGGGAAATCCATAGCAATAGCCCTTCCTTTGCTGTTTTATCAGTTATATTCGTCGAATATCCTGTAATTTCCGCTTAATATTATCTTGCAGAATTCCTTCTCATCGGTTACTACCGCATCGGTGGTAATTCCCGAAAGTCTGCCCTGATTTGCGCTGTGGTTATCGCTTCCTGCAGTAACCCTTATACCGTACTGGTCAGCATAGAGAGCCGCCATTTTGTTCTCGAAATCAGTTCTGCAGGCATTTATGATTTCACAGCCGTCGCATTTTCTCGGAATAAGCCTCAGCATATCTATATACCAGGCTTCACGGAAGGGATGGGCATGAACAATAATTCCGCCGTCATTGTGTACTGCGTCACAGTAGGTATTAAGATCCCAGTCCATTACCCCGGGATTATCGAGAAGCCATTCCTTGGAAAGCCCGTAGGTCAGGAAATCCGCCCCGTGGAAGGAATATTCCCAGCCGAAAAATACATCAAGCCCTATCTTGTCTCCGCATGCCTTTGCGTTACTGTAGCCCGAGTAGAGAAGCTCGACCTTTTCCGCCCAGCTTAAGCCCGCAGGAGCACAGGTATTACCGTTAAAGAAATGGTCGGTAATAAAAATACCCTTGAAGCCCCTGGATTTATAGAAAAGAGCCTGATCCTCGCCCGACGCGCTTGCGCAGGCGCTTGCTTCTCTTGTATGGCAGTGTGTTTCGTACTTATTCATATACTGTTTTAACCTCTGTAATTCTGTTATTTCTTACCGCTACTCTGGGAACTCTCTTTCCTATGAGACAAAGAAGCTCATACCCGATTGTTCCGAGCCTGTCGGCAATAACGTCAACCTTTATTTCGTCTATGGTGTCGGAATAAAGCTCGGCAATATCCCCTATCTTAACATCTATATCCGTTACGTCGACCATCATCTGATCCATACAGACCCTTCCGCATATAGGCGCAGGCTTTCCGTTTATGTAGACAACGCCGTTATTTGAAAGAAACCTGCTGTAGCCGTCGGCATAGCCCGAGGGGATTACCGCAAGAACGGTTTCCCTTTCGGTTACGAAGGTCCGTCCGTAGCTTACGGGAGTACCCGAGGGAACTCTCTTAAGCTGACAAACCTCAGCTCTGAATCTCAGAATAGGCTTAAGCTCCGAAGGAATACTGAGGGCTATATTCGGCATACAGCCGTAGGTAATTATTCCGCTTCTTACTATATCTGCGTCGAAATCGGGGTGATAGAGTATGCCGCCGCTGTTCTGTGAATAAACGGGGATACCCTTTTCACGAAGGGGGGTTGCAAGCTTCATAAGCTTTTCCTGCTGTAGCTTTGTGTATTCAATATCAGAGGGAGCGTTGCTGTCGGAAACGGAAAAATGAGTATAAATTCCGCATATTCTGAGATTTCCGAGATTCATTATCTCGTCAAGCTCCTCCTTTGTATCGATACCGATACGACCCATTCCTGTATTTACTTTTATATGTACATCGATTACACGATTGGTTCTTCTTCCGTATTCCGAAAGAAACCGTGCCGCTTCAAGGCTTCCTATCGTCTGTTCAAGCTTATGGGAAAATATCTCCTCCTGCCACTCGTTATCACAATAGCCGAAAATAACTATTCTTCCCTCGGGCAGTATCTTTCTCAGCTCTATACCCTCGTATACATTTGATACTGCAAAATAGCGTATTCCCATTTCATAGAGCTCTTTTGAAACGATTTCTGCACTATGTCCATAGGCATCAGCCTTGACTACCGCCATGACCTCTTTATTTCCTGCGGCCTTTTTTATATATTCTATATTACCGTCAAGCGCGTCAAGGTCTATTTCCGCCCATACACGCCTTAATAGCTTACTCATCGGTATTTTTCCTTTCGAAGATTATATACCAAATTTAAAAATTCTATTGTATTTTGTAATCTTTTGTGTTAGAATAAGATATATGTGTTAAATAATTACTCACCCTATATTATATACTCTTTAAGAGATAATTTCAACCTATTTTTTTAATTTTCGGAGGAAAAATGGCTGTAAAAAGAAAAAGTAACTGGTATATATATCTTATTGCGCTCATAATATCCTTTGTGATGCTGGGGCTGTTCGTAAGCAGTATATGGGATTCTCTTTTCCCTGCTTCCGACGACGCGGCGAGCTATTCCGTCTCCCATTCGGATTTTCGCCCTTCTCCCGATATTGAGCCTACATTCCTGCTTATGCTTTCGGACATGAAGGCGGCTACCCCCGTATATTATATGCTTGCCAATTATCGTCCCCGTGATGAAATTATAGTTTTTGTGCCTCTTCAGGAAAACATGAAGGTTTCCTACGGCGGAAACGAGGGAAGCCTTTATGAAATGTATGATAATTTCGGTGCGGAAGCAGTAATCGGCGGTATAAAGAATACCCTCGGTGTTGAATGCGAGCATTATGTCAAATTCGACCGCCTTTCCTTTATAGATTTCGTGGACCTTACGGGAGAAGTTTATGTAAATATTCCTGCGGATATAACCGAGGTTGTTACAAAAACCGTTCTTGAAAAGGAAATTGTTGAGGTGGACGGCGAGGAGCAGGAGGTTACCCGCCAGAAGAAAAAGACTGTAGAAGAGGTTATTTTCCCTGCAGGAGCTCAGTACCTGAATGGCGAAACCCTCTACAGCTATATCAACTATGATTTCGGCAAGGGTGCCGATTATAAGCTTGCCGTTCACGGCGCTATGGCTATGAACATGGTCAATAAGAATTTCCGTAATCTTTCTTCTACCGAGCTTCAGCGTTATGTTGAAAAAATTATTTCCAGCACAGATACAGACATAACCTTCTCGGATTATGTGGAATATCAGTCGGTTTTACAGTATACCACAGAGAACACGATTAACCCCTGTGAATACTACATGCCTTACGGCGAAAACGACGGCGGTTATTTTATAATTTCCGATAACTCGAAGACTACTATTATTGACAGACTTGATATAAAAGAAAAAAGCGAATAATAAAACTGAAAAAATGAGACCCGTGAAAATCTGAATCACGGGTCTTTTCCTGTCTTATTTTGTAAACAAATAGTATATTATATATCAAAATATACTATATGTTGGATAAAACGGATGAGTTTTATCAATAAATGTTCATAACATTTAGAAATAGGAACTATTTCAGTATTATTCCCTTGTTATTTGCCTGTACAGTTGTCTTACCTCTGTCGTGGTCGATAACCTGCCTGAACTTACCCATTTCTATAGTAACGCCCATGTACAGATTGGATTTCACGAACAACGCCGCCGTTTCCGCTACTTCGATAGCACGATTAACATCTCTCAGCTGATACTGAATCGGCTTTTTATCCTTTTCCTTTCGCTCCTTTATACGCTCAGCCGCCTCAATAAAGCTTTTATTTTCAACGCTTGTATTTTCGCCGTTATCGAGGGAATAAATTCTCTTATCAATCTTATCTATTTCAAGTTCAATTCTCTTAAGAGCAAGCTCAAGAGAATATCTTCTTTCATAATATTCCGAAGGGTCTCCGAGATAAAAAAGCGTCTTGTCGCGGTGACGGTTTCCGGCAACATTACAGAAAACCTGGCCCATACAGTCCACAGAGCCGCCGCTTATTACACCCTGACCGTCGGTACAGCGTATAACATTCACCGCCTTGGTTTTACATCTGAACATAAAGGCTGTTTCTATATCAGTTCCTGCAGTAACCACACAGTTAGTAAAGCCCTCGCAGGTAATTTTTCCTGATTTTGAGGTAACGACGCAGTCCATAACCTCTCTCTCGAGAGTGATATCTCCGTCAGCTTCAATTACTGCACCTGAGCATTTTCCTTTTATGACGAGGCTGTTTCCTGCCTTTATATATGCCCTTTCCCCTACGCCGCCGTTTATAATAAGAGAGCCTGAAAAATGTATGGGACCGGAAGCGGTAGTTATATCTCCGTCGATAACCTGTTCATTTACTATACTATAGGAGCCGTTTTTCTCATGAAGCGTACCCGACTCTGTAGCGATAATGCTGTCGCCCCTGATTTTTATGTTCTCGCCTCTGGGAATTCTTACGGGATTACCCATTTCGGATTCAAGAGCCTCACCAACCACGTTCATGCCGAATTCGCCCTTGGTAGGCTCAACTATCCTGCAGATAACGTCGCCCTCGGAAACGGTAACCTTTCCGTCCTCCCCTTTTTTATAACAGGGAGAAAGGTGTCCGTCCTTGCCCTTTTCAGGCTTCGTTCCATAAGCTATAGTAACCGCACGGTTGAATATCTGGCGGTTAGCCATCTGTACTATAGCGGGGGTATCCACGCCGTAGATAACGCCTGCCTCAGCTACTGCGTTGAAAATATCCGCCATGGTGAAGGGCTTATGCTTTTCCGTATGGGAATTTACTATAACGGAAGCAGACATTTTATCCTCGGCAATCTTTACGGATATAACAGAAACAGCGCCGTCTATACCGACGCCGCTGCTGCTATTTACATCAGCGAAGGGGTTTTTAAAGCTTCCTTTTCTTTCAGGGTGCTTTATTTCATCAATAATGCTGTCGAAAAGGTCTTCGAGAACTCTGAACTTTTCTTCCATGCACTATCCCCTCCTGTGTATCAATTAAATTATAATTTTACCCTTTATTGCGGAGCTTACTTCAACAGCTCCGTTATCGGCAGTAAAGGTTACTGTACGTCCGTAATTCTTACCTGTATCCTCGGCGATAATCGGAATTCCGAGAGAAGCGAGAGCCATTTTTACTGCAGCAATATTACGCTCGCCGATATTGAATGCTCCCGAGCTTGTCTGGAACATGACCGCACCGCCTGCAATCTTGGCGGTAAGCCCCGAAGCTGAAGCGCCGCGGCGTCTCATTTCCTGTACCATATCGGGAATAGCCGTATCGGCAAACTTCATTCTTGTATTTCCGCCGTCGGTTATAGCCTTGCTGTCGGGAAGCATTATATGGGAGAGCCCTGCGATTCCTGTATTACGGTCATATATACAGGTACCTATGCAGGAGCCGAGAGCGTATGTGATAAGAATATCGGGATTCTTACATATCTTCCAGTCGGATATTCCGACGATAAGCTTTTCCGCCATCACATTACCCCCAACTTTCCGAGAAGATTTCCGAGGGAATTGATAGTAGGAAGAAGAAGCATCTTTGAACGTACATTAACATTACCGAGAACGATATTGTTATCGATATAGAGAAGCTTATCTCCCATCTGTCCCATCTGTGAAGCAGGAGCACTCATAATTGCGCCAAGCATATCTACTGCCATATAAGGAACATCAACCTCAATAAACATATTCGCAAGCTGGGATATTGCGTTTACATAAGAAGAAGCCATAATGTTGCCTATCTCATGAAGGGCGGATCTTTCTCCCTCATCAATATCTATAAGATTGTTTACCTCATGGCCGAAGAAGGTGGAGGTAATAACCGAAACAAGCTCCTTTTCAAAAAGGAACATGATCATTCCGTCAACATCGCCCTTTATACCAACGAGAATACCTGCAATTATCTTTTCGGGACCGCCTGCTGCTTCGATAGCCTGCTGAAAATCGAGAATTTCAACCACAGGAACTTCGATATCAACAAGTGTATTGAGCATCTGGGAAAGAGCGGTAGTAGCATTTCCCGAACCTATATTTCCTATTTCCTTAAGGACATCAAGCTGCATAGCGTCGAGATCATCGTAATTTTTAAGTGCCATAATTTCACTCTACCCCCTGGTTATCTTAAATTATTTGCTATATTCATGAGCTCGTCTGAGGTTGTTACAACCTTAGCGCTGAGCTGATAAGAACGCTGTGTTTCGATTAAGTGTACCATTTCTGCGGCAAGGTCAACCGTTGACATTTCAAGCGCTCCTCGTACAAGCTCCTTATCCTCGGAGGGTACAGGGTCGCCCGAACGTTCGGTAATAACAAAATGGTTATCCTCGCCCTGGTCAAATCCCCAGTTATTGGGTACAGAATACTGACCGATAAGCTTCTGAAGAGCGTTATAATCAATAGTTGTGGTATCGGTATCCTCTGTACCGATAAGTACGCCTTCTTCGTCATATATTTCCTTTGTTTCAACCACAAAGGGAACGGTAATATGATTTCCCTCGTTGTCGAGAACGAACTCGCCTCTGCCTGTTACAAGCTCCCAGTGGTCGCCTATCTCGGTAATCTGGAAGGAGCCGTCTCTCGTAAGGTAGTTATCTCCTCTTTCGTCGGTAACCATAAAGAAATTATCGTTGGCAATAGCAAAGTCAAGAGGCTGTTCCGTTGCAACGAAGGAGCCCTGTTCCCAGAGGAAATCGGTCTTCATCACATACTGACCGTGACCTGTCTGCCAATCCTCCTCGGTAGCTCTCTGAATGGTATATACACAATCCGCAAAGCTTGGACGAAGGGACTTGAAGCCTACCGTATTGACGTTAGAAATATTATTTGAGTATATATTCATGCCGTGCTGCTGGCTGATCATGCCTGCGGCACCGGTATAGAAGGATATGTTCATAGATAATCGCCGAACCTTTCTTAGAATACTGCATCAGCAGTCCGAAGCCTGATATTACTGAACAACAGCAATATCCGCAGCCTTAGTATTGATATTATCGAGAGCCTTGAGAATAGCGCTGTTTGCCTGATAAAGGCGCTGTGCCTCCATCATCTGGGTAACTTCCTTGTTTCCGTCAACATTGGAATGCTCCCAACAGCCCTGGATAACGTCAAAGATTTCGCCCTCGGGAAGCTGTGCGTCCCCTTCATAAAGCATAAGGTTATTACCCAGCTTATCAACATCCGCATCGGGGGGGATATATGTGAGTAAAAGACGGTCAACAGGCTCGTTATTCACAAGTATCGTACCGTCGTTCTTTATAATGAAATCGTCGGTACCGAGATAGATGTCGCCGTTTTCGCCCTGTACACGTCCTGCCTTTCCGAGAACGAGATAGCCTTCAGCGTCAAGCTCCCACTGGCCGTTTCTTGTCTGATAGACTACGCCGTCCTGTGCGGCGATATTGAAATACATATTGCCGAAAATACCTACGTCAAAGGTGCTGTCGGTAAAGGTAAAATTACTCTGTTCGAGGTTTGTCTTGGAAATATCCGCATAGGTCTGGAGAAAATGACCTGAGGTTTCTTCCCTTTCGTTGACGAGAATAAGCTCATCCATAAAGGTATTTGTAACTATTTCGTCCTTTTTATATCCGGCAGTATTCATATTAACGATATTATTGCCGATAGCGTCAAGCTGACGCTGTTTAACAAGCATAGCCTGTGCCGCATTATAGAAGCCTCTCAGCATTCTGCGCACAACCCCTTTCTTAACTCTTCATGTACTCCTCAAGCTTGTGCTTTAAAAGTAACATGGACTTAGAATGTATCTGACAGACTCTCGACTCGGAAACGCCGAGAACCCTTGCTATTTCGCTGAATTTAAGCTTTTCGTAGTAATAAAGCGTTACGACCTGTCTGCTCTTCGGGTTAAGCTCTTCTATTGCTCCTGCAATAACCTGTTTAAGCTCCTCGTCGTAAAGCCTTGCGTCGGCGGATTCGCCTCCGACCGTATCGAAGTTATCCTCGTAAAGAAGCTCTTCGAAGGAGAGGGTTATGGCTCCTGCCGCCTCCGCCATGGATTTATTGAGCTTTTCCTTTGTTACGCCCATGTGTTCCGCCAGCTCCTCATTCTTCGGGTGACGGCCGAGCTTTCCGAAAAGCTCGTTATAGGCGGTATCAAGCTCCTTACCGAAATGGCGTACATGACGGGGAACCCAGTCCTGTTTTCTTACATAGTCTATTATAGCGCCCTTGACCTTTATATTGGCGTAGGTTTCGAACTTTACGCCCTTATCGGGGTCGAAGTTATCTATAGCGGACATAAGAGCGATAACGCCCTCGTTTATTATATCATCGCTTGTAGCGTATTTCGAATATATGTTCCTGAGGGAAACTGCGATAAGACGGACAAGCTCAAGATAACGGAGAACGATATCGTTACGAAGGTTAATATTTCCTGTGCGTTTATATTCGGAAATGGCTTCTATAACGTCAAATTCACCCTTCATGAACAGCCCTCCTTTCGGTTATCTCAGTAAAGCTTCCTGTTGCCTTGTCTCACAGCTTATAATGAGATGCTTCCCACAGACTGAATCTGTGTGGTGCTGTCAATTTCGCTGTAGGAAAGAACGGTAACATTCTGCAGGAACTGGTCGATAAGCTTTTTAAAATATACTCGTACAATAGGCGAGGTAAGAACGATAATATTGGGGATAACGTCCTTTATCTTATTTACCTCGTCGGTGGTTTTATTTACTATACGCTGGATAGTTTCGGGGTCCATGGAAAGATAGCTGCCCTGGTCGGATTTTTTCACGCTGGCTACTATCATGTCCTCTATCTTCGGGTCGATAGTGAGAACCCTGAGAGAATTTGCCTCTGCGAAGCGTCTCGTTATGGTACGCTTCAGGGACTGACGTACATATTCTACCGTAATGTCGATATCCTTCATTCCGGCAGTATGATCGCCGAGGGTTTCCAGTATAGTTTCCATATCCCTTATCGGTACGCCCTCTCTCAGAAGCATGGAAAGCACCTTCTGGAGATAGCCGTAGGAAACGATATTCGGGATAAGGTCCTCCACGATTGTAGGATTGGTTTTCTTTATATTCTCAACCATCGTCTTAACATCCTGACGGGTAAGAATTTCATTACAATGAACCTTTATAACCTCGGAAAGGTGGGTTATCATTACTGAAACGGAGTCGATAAGAGTATATCCTGCCACATCGGCGGCTACCTTCTTGTCCTCGCTTATCCAGCGGGCAGGAATACCAAAGGCAGGCTCTATAGTATCAATACCGTCTACAGGCGTTGTAACATCACCGTTATCGAGAGCGAGGTAATGGTCTACGAGGATTTCGCCTCTTGCGACCTCTTCGCCCTTAATCTTGATTATGTACTGGTTCGGGTTTATATCGGGATTATCCCTCATTCTTACCGAGGGAATAACCATACCCATATCCATAGCGAACTGCTTACGGAAGAGCACTACTCTCTCGATAAAGTTACCGCCGCTTCGCTCATCTACAAGGTGTAAAAGGCTGTAGCCGAATTCCATTTCGATCTGTTCCACGCTTAAAAGCTTGAATACATTGTCGATATCCCTGTAGTAATCGGTATCGGTAGTAACCTGCTGCTGTGCCGATTCGAGCTTACTCTTTGCTTCGGCGGCAGCCTGTGCCTGAGCAAGCTGCTTCTTCGACCTGCCCATATATACCGACGCCGCAATAAGTGCCGCACCGAGAATAAAGAGGATAGGCTTCGGGAAGCCCGGAATAAGCATAAGTACCAGCATTACTATACCGGTAATCATGATAACGGTAGGATTCTGTGTAAACTGAACCTTAACGTCGTCATTGAAGCTTCCTGCACTGGCCGTTCTGGTTACAACCATACCTGTTGCAACAGAAATAAGGAGCGCGGGAATCTGTGAACAAAGACCGTCACCAACGGTTGCGATAGAGTAGGTGCTTAATACCGTATTGAAGTCACCACCGTTTATCATTCCTATAACCGCTCCACCGATAAGGTTGATAAGAGCGGTAACGATAGAGATAATGGCGTCACCCTTTACGAACTTGGTAGCACCGTCCATGGCGCCGAAGAAGTCTGCTTCACGCTGTACGTTTGCACGGCGTACCTTTGCTTCTTCGTCGGTTATTGCGCCCGCATTAAGGTCGGCGTCGATAGCCATCTGCTTACCGGGCATAGCGTCTAAGGTGAATCGTGCAGCAACTTCGGATACACGTTCCGAACCCTTGGTGATAACAAGGAAGTTTACTAAAACTATGATAATGAATATGATAAATCCTACTATCGGGTCGCCGCCCATAACGAAGTTACCGAAGGTTTCGATAACTGCACCTGCATAGCCCTCGCTTAAAATACCACGGGTCGTGGAAATATTAAGAGAAAGGCGGAAAACCGTCGTAATAAGAAGTATCGTAGGAAAAATCGAGAAATCGAGAGCTTCCTTTATATACATCGTAATAAGAAGTATAACAAGGGAAAGTCCGATATTCACAAGAAGGAGAAAGTCCAGGAGCGCACCGTCCAGAATTGAATTGAGCGGTATAATAAGCGCAAGAATAATAAAGATTACGAACACGGCAAAAACATTGCTGAACATTTTCTTGACCATTGTTTAAGCCGCGCCTCCTTTACCTTTTTCGCTTCTCGAGAGCCTCTTCGGGAACATTAAGCTTCTTACCCTTAGCGTTATACATTTCTGAAATAACTACCGCTACCGCCGTAAACAGCGAAGCGGGAATTTCGCTTCCTATCGGAACCGTATCATAAAGCGTACGGGCAAGCTGTCTGTTCTCCGTAACATATACATCATTATTCTCCGCTATCTCGACTATTTTAAGAGCGAGATTATCCTGTCCCTTAGCGACAACTACGGGAGCGGCATAAGCGGAGGAGTCAATATCATATTTTAAGGCAACCGCATAATGAGTAGGATTTCTTACAACAACGTCGGATTTCGGTACCTCGTCCATCATTCGGCGCTGCGCCATCTCACGCTGTTTCTGCTTGATTTTACCCTTTATCTGGGGGTCACCTTCCATCTGTTTGTATTCGTCCTTTACCTCCTGCTTCGACATACGGAGATTTTTCTCGAACTGCCACCACTGGAAGAGGAAATCTCCTGCCGCAACAAAGACGAATATTATACACATAAGCATTACTATGCTGAAAATAGTGTTGGCTATATAAGCTACGGCGTAGATAGGCTCCGTGTCCACAAGGCTTATGATCTCAGTCATTCTGCTTTCTATCTGTCCGTAGGCTACTATTATTACTGCAGTAAGCTCGATAAGACCCTTTACTATCCCTACAACGGACTGAAGCGAAAAGAGCTTCTTTATTCCGCTTAAGGGATTAAGTCTCGAAAACTTGAAGCCCAGCGGCTTCATAGTGAAAAGACCTCTGGTCTGAGCCATAACGGTTATAACTATAACAAAAGCCAGTATAACCGCCAGGGGCAGTATAATCATTGCGCTGTCAACAATAACGTCAAGGAAAATGTCTGTAAAAGTGCTTATGTCGTTAACGAAGGGCTCCCCTAAGGCAGTAACCCCTTTTTTAACCACATTCTGGAGAGATACAAACATATAGGAGCCAAGCGCTCCCAGCGCCGCAAAGGAGCCGAGAATAGAAACTGCGGTTACTACCTCGTTACTCTGGAGTACGCTACCTTGTTTTTCTCTTGCGTCACGCCTTTTTTTCGGCGTGGCTTTCTCGGTTTTGTCTTCGCCTGCCATTTAACCACCACCAGTATCAGACAAAGCTTCCCGAAGCGGCATAAAGATTCTCCCAGAGTATTCCGAGAAGATTCTCGATAAACTCCGCCATAGGACGAGCCGCCGCCAGCAGGACTATAAAACCGACTACAACCTTAAGCTGGATATTTACAACGTAAACCTGAATAGTAGGTATAGCCTTCATCATAAGGCCTACACAGACCTCCGTTATAAGCTCCGCCGCTATAATCGGAAGGGCAAATTTTACTGCAAGGGTCATAACCGTTCCGAAATAGTTCACTATAACGTAGGTAAGGTCTACCGTCTGTGCAGTAAAATCATACCCGAGGGGTATCGTTTCATAGGACATGGCAAAAAGCTTTATATAGCTTAAATGGCCGTCCGTAAGGAAAAAATATAATATAAAAAGATAATAGTATAAATTCGCGAATATCGGCATGGTTATACCGGTACTGGGGTCCATGGTCTTTGCCATTCCGAGACCTGTCTGGGTATCTATGATTTCACCGGCATAAATGATAACCGTCATTATCAGATTCGTGAAGAATCCGAACACAAAGCCTATAAAAAGCTCCTTTATTACAATAAGAAAGAAGCCTACAACTCCGTTGAACTCGGGAACGACCACCTTTCCGCCCAACGACATCAGCATAACTACCGATAAGGCTATGGACATTGCGGCCTTTACCCTGTTAGGGACGTTATTACGGGAAAAGATCGGATTGAAGGTAAAAATTCCCGTTATCCGGCATAGCACAAAGAGAAATCCTGTGAAATCACCGATAACATTATTCAAAAGCTCCATTTTACAATCCCGTTTCCGCCATCAGTCCGACGATATAATTGAAAAAATCTATTATACTGCTGCACATCCAGGGACCCATAGCAAGAAGCCCGAGAGCTACCACTATAGCCTTTGGTGCGAAGGTAAGGGTTTGTTCATGAACCTGTGTTGCCGCCTGAAGGACTGCTATAACGAGACCTACAAGCATAGCTATCAGAAGCGTGGGTACTGCCAGTTTGAATGCAAGCATAAGCGCTTCGGTAAATATCTCAAGTACAAGCTCTTCAGACAATCAAAGCCCTCCTTTTTAAGGCGTCAGACATTAAACGAACTAACCAGCGTGCCCACAAGAAGCTGCCAGCCGTCAACAAGAACGAAAAGCATAACCTTAAAGGGCAACGAAATCATCGACGGAGGAAGCATCATCATACCCATAGCCATAAGCGTCGATGAAATTACAATATCTATTACAAGGAAGGGGATAAACAGTAAAAATCCCATCTGGAAAGCTCGGGTAAGCTCACTCACTATAAAAGCAGGAATTACCACCTCAAGACCGAGCTGGTCGGTAAAGGAGGTGAGCTCCTCTGTTGTTTCATTGAGATTAACTGCCTCGCCGAACATATCCTCAAGAGGCTCTATCGGTGTAATAGCCGCAGAAGCCTCGGAAGCCGTCTCTGCTTCAGCCGTCTGTGTATCTTCAGTCTCATAAACCGTCTTTCCCGATAAATCAAGGAAGAACTGCATATTGGACTTTGAGGTATTCTTCAGCATGAAGGTTTTCAGGGAATCGGTAGCCCTGTCCGCCATTTCATTCAGCTCTATCTCGCCATTTGAATAGGGAGTATAGGCGTTATCGGCAATCTCCGTAAAGGTCGGCCACATAACAAATATCGTAAGAAACAACGAAAGGCCCGTTAAAACCGAGTTTGGCGGAATTGACTGGGTCTGCATTGCATTTCTTAAAAAGCTGAAAACTATGACAATTCTCGTGAATGAGGTTACCATTACGAGAATTGAAGGGGCTATCGAAAGAACCGTTATAAGAAGGACGATTTCGAGAGTCTGAGAACCGTCTACACCTATAAGCTCCTTCATGACGGATTCGTCGATTTCCTCCCCGATAACTGCGTCGGGGTTTTCCACGAGAATCTCAGTCTCGGCCTCAGAGCCCTGCTCCGCCGCACTTAATGCACTTACGGTAAGGCTTAAAACCGACATAAGGATACAGGTTACGACAAGAGAAATGAAAAATCTGAGTAAAAGCTTACGGTTGTCCTTGATTGCTTTTTTAAACATCCTTATCTCCTTCTTTCTCTTCGGCATTACCCTTTTTCTGCCTGATAACCGCCGAAAAAGCCTCACTGAAGGTAGGCGTACCCGAAGGAGCGCTCATCTGAGCGGCGTATTCCTCGGGAGTCATATCAAGGTCGGAAAGCTTTTCTATATGGTTGGCGGTAGCTCCGATAAGCATAAGCTTTCCCGCTACACTAACAACCAACAAAGAGCCCTCTCGCCCTACGGTCACACGGTCTATAACCCTCATTTTATTCCCGTTTACAAATCCGATTCCGCTATTAAGCTTCTTCAGGGAGTAAATAAGAACGAAGAAAAGTCCGAGTACGCCGATAAGGCTGAGAACTACCCATAAGATATCCATAAAATCAGCCGAGAATCTTTGTAACTGTAGAAATAATTCTGTCGGGCTTGAAGGGCTTAACGATGAAGTCTAACGCGCCGAGCTTGATTGCTTCAACAACCATAGCTTCCTGACCCATAGCGCTGCACATGATAACCTTTGCAGCAGGATTCATCTTCTTGATATCAGCAAGCGCTTCGATACCTGTCTTATTGGGCATTGTAATATCCATGATAACAAGATCAGGCTTTTCTGCTTCATAAACCTGACATGCGATAGCGCCGTCCTGTGCTTCAAGGATGCTTGTATAACCATTCTTGGTTAATGTATCCTTAATAAGCATTCTCATGAAAGCTGCGTCGTCAACAAGTAAAATCTTCTTATCCATTGTGATTACTCCTTATTTATTGAATCCATAAGTCTGGATTTCATTATTTCCGTTATTCTTACAGCGAAATTATCGTCGATAACTACGATATCGCCCTTGGCAATAAGATTTCCGTTTACGATAATGTCAACGGGAGCGCCTGCCTGTCGCTCAAGCTCAATTATGGTACCCTGAGTAAATTCAAGGATATCCTTTACCTTTCTCTTGGCAGTACCTATCTCAACCGAAATTTCCAGCGGTACGCCCATAAGAAGCTGAAGATTTGTCTTCTGGTCGCCTGAAAGCTGGATATCGGGAGCGTCAAACTGATGAAGCTGTGCATTCTGTACGTTCATCGGCTGAGGCTGATAATAGGGCATCTGTCCCGGATAGGGATAGGGCTGCTGATATCCATAGGGCGGATATCCGTACTGTGCATTGGGATCGCCCATAGGCTGAGCCATAGGCTGCTGCATCTGAGGCATGGGCTGCTGCATCTGAGGCATAGGCTGCTGCATCTGGGGCATAGGCTGCTGCATCTGAGGCATAGGCTGCTGCATCTGAGGCATTGACTGCTGCATCTGAGCTGCAGAATCTGCCTGAGCCTGAGCCGACTGTGCCTGAGCGATTGCTTCAGCAAATTCGGGAGTAGGCGGCTCGCCTAAATCCTCCTCTGAGCCGGTAGCCTCGCCAAGCATCTTTGTAGCTATGTACTTAGCAAGCTTTACGCTCATAATTGAAGCGAATTCCGACTTTATTACACCATCTATAGTAATATCAAAGTAGATTTCAACAACGCTTTCTTCAGGGTCAAGATCCTGAACCTCTGCGAGATTTACCTCGTTCATGATGTAGGGCGTAGGAGTTGAAATATCTATCGTTATACCGAGGAAGTCTGAAAGTGCGGTAGCACTGGCGCCCATCATCTGGTTCATAACCTCGGAAACGGCACTTATATTCAGCTCGTCAAACTCGAAATCGGGAGTAACCACAAGAGGCTGTCCCATGAGCTGGTTAAGAATCATCTGAACGTCGTCCTGACGAAGTACCATAAGATTGGAACCGGAAAGACCCTTAACATATTCGATTTTAACACATACCGCAGGCTCAAGCTTATCGTACTGGGTCATATTATCAACCTTTATGACCTGTACTCTCGGCGTTGTTATCCAAACCTTAGCGTTAAGAAGTTCGGACACCGCTGTTGCAGCACTGCCCATGCTTATATTCATTATTTCGCCAAGGGCATCCTTTTCGAGATCCGAAATTTCTATTAAATCCATCAGTTAAACCTCAATTCTGAAAACATTTTCGATTTTTACTGCCTTATTCTGGTTAAAAGAACCCAGCTTTCCGTCAAACCAGACCTTATCGCCGATTTTCAGGATAATATTGCTGTTTATATTCTTATCCAGAGGGATTATGTCGTCAACCTGAAGATTAAGTACATCGTACATGTCCAGCGTAGTTTTTCCCAGTTCAGCTCTTATATCAAGAGACGAGTCGTTGAGCGCGGTCATGATATTATCGCGGCGCTCCTGTTCTCTTACTGCGTCATATCTTCTTGTACTGCGTGCTGTCTTGGATACATACTTCTGCATTACTCCGTCAAGGCTTAAAGCAGGAATACAAAGGGTAATGATTGTCTTTGTTTCGCTTACTGTTGCCTCAAGACATACAAGCATAACTGTATCATCGTAGTCTACTGCAGAGAAAACACGAGAATTTGTTTCTATATTGACCACATTGGGATTTACTTCAACGTAAGGCTCCCAGGGATCGTGAAGAAGGGCCGCCATATTGTTGATTATCTTATCCATGATACTTACTTCAATTTCAGTAAAATCACGTTCGGCGTCCTTATATTCGCCTCGTCCGCCTAAAAGTCGGTCAATAAGAATATATGTAAGTGAATTTGAAAGCTGAATGATTGTGGTGGGCGTTTCGATATCGTCGTCTCTGATACCCATATCCACAGTTCCCATCATAACATAATCGGGAAGAGCGTTATTGAATTCAAAATACCGCTGTTCCTCTATAGAAGCGAGATTTACCTTACAGTAAAGTCTCAGCAATCCTGTCAGATAGGAGGAAAGAAGTCTTGCATAATTGTCAAATATACCGTCAAGTATCTTTATTCGCTCTTTAGTGAACTTTTTCGGTGCCCTGAAGTCGTATAGCTTCGCATCAGGACCCTTATCCTCGCTTGTTTCGACTACCTCTCCCGACATTGCACTGCTCAGAAGGGCGTCAATCTGCTCTTGAGTAAGGGTTTCAGCCAATTAAGTTCACCTCTCTTTCAGATATATTTACTATAGGCTTTAATTATTCGGAAGCTTCCTCTGTCTCCTCGGTTTCTATCGGTTCAGTCAGAATAGACTCGGGGATTTCAATTACAGGATCGCCGAAAACAGGTCCTGTGTAGTCTGTTTCGTCATCGGATTCCTGTGTAAGATGTGAATCATACTTATCGTCGAGGCTGTCGATGATCTGCTGGATAGAATCAGGAGATGTACCGCCGGAAGGATCAACTCTGTCCTGAGGATCGGTCTGAGCCTGAATGATACCGTAGTCATACTGGAGAATATCCTGAATAATATCTGTATCGCTTATTGCCTGTTCATTTCTGATAATTACGATTTCAACTCGTCTGTTTTCGCTTCGGCCCTCTTCGGTACTGTTATCTGCGATAGGGTCGTGGGGACCTCGACCTTCGGAAATAAACTTCTTACTTTCAACAACTACGTTATAATCGAGATATTTTATTACCGAGCAGGCTCTCGCTGAAGAAAGGTCCCAGTCGTTAACGGCAGAGAGGCCTTCTGCGGTATGACCCTGAACACGGATGTTCTTGATATAATCGCGGACTGCCTTGATACCGGGCATTATGTCTCTGAGCGCTTCCTTACCGCTGGGGAGAAGAACTGCGCTGTCGCCCTCGAACATGACAGAGTTGTTAAGTCTTATATTTATACGTCCCGAAGTGGACTGATATACGTCGATAGCGTCAGCATGCTCGCTGTTTTCCGCCGCCTTCGATACCCACGCGAAAAGCTCGTCGAAGTTGTTGGGAAGACCTATTCCCGACTGGTCATGGTCTATTTCCGTACCTGTTCCTGCGCCTGCGGGAACGGAGGAATTACCGTCGTTGTCGGTCTTGCTGTCGCCGTCGTCAATCTCTTCAAAAACGAAGGGGTTTACATACTGGCCGGCACTGTTAAAGGACTGAAATATGTACTGAAACTTTGTTTCGTCAGGAGTTGAAGATGCATAAAGCAACACGAAAAAGCACAAAAGAAGGGTAACCATGTCCGAATACGTCGCCATCCATTCGTCAAGTCCCTTTTTCGCTTCCTGCTTTTTTCTAGCCATCTTCCCGCCTCCTTTCGGTACAAAATCAGAAAAAACAATCTATTAACAATTTATTATAACATAAAATTTCGAATAATGCAAGGAAATTATGAATTTTTTACTCGTTTCCTGCTGTAGTTTCAACCTTCTGACTTCTGGGGAGCATGAATTCAAGCTTTTCCTGAATCATCTTGGGGTTGGAACCTGCCGCAATAGCCATGACTCCTTCAATAACTATCTGCATACAAAGCATTTCATCATCATGCGCATTCTTAAGAGCAGTCTCAAGAGGAGCACAGAATACGTTGGCAAAAAGCGAGCCGTAGAATGTGGTAATAAGCGCAACCGCCATGGACGCACCGAGATTACCGCCGTCCATTGTATTAAGCATGATAACGAGACCTACGAGAGTACCTAACATACCGAAGGCAGGGAACATACTTACGCCCTTGGCGAAGAATTCACGGCCTGCGGCATGACGCTCGTCCATAAAGTCAAGGGACGAGTCAAGCATTTCTCTTACCTTAGCGGAATCGTTCGCGTCAACGATAAGCATGAGACTCTGCTTCATGAAAGGGTCGTCACACTTGTTGGCGCCCTCTTCGAGAGCAAGTAAGCCCTTACTTCTCGCAATTTTCGCAAATTCAACTATATCCTTTATGTACTTCTGAGGATCATATTTAGGCGGAAAAAGCGCAATCTTAAAAAGCTTCGGAACTTTTTTCAGGAACGAAAGCGGAGACATAGCGATAAGTACGCCTATAGTACCGCCGACCGTAATGGCAAGAGACGGTATATCGATAAACATGTCGAACGTACCGCCCTGTAAGATACCGAAAACTACCAGACCGAGAGCAACTACCCAGCCTATGATCAGTGTTATGTTCAAAGTGGATCCCTCCAATTATTATGTTTTGGCAGTTCAGCTTTCCGTGCTGCCGTTTCTGCCTCTTGTTCTGCTTACCTTATTGAAGCCGACAATCTTCGTGAAAATCTCTTCAATAGATTCCTGTACTATATAATTATGCCCGTTGGTCATAGTAATTACCGTATCGGGATTTTCCGTAACGGTCTCAAAATGAGCCTCGTTAAGCATTATAGCCTTTCCGTTAAGCTTAGTAAGAATTACCATATAAACGCTCCTTTCATAATATGGGGCGATTAGCTCTTTTTACTTAAAATACGACAATTTTAAAGCACACAACGGCGACGGCGGTATCCGCCGTCGCTATTATGTAAGCTATAAATTATCTCTTAAGATTTACAAGCTCTTCAAGCATAGTATCAGATACTGTGATGATACGGGAGTTAGCCTGATAGCCTCTCTGTGTGATGATCATGTCGGAGAATTCCTGAGCAAGGTCAACGTTGGACATTTCGAGAGCGCCGGAAACTACTTCACCTGCACCGTCGGAGCCTGCGATCTTGATCTGTGCCTCACCCGAAGCGAGAGATTCCTTCCAGAGAGAGGTACCTACCTGATCGAGACCTGTGGGGTTTTCGAAGGTAGCAAGGTCGATACGTCCGAGAAGGAGAAGTCCGTGAACGGCATGTTCACCGTAGATAACGCCGTCGCTGTCAATCATGATAGTTTCAAGATCATCAACAGCCTGATCAGCCGCAACACGGCCTTCAGTAAGGGTTACTGTACTTAAAGCGGTAGCCATATCAGCGAAGAAGTTATCCTTACCGCTGTCGAGACCAATTCTCTGAGTAGAATTACCGAAGGACTTACCGAAGTCGAAGGAGTCGATATCGCCATCGACTACTTCTGCAGTAATACCGAGCTTGGAGTTACCGCCTGCCGCCTTATCGATAGCTTCCTGAATATCCTCAATGGAAGCACCTGTTTCGGGAACTGTGATTGTAAGAACGTCGTTGTGCCACTTAGCGCTTACAGAGGTCTGACCGCTTACGGTCTTCATGTCGATTTCATACTTGTTTGCATATTCGCCTGCTACATTGGCTGTGAAGGATAATGTAAGAGTTGTAGGCTCTTCATCGGGGTCTTCAGCACTTTCCTTGAAGGAGAACTGTACTGTGTTAGTAGCTGTCTTTGCAAGAACCTCGTTATAGGGAGGCATTGAGTCAAATTCCATACTCAAGGGAAGAACGCCCTCAGGAAGTCCTACACCACCCTGTAAAATAGCGTTGTTGAGAGCAGTCTGGAACTCGAGAACTGCCGCGTCAAAGGCAGCCTGCTTATCCTCGTCGGAGGAATCCTCTTCGATTTCCGCATAAGCCGCAGCACCGAAGGTCTGCTCTAAGTCCATATATACTGTAAGATTGCTTCCGCTCTTTGTTGCATAAGGTGTATCGGAGTCAACGATTGTGAAGGAAATGTTGCCCTCTTCACCGAACTGGTTAGCGGAAATTGTGATTTCATAGCCGTTTACGGTCTTTGTAGCTCTTGCCACGTTGTTATCAACAGAAGGTACCTTGAGGTTGATACGCTGGGACTGACCTTCTTCAACGTTGGAAGGGTCGCCGCTTACACCAAGCACGATATAACCGTTGGGGTCACAGAGGTTACCGAAGCTGTCTACCGAGAATACACCTGCACGGGTATAGTAGGTATTACCTGCCTGGTCCATAACCTGGAAGAAGCCTTCGCCTTCGATAGCACAGTCATAAACGCTGTCAGTCTGGTTAAAGCCCGACTGTGTCATAACCTGCTGGATTGTACCGAGAGAGGAGCCGTAACCTACCTGTGTGGGGTTTACGCCACCGGCAGTAGCATCACCTGCGGAAGCATGCTGCTTTGTCTGGTAGTATACATCCTTGAATGTAACTGTACTTGTCTTATAGCCTGTTGTATTTACGTTGGAAACGTTATTACCGATAACGTCCATACGCTGATTGTGAGTCTTCATTCCGGCAACACCGGAATATAATGATTTCATCATAGTGGTTAGTCCTTTCTTACCACCGACGCCGTCCTTCAGTCGTTCAGAACGGCAAATATCTCCTTGGAGAAAAACTCCGCGGTCCGATATCAGATAATAACGGTGGAATCAATGTTTGTGAAAATGTTACCTTTTAAATCGTCTGCCGACACAGTGGTTATAACCTTGTTGTTCTTTACGCTTACCACGAAAGCTGTGCTATCCACAAGGATAAGACTTTCCTCGCTTCCCTTTTCAGCGGCAAGCTCCACACCACGGTTAAGCCGTTCCATTCTGTCGTTTTCCGATACGTCAATCTGCCTGCTTTCGAGACGTCTTATAGCGTGACCCGAGAACTCAACCTGTCTTCTGTCGAGCTGATCACGGAGTGCCTCGGCAAATCCGCCTTTTTCCTGTACCCCGCCTTGTTTATCCGAGGGGGTATTTACGGTACCGGTACTTACGCTTATGGAACTGCGTGCGGCAAGATACTCGCTTATCAGCATCCTGCTCAATTCCTTTCCTTATTCAAAAAGATTGTATAATTCCGTATCCTCTAAATCCGCAATATCCTCTTCATCGGTGTATACTGCGTTGGCTGTTTCTGCCACTTCCGCCTCCTTGGGCTCTGTAACTCTTACAACGTCGTTTACTCTGTAGGCATAATCGTTAAGAACGATTCTTACCTCGCCGTCAACAATTTCGAGAGAGGTTACTATACCCTCGTCAACAAAGGTTGTTCCTGTCACATCAACCGCCTGCACCATTACATTCTTACCGAGAAGTCCCGTAGCGAATGCACCGTAATCTCCGATTACGCTTACGCCTTCCGAGCCTGTATGAAGCTGTTTGATTGCAGTAAGATTATAATTCGTACCGTTTACGTTTACCTGAGGGGGCTCTCCGAAGGTAGTGTAATTAACTATACCTGTCACGAGTTCACCGTTCTGGTTAGCTACGGTAACAGTCTTGCCCACGAGAGAATTTGCGTAATTCTGCTGCTGGGTATTGAAATTATCCTGCTGCGCCTGTAAAGATGTAAAGCTTGCCATCTGGGAAATAAATTCCGTGTTCGAGGTAGGCTCAAGAGGGTCCTGATTCTGCATTTCCGCCACAAGAAGCTGGTAGAAGGATTCCATTGTAATAAGGTCGTTATCCTTATTGGTGAACATATCCTTATACTTCTCGTAATTATCCTGAATGGTGTTGATTCCGTCAACTCCTGCCATTTAAGTTCCTCCTTTCTCGTTAAATACTCTGAAGAAGGTCGAAAAAGCTTTCTCCTTCATCATTTTCGCCGTTTTCCTGTTCTTCCTGACGTCCGTAAGGGTTCTTACTGCTTCCGTCGTAGTTTTCCTGCATAAGCTCAGCTTCATCTCTTTCGGAAACCACCTGATAACGTTCAAGCTCAACGCCGTTATCTCTGAGTACAGCCTGTAAATTCTCGGTTCTTGCTTCGAGAAGTCTTCCTGTCTCGGGATTTTCGGCAGTAATCTGAACTGCTACCTTTTCACCTGCTGTAACAAGCTTTACCGTAATCTTACCGAGGCTTTCGGGATTGAGAACCATTGTAAATTCGGTTTCGCCGTTCTTTAAGGTGTCCATTCTTGCGATTATTTCATCGGCAGTCTGGATTTCGGGGGGGACTATTTCCTGGGAAACGGGAGCCGCAGGAGTTTCTCTTAACTGATGAGCTTCAGCTGTTACATTCCGGAAAAGCTCAGCCGCCATGTGTACTGCATTATCGGTTTCGGTCTTTGTGCTTACATTCTCTGTTTCGGGAGTATTTGTTCCGAGAATTTCACCAAGCTCGCCGCTTCTGTCCTTATGAACGATATTAAGGGGCATGCTCTGCGCCTTTTCTCCGATAACTTCGGGATTGACAGTCTTTTCAGTCTGTGTAAGCTTAGCCTCGCTGAGTCCCAGTTCCTTCTTCGCCTTTGAAAGGATCTCGTCAAGAAGTCTCTCGACCTTAGTCTCAGGCAGTTCGGGAATTTCTTCAGTCATCGCTTCGGGTAAAGCTTGTTTTGCTTCCGCAATTACGGGCTTATCGCCTGTAGCCTGCTTTGCTTCGGGATTAACCACAATTTCCGCTTCGGGCTCTGCCTGAATAAGCATAACCTCGGCAGACTTTTCAGTTACAACGGGAGAAATCTCAGTTACAGCCTTTTCCTCAGTTCCTTCGGGAACTTCAGATATTTCAGCGTTTTCACTGTTCATCGGCTGGAAAACCGCCGCGAGAAGCTGTAAAACCTCAGCCATATCAGGGTCTTCCTTGTCGGAATCCTGTAACTTAGCGAGAAGCTCAAGAATCGCCGCAATGATTGCGTCTTCCGCTTCTTCATCGGTTTCGCCCTTAAGCTTTGATACAAGCTGGGAAACTGCTTCCTTGAGAGTTGCTTCCATTTCTTCAAGAACTGTAGCCGCCTTTTCGGTTATTTCCGGGGAAACATTTTCAACCGCTGTGGGTTCTGCTTCAGCTGTAGAAGCTTCGCTTCTTAATTCAGTATAGCTGAATTCCTCTGCGCTTTCCGTAGAACTGTCGCTCTGTGCAGTATTCTGTGCCGCACTCTGCGCCGTGCTTTTGTTTACGGAGTCCAATACATCAGAAAAGCCGCCTTCGCTTTCATTACGGAGCTGAACTGCGTTCTGGTTACTGCCCATGTTAAAAGCTACTGCGTTCATTACCATATTTTTCACCTCCTTTCAATGCTTGATATAGAGTATATTAAAAATAGGTACACTTCTCTTTATATTATTAACTATATTATACACAAAACTATCATAAAAGTCAATCGGATTTCGTAAAGTTGTTGCAATAAAATGCCTTATACGAAGCAATTTCGTTATTTTATACAAAATATTTGTCACATAATGCAGATTATACTACAGTAGGTAATATTTTACATAGATAAATATGCCATAATATACCAAAAGTATAAAAACCGTCAGGCTGTTTGTAAACCTGACGATTTTTCGATATATTATATATGGTATAATTTATGCCTGTTGTTCAATTACTTCATGGTCAGTCTTCGGGAATTTCCTTCTCATGAACAGGTAGCACACAAGATGAGCAAGGAAGGTTATTATCCAGGAAACAGGATAAGAAACAAACAGCATGAACTCGTTATGGTATTCAGGAAGGGTGAAAACCGTAAATATCCAGAGTATACGAAGACCGCAGGCGCCTAAAAGTGAAACTATGGTAGGCGCAACCGCGTAGCCCATACCTCTTATGTTACCTACTATACAATCCATAAGACCGCAGGTGAAATAAAATCCGCAGACAAGCCCCATTCTTATAAGTCCCGGCTCGATAATTTCAGGTCGTGGGTCGTATATCCCGAGAAGGGGAGTGCCGAAGATATAGGCGAGATTACCGAGAACAAGCCCCGTTACCGCCGCCGCTCCGCAGGTTATAAGGCATATCCTGTTAATTCGGCTGTATTTTCCGCCACCGATATTCTGGCTCATAAAGGTGAGGGCTCCCTGTGAAAAGGCATTCATGGAAACCCAAACGAAGCCCTCTATACTTGCCGCCGCCGCGCTTCCTGCCATAACTATAGGGCCGAAGCTGTTGATTGAGGACTGGATAATAACGTTGGAGAGGGAGAAAACTACGCCCTGAAAGCCTGCAGGAATACCGATACCGAGAATTTTTCCCACTATCTTACCGTCGGGCAGGAGCTTTTTAAAGCTGAAGCGGAAGGCACTCTCCTCCTTCATGAGACAGCGTATCACAAGCCCTGCGGATATGCACTGGGAAATTACAGTGGCGAGGGCTACGCCTGCCACGTCCATTCTGAATACTATTACAAAAATAAGGTTAAGGACAACGTTTATTACCCCCGAAAAGGCAAGATAATAAAGAGGCCGCTTTGTATCGCCCTTGGAACGGAGTATCGAGCTTCCGAAGTTATAAACCATCATGGCTATCATTCCGAGGAAATAAATTCTCAGGTAGAGTGCGGAAAGCTCCAGCACCTCGGGAGGAGTCTGCATGAGCACAAGCAGGTCAGGAGCCAGTATCACTCCCACAATGGTCAGTAAAACGCCGCTTACAAGGCTTATAAAAATCGAGGTATGTACGGTTTTATTGACGAGGCCTTCCGCTCCTGCACCCATATAACGGGAGGTAAGAACGTTCGCACCCGTAGAAAGACCCAGAAAAAGATTCGTCATAAGATTTACGAGGGCAGTAGTCGAGCCTACCGCCGCAAGGGAGTTTTCTCCCGCAAAATTACCGACAACGATAATATCCGCCGCATTGAACAGGAGCTGCAGCACGCTGGAAAGCATAAGGGGCATTACAAGCTTTAAAAGCTTCGGGAGTATAGGCCCGTTACACATATCTATTTCATATTTTTTAGCCAAAAAATCGCTTCCTTTCAAAGAAAAAACCGCAGAAGGCATAACCTTCCGCGGTAAAGTATTATACTCCCTTTATGGGGGATTGTCAAGAGATTTGATGGCTTTCTCAATATCTTTTAAATTGTTTATCGTACATAACTATCGTTTTATTATGCAGATATAAATATCGCCCTTGCAAGCAAATTTATATCGGGGTATTTGTCGCCAAGCAGGTCATTCAGATATTCCCCTTCTCCTCCGCACTGCCGTAAACCGCAAGAGTCACCCCGTCAGCGTAGTAATACATATCTCTTCCGTTTTCTCTTACCTTATGAGTTTCGGAAGTGAAATAATATGCGTCGGAGCTTTTTCCCTTTACGGAAATGTTAAGATAAGCCTTTTCTACATTGAATGTAGCTCCGCCTACGGTAAGCTTACCGCTTATCCATTCGGTTACGTCCTTATCCTCTGCCTTTCCGCTCTTGATTGCGGTTTCCTTGTTCTCTTCGAAGTATTTGTTCACTTCCTCAGCATGAGAATCAAGATAGCCCTTTAACATTGACTGAGGGGATAACAGGGCGCTTCCCTGTTTTTCACTGTCGCTGTATACTGTATCGGAAATACCTGCCGCTGTGGCGGTATGTTCGCTTACGGTTATGAAATGCTCGGCCTTACCCTCGGTATATTTTTCTACCTGTGGATAGGTTTTCGCTAAGGTGAGGAGATACTCGCTGTCGGTGATTTCCTCTATACGGACATTATCGCCCGAGCCGATTACGGCAACCTTATCGCCCTTTTCGAGAGTTTTTGCTCCAGCGTCACAGGTCACTATAACAGTACCCTCCATAACCTCGGCTACTGTCTTTTCTTCTTCGGCGTCATATTCTGTGGAGAAGGTAGTTCCTCTTACGCTCAATGTAGCGTTGGGAGAGGTAACCTGAAAGAACGAGCCCTCGTTAAGCTTGTTATCGATAGTGAAAAGAGCCTTTCCGTATAATAAATCTATACTGATATTTCCGTTCTTTTCATCGCCTGAGGAATAAAGCTTAAAGCCTGTGTTTTCTTCGGCGGCTATGTGCTTGTCGCTGTCGGCCAAGAGCTCTAAGAAAGCTCCCTCGCCTACTGCTACTGTATCAGCGGAGATAAGCTGTAAGCCCTTGAAGACTTCAACGTTTCCTTTTTCTTCACGCTGTAATTCTATACCGCCTTCAAAGCTGTTGATCTTGATTAAGCGGTAGCTTTCCTTGCCTGTTACTACAAGGACGATAGTGAGAATTACTGCGATAAGGGCGATAACCGCCCCTATCGGGATAAGTAATTTCTTTAAATCCGATTTTTTCATTTTCCCTGTCATATTACCTGCCTCTTAATCAGTTCACTTCATCAATGTTTACAAAGTAATCGAAGTAGTAATCCACATTTGTAATCATAACCTTTTCGCCTGTGGAAGAATTCTTGAATATAAGGGGTGAATCGGGGTTGTTTTCAGCGGAATAAGGGTCGCAGGTAAGCTGTGCATGGAGACCTACCTTCTTGAAGGTAATTTTATAGGTAGTATCGCCTGTATCAACCTTTATGGACTTGGGGAACCAGCTTGTTACATCGTCATAGATGGTTTCGCCGTTACCGTACATATCGCTGTGGCTGTATAAACAGTCGTCCTCCTGGATACCCTTAAGCTTTTCCTTCATGTACTTCTTGAGGTATCTGTCCTGTATCTCTTTTTCGCGGGAAATATAGGTATCTGTGAGCTCCTGCATAAGAGACTTCATAAAGCCGAGGCCTTCGCCTGTCTTTATCTTTGTCTTACCGCTTTCATAGTTCTTGATACTGCCGTTTATAGCTACAGAAGCGAGGTTTGAATAACTTCCTGACCAGTCGGCGGCATCCATGCAGTCGCTTAAACCGCCGCCGTCCTCTAAGACAATGCTCATAAGATTAAAGCCGTCTGCACCCGAGTTCACCTCGTAAGAAACATAGGTACTCATCATAGCGTCACAGTCTACATGGTCGCTGTTGAAGGTCTTGAGGGCAGGATATGATGAACTTGAGGAAGTGTCTTTCTTTGTAGTTTTCTTGGTCTCTACAGGAGCGGCAGGAGCCTGGGTCACGGGAGTGTTGTTGTCTGACGAAACAACCTGAGAAGCAGGCGCTTCTGTTGAAACGGGAGTAGTTGTAGTGTTATCCGAACTGCCTGTTGTAGTGATTACGGGGTCTGTGGGCGATGTAGGAGCAGCAGTAGTTACAACAACCTTTTCTCCTTCGATAGAGCCGTAGAACTTTATAACTACGCCATCTGCATGATAATACTTTATTCCGCCTCTTCCTGTTGTCTCATGAGTTTCGGAAGTGAAATATTCTCTCTCTAAGCTGTCGGAAGCTACGGAAATGTTCATAACTGCCTTATTTATTATAAGGGTTCTTCCGCCTACGGTGAGCTTACCGCTTACCCATTCGGTTACGTCCTTAGCGGCATCCTTTCCTTCGGTTATAGCGGCATTCTTATTGGCGTCGAAGAAGTTTCCTATATCGTCGGAATGGGCACTCATAGCTCCCTTAAGGGTATGAGTGAGCCCTAAAAGCGCATTCTGTCCTGCAACACTGTCGTCACAGTACATATCCGTTATATGCGCCTTTTCGGCAACATACTCGCTTATTGCAACACTGTATTTTCTTTCGTCATCGGTGTATGCTACTGTCTGGGGGTATGTAACTGTGAAGGTGAGAAGCTGACTTGTACCTGAAGCCTCGCCTTCTGCACGTTCAACGATGGCCTGGATATCAGAGCCTGTACCGATAACCGTAATTTTATCGCCTGGCTCAAGGGTTTCCTCGCCGCCGTCGTAATTAACGGCAACCTTACCCTCGGTAACCTCAGCTACAGTTTTCTTTTCCTCTGCATTATAGTCTACAGAGAAAATTGTACCTCTTACGCTTAATGTGGCGTTAGGAGAGCATACCTGGAAGAAGGAGCCCTCGCTGAGCTTTTTCTCGATGGCGAAAAGCGCCTTGCCATATAAAAGCTCGATATTGATGTTACCGCTTTTTTCATCGCCTGAGGTATAAAGTCTGAAGCCTGTGTTTTCTTCGGCGGCAATATGCTTGTCGCTGTCGGCTAAGAGCTCTAAGAAAGCTCCCTCGCCTACTGCTACAGTATCAGCGGAAATAAGCTGTAAGCCATTGAATACGCTCACATTACCCTTTTCCTCACGCTCTAAGGTTACGCCGCCCTGAAAGCTGTTGACCTTTATAAGACGATAGCTTTCGCCGCCGCTTGTGGCAAGTACGATAATGAGGATTATTACCGCTACAACGGCAACTGCCGCTATCGGTAAAATCAGTTTCTTTAAATCAAGCTTTTTGGTGTTTGTTGTCATTTTTATGCTCCTTTTAATTATAAAGTTAATCTATTACTTCGCTTGTGCCATAGAAATCAAAACTAATTAAATAACTTCCTAAATAATATTCCTTTCCGTCTTTCGGATTAATTACCTTATAATTATCCTCATTTACAACCTCAAGATATTCGTCCTCAAAATCAAAGCTGGTATAAAATCTTACTTTGATGTTATCTACGTTTATTTTTCGGTTACCATACTTAGATTCAAATATAAGTGTATCGGGAAACCACTTCGATACATCTATATCCACCTCTTCTTCAAAAACACCATATTCATCCATTTTTTTGAAGATTCTTTCATAATTATTCTTTTTATATTTTTTGAAAATTGATTTTATATTCTCACTATTTACCTTGACGTGTTCATAGAAGTCTAATGCGAACGGTTTCACGCTTTCGCTGGTATGATTGTCGTCAAATTTTTCTTGTTTTCTGTATCCGCAATCATAATGAAAATCCAACATATCATTTTCATCAGGGTCTATATCAAGCTGAAATTCACTTAAATAACCGCTATAAAAATTCATTGCTTCAATATCATAGCCTGAATAAAATGCCTTGTCTTCTTCAGAATCGTAATTTATTGAATACATACAAGTAAAAGAAAAAACAGGATATTTACTCCGCCAATCTGTCGTAGCCGTCGTTTTCTTCGTAGTAGTCACAGGAGCAGCAGTAGTAACCTTTGAAGTTATAACAGGAGCTTCGGTAACTGCGGGAGCTGTCACGGTAGAATCGCCGTCCTTTATTATCTCCCCATAGAAATCGAAGACGATTCTGTCCTGAATGAAGATATTATCCCCGTTATAGAGGCAGTATTTTTCCTCAGGGAGATTTCCTGCCGTATTCTTGGACAATTTCGCTCCGCCTAAGTTCATGGTTACATTATTCAGGCTGAGCTTTATGGTCTTTCCCTTATCGTCGGTTACGGTTATGGTCTTGTCAAACCATCCTGCAACCGCTTCTGTTGTCTGGGGCTTAACGGAATCAGTTCTGTTTGTAACACCGGCGGAGTATTCATTTTCAGCCTGATAGTTCTTTTCGTAATACTTCGACATTTCGGCAGAACGCTTTTCAATCGCCTTTATAATGCCCGAGAAATACTTTTCAGGGTCGGAGGAGCCGAATCCCGAATATTTTTCCTCGTTGTCAAAATTATGGAAATAAATTACATAATCGGCAATACTTTCACTCGTCTTGAACTTATTCCATTCGATAGTAAAGCCGAAATATTCGGCAGCTTCCGCTACAGGCGGTGCTGTTGTCGTGGTTGTAACAGGCGGTGTAGTGGTTGTTGTAGTCGCCGCTGTGGTTGTGGTCGTTACGGCAGGAGTATCACTCTTGCTACCATACACGGTAAGAGTCACCCCGTCGGCATAATAATACATATCCCTTCCGTTTTCTCTCACCTTATGGGTTTCGGAAGTGAAATAATGTGCGTCAGAACTCTTTCCCTTTACGGAAATGTTAAGATAAGCCTTTTCTACATTGAAGGTCGCTCCGCCTATGGTAATATTACCGCTTATCCATTCGGTAACGTCTTTGTCGGGGACATTGCCGCTCTTGACGGCGGTTTCCTTGTTCTCTTCGAAGTATTTGTTCACTTCCTCAGCATGAGAATCAAGGTAACCCTTTAACACTGACTGAGGGGATAAGAGGGCGCTTCCCTGTTTTTCGCTGTCGCTGTATACTGTGTCGGAAATACCTGCTTCTGTTGCGGTATATTCGCTTACGGTTATGAAATGCTCGGCCTTACCCTCGGTATATTTTTCTACCTGTGGATAGGTTTTCGCTAAGGTGAGGAGATACTCGCTGTCGGTGATTTCCTCAATGCGGACATTATCCCCTGAGCCGATTACAGCTACCTTATCGCCCTTTTCGAGCAATATTCCGCCGCCCTCACAGGTTACAAGAACGGAGCCCTCCATAACCTCGGCTACTGTCTTTTCTTCATCTGCGTTATATTCTGTGGAGAAGGTAGTTCCTCTTACGCTCAATGTAGCGTTGGGAGAGGTAACCTGAAAGAATGAACCCTCGTTAAGCTTATTGTCGATAGTGAAAAGAGCCTTTCCGTATAATAAATCTATACTGATATTTCCGTTCTTTTCATCGCCTGAGGAATAAAGCTTAAAGCCTGTATTTTCCTCGGCGGCTATATGCTTGTCACTGTCGGCCAAGAGCTCTAAGAAAGCTCCCTCGCCTACTGCTACTGTATCAGCGGAGATAAGCTGTAAGCCCTTGAAGACTTCAACGCTTCCTTTTTCTTCACGCTGTAATTCTATACCGCCCTCAAAGCTGTTGATCTTGATTAAGCGGTAGCTTTCTTTATTTCCCGATACAAGTACGATAATTAAAACTACTGCAATAACAGCAACAACCGCCGCTATCGGTATAATCAGCTTTTTAAGGTCAATTTTTCTTATTTCCTTCGTCATTTTCCTTTTCTTCCTTCTTAAACCATATTTCCTTTGCGATAGCCAGGAGATCCTTGTCGATTTTTCCGAAATCTGCTTCCTCGTCAAGAATTTTGAACGCTATATCATTTGGCTTTGCCTTTTTATAGGGTCGGTCGTCGGCTATCAGCGAATCGTAGATATCCATTATGGTGAGAATTCTCGTCATTACGTCGAGCTTATCCTCGCCTATTCCCTTAGGATAACCCTTTCCGTTAAGAAGCTCATGGTGATTTGCCGCCATGGCTCTTACATCGCTGAAATCCTTTCCGAAATGCATGTGCTTCAGAATTTTATCCGTATAAACAACGTGGCTCTGCATTATCTCGCGTTCCTCGCCCGATAATGTACCCGTCTTGATGTGAAGGTCGTTTATTTCCTCCTGAGTCAGGTAGGGAAGCTCCTCTCCCTCGGCGGAACGATAAACCATGGAGCATATCTCGTCCACGAAGGCCCATTCGTCCTCCTTTAAAGGTCTTCCGCAGTTATAACCGCCAAGATTGCTGAGGAATTCAGCAATTTTTTCTATCTGTTCCTCCGCCTCTTCCTTCGGCGCAGTACCGCTCAGTATATCGATCTTAAGCTTTAAAGTTATTATTTCAAGCCTTGAACGTAAGGGGTCTTCACGGTGACCCAGCTTTGTAGGCTTATCCATTACCTCGAGAGGTACGTCCATTTTTCCTATATCGTGGAGCATGGCGGCAAGATAAAGCTGTTTCTTATCCTTGTTGGAAAAGTACATATCAGTTCTTTTATCCTTATGCATCTGATTTATGTAATCCAGCATTTCTATACAGCGCTTTGCAACATTTTTTGTATGATTGGCGTTATAGGGTGTTCTTCCTTCGATAGCCTCCGCCATTGAGTCCGCCATTGAAAAGAGCATTTTCTGCATTTCGTCGGCTCTCTTTTTCTGTAATCTTACATAGCGGATGAGAAGGAATACAAGGAACTGGATAACCACGCTTATGGGAATAAAAAGTACCGAGAAGCGCAGGCTTGTAAGATTGAAGACAACAAGAGCCAGCAAGGGATATGTTATCGTTATTCCCAGCATGGAAATTATACAGGTCTTTATCTTGGATTTCCACATTATAAAGCCGAAAAGTAGGGCGATAACTCCTGCAATAACCGCTTCAAGCCACAGGGGTGCGGAAATTATAAGCTTATTTTCGATTAAGGCGGAAACGGCATTGGCATGACACTCTACGCCGTACATTTCCGTTGAATGTGTAATCGGAACGCGGTAGGAATCAAGCATTCCCTCCTCATAAGCGCCGATAAGTACAACGCTGTCGGCAAAATGCTCCGCAGGCACTGTTCCGTCGAGAACATCCGACATGGGGATTACCTCGTAATCTCCGGGACGGCCCGAGTATTTTATTTCCGCTATGATAGGAAGTGCCGAAAGCGCTTCGGGAGAATCCGCTATCTTTTCAGCTACCGAATATGCGAAGCTTTTATAGGTTTTACCGTCAGAAGAAATACGGGTATAAATTCTTCTTACATAACCGTCCTTATCGAGAATCGGGTTGGTAAAGCCTGATTCGGCTACCTCTGAAAGAGCACGGTATGCTGTTACCTCGTTCTTTACATAGGACTCTATCATATAGCCCCCGCCATCGGCAGTACGGACAACACGGGAATCGTTTTCAAGCTTGGAAGCAAGAATTACGTTTCCTGCCTTTTCTACTGCCCTCACAAGGCTCATATCCTCCTCGGAATCGTTGGTTCCCGAAAATATAACGTCGATACCGATAACCTTCGGCTTCGCCTCGGGATTCTCGCTTAGTTTTTCGATGACCCCTGCGAAAATCGTTCTGTCCCATTCGGAATAAGGCCCCAGCTCATTAAGAGTGGTTTCATCTATAGCTATTATTTTTATATCGTTTGAAATAACGCCCGGTCTCTGGAAAATACTGTCCTCTGCGAGAACTTCGAGCTCCTCGGGAATTCTGAAAACAGTAATACATACCGAAAAAATAGTGAGAAGGGTTATCGATAATATCTTTGTTATAAGTCTCACATTATTTTTGAAAATCATAACTTAATCTCCTCTATGGAAATAAATTCATACGGAATATATTATATCAAAAATTTAACAATATTGCAATATTTTTATATACATTTAAATAGGTATAATGGTATTTTTCAGGGTGTTGTATTTACCTTAAATTACAATTAGAACAAAAATATAATATAAACAGCATTTCAGTTACAACAAATATGATAATTCCGATGTATAATTAAGAAAAAAAGGAGGAATCATATATGAAAATAAAACGTATATCCGCAATGGTACTGGCACTTTCCATGCTGACAGCATGCAGCAGCGAACAGAAAGCTCCCGAAACCGAACAGCCTGCAGAAACTCAGTCCACACCTCAGACAGAAGCAGCTGCAGAAGCCGAAACCGTAGAAGTTCCCGAGCTTCCGGGCTACAATCTCCTCTGGAACGATGAATTCAGCGGTGACGTCCTTGATGAAACAATCTGGAATTATGAGCCTCATGAACCGGGCTGGACAAACCAGGAGCTTCAGGAATATACCGTTTCAACAGACAATGTTTTTACCCGTGACGGTAAGCTTGTCATAAAGGCGATAAAGACTGAAAAGAACGGCGCCGAATATTACACCTCGGGTAAGGTCACCTCCCAGAATAAAAAGGATTTCACCTACGGTAAGGTGGTAGCTTCCGCAAAGGTTCCGAAGGGACAGGGACTCTGGCCTGCAATCTGGATGATGCCTCAGGACGAAAGCTTCTACGGCCAGTGGCCAAAGTGCGGCGAAATCGACATAATGGAAGTCCTCGGCAGCCGCGTTGATACAGCCTACGGTACTATACATTACGGCGAGCCCCACGCCGAACAGCAGGGTACATACGTTCTCGAAAACGAAACCTTTGCCGATGATTTCCATGAATATTCGGTAGAATGGGAACCCGGCGAAATGCGCTTCTACATCGACGGTAATCTTTATCATACCGTAAACGACTGGTTTACCGCATTACCCGACGAGGACGAAAAGCCTTATCCTGCCCCCTTCAACCAGCCCTTCTTCGTACAGATGAATCTTGCAGTAGGCGGAACATGGCCGGGCAATCCCGACGAAACAACAGATTTCGACAAGGCGGAATTCGAAATCGACTATGTCCGTGTTTACCAGAAGCCCGAATACGACATGAATGTAAAGAAGCCCGAAAAGAATTACCGCGAGCCTCTTGAAGACGGAAACTATATCTATAACGGCGATTTCTCTGAGCAGGAATCCCTCGGCGATGAAGAAAACTGGAAATTCATGCTTTTCGAAGGCGGTCAGGGTGCCGCTGAGATCCGTGACAACATGATTGTTATTTCCTCCGAAGCGGAAGGAAGCGTGGATTATTCAGTACAGCTCGTTCAGGCTAAGCTCCCCATACTTAAGGGAAAGAAATACCGTCTTACCTTTGACGCCTACGCCGATGAGGAAAGAGATATAATCGTTTGTGTTTCCGCACCTACAGCAGGCTGGGTACGCTATCTCCCCGATACGCTTCTTACAATTTCAAGCGAAAAAACAACCTATACCTACGACTTTGAAATGACCAGCAAGGACGACCCCAACGGACGTCTCGAATTCAATCTCGGCCACAGAGGCTCAACCTCAACCGTATATATCTCCAATGTGCGTGTGGAGGAAATCAACTGATATCCCATAAAGTATAATACAAAAGAAAGAACAACAAAAGCTGAGACATAAAAACATCCTGTCAGGGTAGAAATCATACCCTGACAGGATTGTTTTTATATTCAATTACGCATAGATTGAAGCACAGTATTTATCCGCCTGTACCTTCCACATTTCCGCATAAAGTCCTCCGCCCGAGAGAAGCTCTGAATGAGTTCCGCTTTCGGCAATACTTCCGTTTTCAAGAAGAATTATTCGGTCTGCGTCCTTGGTGGTGGAAAGACGGTGGGAAATAAGGATAACCGCCTGATTTTCTGCGTTCTGAAGCATACTCCTGTTGAGCCTGTATTCCGCAATAGGATCAAGAGCGGAGCTTGGCTCGTCGAGAATCGCCACAGGCATATCACGCATGAACATTCTCGCTATAGCCGCCTTCTGTCCCTCGCCACCCGAAAGCATTGTTCCCTCCTCGGAAAATTCCTTCGTAAGCTCGGTATCAATGCCCTTTTCAAGCGACCTCAGCTTTCCGCCGAAGTCGGCTCTTTCGAGAGCGGCAGTAATCTTTTCCCTATCCTTTTCCTCTACGTTATCGGTCTTTACATTTTCGCCGAGGCTTGCGCCATAAATCTGAAAATCCTGAAAAACCGCGCCAATCTTCTCGCGGTAAGCCTTTATATTAAGCTTACGGATATCCACACCGCCGAAGAGGATTTCTCCCTCGGTTACGTCGTAAAGCCTCATGATAAGCTTGATGAGAGTGGATTTTCCTGCGCCGTTTTCTCCTACGAGGGCAAGCTTTTCGCCCTTTCGGATAGTCATGCTGATATTTTTAAGGACGTATTTTTCGCCTTCCTTGTATCTGAAGCTTACGTTCCTGAGTTCAAGGGTAGAATCCTCGGGGACAGGCTCCTCGCCCTCACAGCCCTCGATATTTATTTCATAGTCCATGAAGCGGCGGAATTTTTCGGCGTACTGCCCTACGTTCTGAAAATCCACGAGGGCATAGTTCATCTGGTCAAGATGACTCTTTATGCCGTTGGTTGCGTTTTTAAGAGAGGCAACCTCGCCTAACTGAATGGACTTTTTCTCAATGGCAAGGTATGCGAGATACACAGGAACAGCGTAGAACTGACAGAGGGTAAATACCGTTATCCAGTTTATAAGAGTAGGAACTATTATTTTAAGGGAGTAGCCCAGCGCCATTTTACGTTCCTCTGCTATAGCCTCGTCATACTGCTCCATAAGAGCGTCCTCAATACCCGTAAGCTTTATTTCCTTGGCGTATTCGGGCTGATAGAACACTCTCTTTGAGTAGTCTGCCTTTCTTCCGATACGCTGTTTTTCAAGGTTATATTCGTATTCAAGCTTTGTGATTATAAATCGGGTTATAATGTTCACAACAAAGCCGATTACGGGGAAAATTATGATTACTGTGTTAACGGTAAGAATCATTGTTCCCGCAACAAGCATCGCCACAACATCGGCAATTATATTCGCCACGCTCATTATCGCCTTCTTACACATTTCCTCGGACTGGGAAGCGGCAATCACAAAATCTGAGTAATACTCGGGGATATCGTAACAGCTTAAATCCATTTTCTGTGCCTTCGCCATGAGCTCCCGCTGTATAGTTCCTTCAAAGCCTATCATCTTGGTCCAGAAATAGTTTTCAAGAATACGGAAAATCAGCATGCGGACAGCATGAAGCACGAACATGATTGCAAGCACCTGCACAACGCTCATGATATCGGCGGTGGTGGTGAAAATATTGATGATTTCCATAAGGAGAAAGGTGTCGATAAATGCACCGATACCCATAAAAACACAGCGGCTTATAATGTAGGAAAGAGGAAGCTTAGGGTCGTGACGGAAAGCGTATTTCACAACGTAAAGAACATTGGAGATAAGCCTTTTCATCTTGATTTTATCCTTTTTCTTTTCGCTTTTTACGCTCATGCAGTCACCTCCTCAGCAAGATAATTCCGGGACTGAAGTTTCCACATTTCCGCATATTTTCCGTTCATTTCCATGAGCTCCTCGTGGCTGCCCTCTTCGATAACGGTACCATGCTCGAACATATAGATACGGTCGGCGTCACGGGTTGCGGAAAGACGGTGGGAAATAAAGATAACCGTTTCCCCGTCTGTTGCAGTAAGCATATTTTTATACATATTGTACTCGGCGATAGGGTCGAGGGCTGAGCTTGGCTCATCAAGAATCACGATATCGGGCTTTCTTGCGAAAACTCGTGCAATAGCTATCTTCTGAGCCTCGCCGCCTGAAAGACCCATTCCGTTCTCGTCAAATTCTTTCGTTACCATTGTATCAATGCCCTTTTCCAGGGTATCCAGCTTGTCGCCGAACTGAGCCTTTCTTAAAGCCTCCTCAACCAGCCTTCTTTCATCCTCGTTCTTCGGCTTACGCATAAGCACGTTATGGGAAAGAGGGAGAGCGAAAACCTGTAAATCCTGAAAGACCGTACCGAAGCGGCGGTGAAGGGATTTCGGCTCGTATTTTGCAGTATCCTCGCCGCTGATTTTTATCTCTCCTTCAGTAGGATTATAAAGCCCCATTATAAGCTTTACAAGGGTGGTTTTACCTGCGCCGTTATGTCCCACGATGGCGATTTTCTCGCCTCTTCTGATAGTAATATTCACATCGTGAAGGGTAGGCTTATCGGCTCCCTCATAGGTAAAGCTCATGTCCTTTATCTCGATATCGGAAAGCTTTTTCGCCTTGATAAGCTCCTCTGCCTTGGTTTTGGGCTCGTAGGAAAGGAACTGACGGAGATTACTTACAAATGCACTTTCCTTCGCAAGAGCCACTATAAGCTCCATAGCGTCAGAGGTGCGCCACGAAAGAGTGGAAAGTGCAGGAATCATGGCTACATAGGCGGCTGTCTGTGCCTCGCCCCCGTTCAGCACAAAGGCTATATAAAGATAGGGCAGGATAGTGGACAGGAGATTATATAATATCCATTTAAGAGGCTCTATAATTGAGAGCTTTTTTCTTATTTTACGAGTACGCTCCTCCATTTCGTCACAGGCCTTTTCGTGACGGGAAAGAAGAAGCCTTCCTATACCGAAAAGTCGAAGCTCCGCCGCATATTTCTTCTCATAGAACACACGCTTGGCGTATCCGCCGATACGTCCGTCACGGGTATTTGACATATCGAGAGCATAGTAGAGATCGCCCTCCTTCTTTCCGAAGAACATGGAAACCGCTACCATAGGAATAATAAACAGGAGCAGCCACGGGTCAACATCCGCAACAATAATTGTCGCCGCAATTACCGAGGCAATTCCTGCCACAAGGTAAGCGGAGTAATAGAGAATGGTACTGCCACGCCACTGGCATTCGTTCAGCGCACGGGTATAC
This sequence comes from Ruminiclostridium sp., assembly GCA_045602405.1. Classification (GTDB taxonomy): domain Bacteria; phylum Bacillota; class Clostridia; order Oscillospirales; family Ruminococcaceae; genus Ruminiclostridium_E. The sequence continues at coordinate 319,289 of JAZSBN010000043.1, forward strand.
TTATCATAGAAATCGGGACGCTCAAATTCGGCGTACTCCATTGAAATGGATTTCCGTATAACACGCTTGTAGAAATCCTGATACATTTTTGGCAGGAACTGCTTCTCGCAGAGCTGGTGGATTGCCGCTGTGATATGTATTCCGATATGACCGATACACATGGCTCCCACGAAGGAAGCAAGCATTGTAAAGGGCGTTTTGTTTTCAATAGCCACATAGATCCACTCTGTCAGATATACCGAAAAGATAGTCCAGAACACGTTCTCGTTGAATTCCTTGATGAAGGTATAGATAACGTAGCCCTTACTTCCCTTCCAGAGTATTTTCAGCATATACATAACATTCGACAGAGCGGAATGCTTTGGTTTTTCTTTTTTCTCTTTCATTTTGTCCTCCTTTGTTTGTAGCCTGATTACAGTATTATGTTTATATAATGTCTTTCGTCTGTAACCTTTTGGATTATACCTCCATTTGCCAGTGCCGCCTTAATCGAGGGAATATTATAATTCTTTATTGTAAAAAGCAGGTTATCAATCCCTATCTTTTTTGCTTCCTCAAGCAATCCCTTTATGAACTGTGTCCCGAGTCCCCGACCTCGTTCGGCAGGAGATATGGAATATCCGATATTACCACCGCTTTCAAGGAGCTTATCCGTCAAAAAATGACGGATTTTTCCGAAGCCGACGGGAGCATTGTCTTCATACAACCAGAATATAGTCTCAGGCACCTTCCAGCCGTCAATTATCTCCTTCTGAAGCGAGTTGTTATAAGCTTTCACAAGCCATTCCTTGTACTCAGAGTAAGTTTTGCCGCATACAGGATTCATAAAACCGTTTTCATCAGAAGGAATTTTTAAAAGCATATTATAAATATCCTCTCCGTCATCGGGCGTTAAAGCTTTGATTTTAAGACTCATTTTATTTCCTCCTTCACCGTAATTAAAACAAAAAAGCGTACATTCCATACAGAAATGCACGCCTTATATACCTGTAATCACACCTTAAATGTGCAAAGCGGCAGATAATCGTCCATTCCCGTATATGAATGCTGTAAAACGTGTATGCTTTAACATATTATCCGCCTCCTTTTCAATAAATTATAGACGTATTATAACACTTGTTACATTATTTGTCAATATTTTTATCATAATTTTTTCGATAATTTCCGGGCAGTCCCTCGCCTCCTCCGAAATCAGCTGTTTTATATCAATATATCAATCGTAAAGTCCCGTAACTGTAAAAACTGCACAAAATTCAAAAAAGGTATTGACATTATCGATTTGCAGTGCTAAAATGAAGAAAATCGAATAGAAAAGCTGTGACGAAGAATGGTCAAGGAGATAAAGCATTTCAGAGAGCCGATGGCTGGTGTGAATCGGTATGTAAGCCCTTGTTCCTCTCCCTTCCGAGCCGGAAGCCCCAAAGGTCAGACACCCAGTAGGCGTTTCCCGTGAATGCTGCGTTAATGCATAGAGGTTGATTGACCTCGAAGAGGTGGCGGAGTTTTTATCCGCAATTTGAGTGGTACCGCGAGTGATAACAGGATTTCACCCGTCTCAAAGCAAAAGCTTTGGGGCGGTTTTTTGTTTTCCCAAAGCGAATAAATACCGAAGGGGGAATGAATATGCTATCATCAGACCTATATTTAAGTAAGAACGTAATTTCAGACAACAGAGAAAAAGGAGTAAACTATTATGATGGATTCAAGTAAATATCGAGTGGGGTACTTCCCCGTAGATAAAAAGTATAGCAGTTGGGTGGAAAAAGACCATATCGAAAAGCCGCCCGTATGGTGCAGCGTGGATATGCGTGACGGAAACCAGAGCCTTGTGATTCCTATGAGCCTGGAAGAAAAGCTGGAATTCTACAAGGTGCTTTTAAAGGTAGGCTTCAAGGAAATCGAGGTAGGCTTTCCTGCCGCAAGCGAGACCGAGTACGAATTTCTCCGTACCCTTATCGAAAAGGATATGATTCCCGAGGATGTAAGCGTACAGGTGCTGACCCAGTGCCGCGAGCATATCATCCGTAAGACCTTCGACGCCTGTAAGGGTGCGCCGAGCGCAATCATACATTTCTACAATTCCGTAAGCGTGGCACAGAGAGAACAGGTTTTCGGCAAATCAAAGGAAGAGATAAAGCAGATTGCCATAGACGGAGCAAAGCTGGTTAAACAGCTTGCTTCCGAATATGAAGGCAATTTCCGCTTTGAATATTCTCCCGAATCCTTCACGGGTACAGAGCCTGAATATGCTCTCGAGGTGTGTAACGCAGTTCTCGACGTTCTTGAGCCCAGCGAAACCAATAACGTTATCATAAATCTTCCTGTAACCGTAGAGATGAGCATGCCTCATATCTACGCCTCACAGGTTGCATACATGAGCGAAAACCTCAAGTACCGCGAACATGTTACTCTTTCGCTTCATCCTCACAACGACCGAGGTACAGGCGTAGCTGATACAGAGCTTGCGCTTCTGGCAGGAGCCGACCGTGTTGAGGGTACGCTCTTCGGAAACGGCGAAAGAACGGGAAATGTTGATATAATAACCCTGGCCATGAATATGTATTCCCACGGTGTTGACCCTAAGCTTGACCTTTCGGATATGAATTATCTGGTGGAAAAATACGAGAGCTGTACAAGAATGAAGGTTTATGAAAGAGCGCCTTATGCAGGCTCACTGGTATTCGCCGCCTTCTCGGGCAGTCATCAGGACGCTATCGCAAAGGGTATGAAATACCGTGCAGGAAACAACCTCCACGAGTGGACAGTCCCCTATATACCGATAGACCCACAGGATATCGGACGCACCTACGACGCAGACGTTATAAGAGTAAATTCCCAGTCTGGAAAGGGCGGTATCGGATATCTGCTTGAACAGGCCTTCGGCTATAATCTTCCCGCTAAAATGCGCGAAGCCTTCAGCTATCTCTGTAAGGATATCTCCGACCAGGGTCATAAGGAGCTTAAGCCCGACGATGTTCTCGAAATTTTCAGCAGTAACTATCTTAATCTCGAAACTGATATAACCGTAACCTACTTCGACTTCGTCCGTGAAAACAAGAGGGTAAAAATTGACATTACCTTTATGAAGGACGGAAAGGAAACCGAAATGGAAGCGGAAGGTAACGGTTCCCTCAACGCAATAAGCAATGCCCTTAAGGCATATACAGGCAAGGAATACGTTCTCCAGATCTTCTCCCAGCACAGTATGCAGGGACAGGGCTCCCAGAGTGTGGCGGCTTCCTATATAGGAATAGAGGATGAAAAGGGGAATATGTTCTGGGGCGCGGGAACGGATACCGACGTAATCAAGGCAAGTACAAATGCACTTTTAAGCGCATTCCACAACATGACAAAGGGAGGTAACTAACAATGGGCATGACAATGACGCAGAAAATCCTCGCCGCTCACGCAGGACTGGATTCCGTGGAGGCAGGACAGCTTATTACCGCTAAGCTTGATATCGTTCTGGGTAACGATATTACTACTCCTGTAGCGGTAAACGAATTCAAAAAGGCAGGCTTCGAAAAGGTTTTCGACAAGGACAGGATAGCTATCGTTCTCGACCATTTCGTACCTAATAAGGACATAAAATCGGCGGAACAGAGCAAGACCTGCCGACAGTTTGCCTGCTCAAACTGTATAAGCCATTTCTACGACGTGGGAAAAATGGGTATCGAGCACGCTCTTCTCCCTGAACAGGGCGTGGTTACCGCAGGCGACTGCATTATCGGTGCAGACAGCCACACCTGTACCTACGGGGCTCTCGGAGCATTCTCCACAGGCGTAGGCTCTACCGACATGGCGGCAGGTATGGCTAACGGAATAGCATGGTTCAAGGTCCCCTCCGCTATAAAGTTCAACCTTACAGGTAAGCTTGCACCTAATTGCAGCGGTAAGGACGTTATTCTTACAATAATCGGCATGATAGGCGTCGACGGTGCACTTTACAAGAGCATGGAATTTACAGGAGAGGGCGTAAAGAATCTTTCCATGGACGACAGACTCTGTATCTGTAATATGGCGATTGAGGCAGGAGCTAAAAACGGTATTTTCCCCGTTGACAATATAACCATAAATTATCTCGAGGGAAGAAGCGAAAGAAAGCCTGTGGTTTATGAGGCCGATTCCGATGCTGAATATGAAAAGACGATTGAAATAAACCTTTCGGAAATTGTTCCTGTCGTTGCGTGTCCCCACCTTCCCGAAAACACACATCCTGCAAAAGAACTCCACGATATAAAGATAGATCAGGTAGTTATCGGCTCCTGCACAAACGGACGTCTCGAGGACATGGAGGCGGCCTATAAGGTTTTAAAGGGCAGAAGGGTTGCCGAAGGAATTCGCTGTATCATTATTCCCGGCACAATGCAGATTCTCCGTGAATGTGTTGAACGCGGCTGGTATACCGCCTTTATTGACGCAGGAGCAATCGTTTCTACGCCTACCTGCGGTCCCTGTCTCGGCGGATATATGGGTATCCTTGCGGCAGGAGAAAGATGTATTTCAACAACCAACCGTAATTTCGTAGGCCGTATGGGTCATGTTGAAAGCGAGGTATATCTCGCCTCTCCCCATACCGCCGCCGCAAGCGCCCTCACAGGCTTTATCACAGAGTATAAGGAGGTCTGAAAATGAACACACAAGGTAAAGTATTCAAGTATCCCGATAATGTGGACACCGACGTAATTATTCCCGCCCGTTATCTCAACACTCCCGACGCCAAGGAGCTTTCGCTCCACTGTATGGAGGATATCGATAAGGATTTTGTTAAAAATGTAAAGGGCGGCGACGTAATGGTAGCAGGCTGGAACTTCGGCTGCGGCTCCTCCCGTGAGCACGCTCCTCTGGTTATAAAGACCTGCGGTACTGGCTGTGTTATCGCTAAAAGCTTCGCAAGAATTTTCTACCGTAACGCTATAAATATAGGACTTCCCATTCTTGAATGTGAGGAAGCGGCGGAAGAAATAAAGGCTGATGATGAGGTAAGAGTTGATTTCGACACAGGCGTAATCACCGACATAACAACAGGCAAGACCTATAAGGCACAGCCCTTTCCGCCCTTTATCCGTAACATTATTACAAGCGGAGGACTTTTAAAGGCTCTTAAGGAGGGTGAAAACAATGGTTAAGAATATTGCAGTAATCCGTGGCGACGGAATAGGCCCCGAAATTACGGAACAGGCTGTAAAGGTGCTGGATAAGGTAGCGGAGCTTTACGGCCACAGCTTTAACTACACCGAGGTAGATATGGGCGGCTGTGCTATTGATAAATACGGCGACCCCTTACCTGAGGCTGAGCTTAAGAAATGTACCGAAGCCGACAGTGTTCTTCTCGGTGCAGTAGGCGGAGAGAAATGGAACAATGTTCCCGGAAACATGAGACCCGAAAAGGGACTTCTAAGACTTCGTGCAGGCATGGGAGTATACTCCAACAACCGTCCCGCTAAAATCTGGAAACAGCTTTCCGAGGCTTCTCCTCTTAAGAAGGAAATTGTGGATAAGGGTATCGACTTCATTATCGTGAGAGAGCTTATCGGCGGTATTTATTTCGGCGAGCATAAAACCGAGGGCGACACCGCAATAGACGTATTACGCTACAACGAGGCGGAAATCGAACGTATCGGAAGAATAGGCTTTGAAACCGCAAGAAAGAGAAACAAAAAGCTCTGCTCCGTTGAAAAGAGCAACGTTCTCGATTCAAGCCGTCTCTGGAAAAAGGTAATGCACCGTCTCGCCGAGGAGTATCCCGACGTTGAGCTTTCGGATATGCTGGTTGATAACTGTGCTATGCAGATCGTGAAGAATCCTGCCCAGTTTGACGTTATCGTAACAGAAAATATGTTCGGAGATATCCTTTCCGACGAGGCCTCCATGATTACGGGCTCTATCGGCATGATTCCCTCCTCAAGCCTCGGCGCTTCAACCTGCGGACTTTATGAGCCTATCCACGGCTCCGCTCCCGATATCGCAGGAAAGGATCTTGCTAACCCGATAGGTACAATTCTTTCTGCGGCAATGATGCTCCGCTATAGCTTCGATATGGCTGAAGAGGCTGACGCCGTTGAAAAGGCGGTTGCCGCTTATCTTGACGCAGGCTACCGCACAGCCGATATAATGAGCGAGGGAATGACTCAGGTAGGCTGTAAGAAGTGCGGCGAGCTTATCCTGGCAAATTTAAAGAAGTAATTCCGACTATATAATTACAGTATTATACAAACGAGACCGCTCCTATTTCGGCAGGAGCGGTCTTGTTGTAGCAGTATTTTTTCTCCCAATCTGACAGGAATTTTTACAATGTTGAATTTTCTTCTGAGCAGTGGTATAATAAATTTCAGAAAATTTTCGAAAAAGGTATTGACTCTCACGTTGCGTCATAGTGTATACTCTGTTTTGTGAGGTGATAAAATTGAAAATGCAGATTAAAGAATTCGCAAGGTTCACAGGTGTGAGTGTGCGCACACTTCATTATTACGATGAAATAGGATTGCTGAAGCCTGCCGTTGTCGACAGATTTTCGGGCTACCGCTTTTATGATGAACAATCTCTTCTTCGTATGCAGGAGATTCTCTTTTACCGTGAGCTTGACTTTTCCTTAAAAAGCATAGGAGAGATATTATCATCTCAGAATTACGACAAAAATAAGGCGCTGAAAGAGCAGAAGCATCTGCTCACGCTGAAAAAAGAAAGGCTGGAAAGACTGATTTCTGCCATTGACGGTGCCGTGAAAGGAGAAAATATTATGACTGCTTTTGATAACAGCGAATTTGAAAAATACAAAACAGAGGCAAAAAATAGATGGGGTAAAACTACAGCATACAGGGAATACGAAGAAAAATCCGCGGATTATACAAAGGAAAAACATGACAAGCTTTCCGAAGGAATGAATGATATTCTTGCTGAGTTTGCTTCATGCATGAAAAGTGGAGAAAAGCCTGATTCAGCAGAGTCTCAGAATCTTGTAAAAGCACTTCAGAATCACATTTCCGAGAATTACTACACTTGTACAAGAGAGATTTTAGCAGGTCTCGGAAAGATGTACACTGCCGACGAACGCTTCAGAAACAATATTGATAAGCACGGTTATGGAACTGCCGAATTTATCAGTGAAGCGATAGAGGTATACTGCGGAAAATAACCGCTTTTCTCAGAATGAATATACAAAATCCCGTACCCAACGAAAAGCTGGATACGGGATATATTGTTATTTCGAGGTGAATATGGTATAATGTAGAAAATCGGACAGACCGATAAATAAGAATTTGTTGGAGGGAATGTATGCGATATCAAGATCTTGATGCATATTGGAAAAGAATATTTGAACTGGAATGGGTTTCGTTATGCGAAGGAAGTAAAGCCATTGCGGCCTTAATAGTATCTGATGAGGGAGAAATTATTTCTGAAGGCAGAAACAAAATCGGTGAGGCCACCATTCCAAACCCAAGAGTTTCTCATGCTGAAGTTGAGGTAATTCGAAATCTGGATATATGCAAATATCCCGATGTAAAAACATATACGTTATACACTGCGTTAGAGCCGTGTCCTATGTGTATGGGAACTATAGTAATGGGCGGAATAAGAAACGTTGTAATAGGAACAAAAGATGCATATGGCGGAGCAATGGAATTAATAGAAAAGAGCGAATATCTTAAAAGAAAGAATATTAATGTTGTATGGATGTCACAAGAGTATGGCGATGCTCAACGAGGATTTCAAGCACTCAAAGAACTGCTGTACAATACAAATGAGGAACTATTAGAGCGTATGATGGCAGATTTTTCTGTATATAACAAAAAAGGAGTACTGGCAGCAAAAGAACTAATTGCTGAAGGACTCTTTGATGATAAACAACCTAATTCATATAGTGTGGAAAAAATATTTGATAAACTAATGCATATTATAGAAAGATAAGTTTGTGATAATAACAAATTCCAATTTGTCGAACAGTTCAATATGTACCGCCGTATTCGGAAAAATCCGAGTACAGCTTTTTAATTGCTACTATGATTGAACTTCTTGGGTTGATGTGGTATAATGTAGAAAATCGTACAGACCGATAAATTTGAAGTTTATGGAGGAATGCATTATGGATATTGGCAGAAAAAACGAATGGTTAAATATGATAAGGGATAATGATAATGAAATCGGGAAAATATATAGAGATAACTATGAATATGTCATTGAAATAAATATGTGGAA
>JAZSBN010000044.1:0-4973 GCA_045602405.1 Ruminiclostridium sp.
GAATTAGAAGATCCATTCCAAAATAGCAGGAAGTAGGCTTGCAAGTGTCAGACCGCCCCTTGACGTCTTCAGACGTTGCAGGTAGCATAGGGCTTTGCCCGCAAAAGAAAAGCCACCGGCTACGCCGGTGGATCTTTACTATATCTGACATTATGGAGGGGAATTTATGATATTGTAACTAATTTGTGTGAAAATATGGCAATTCGGACAGCTGAATAATTTTTATTTGTTTATGATTGCCAAATTATGTCTTTATATATTGAAAATCACGTTAAAAAGTACTATAATTATAGTGTATTATTATAGGCATTACGCTTTTATTTAAAAGGAGGTAATTATGTTGAAGAAGAACAACAGTGCCGCGAAACGGATAATTTCCTTACTGTTGTCAGCAGCAATGGTTATGTCATCTACAGTGACATCCTTTGCTGAAGACGGCATAGCTTCTGACAGCTATGTAGAGGGAATTGCTGATCCCGGCACAGAAAACGAAACACAACAGAATGACGAAGAGGAGCCTTCCTCGGATACTACGGAAGAGCCGTCCCTTGACGAGGATCCTTCTTCAGATACTGCGGGAGAGCCATCCCCCGATGAGGATGCTTCTTCAGATACTACAGCAGAACCGTCTCCTGACGAAAACACTACCTCTGATTCTTCGGAAGAAACAACTGAAGAGTCTGATGAAAAAGTTGAGACGACTGAACTCTATCATTATGTATCAAGCTTTTCTGGCGAAGGCGTACTGCCCTTCGAATATTACATAATAGATATCGAAGATACAGGATCTGTTGATACGGGACTCAATTTCAACAGAGCTCCAAGCTACTATTCTTCTCAGACAAATTACAACAGCTCGGTGGCTTATAACGCTTTAACAGACGCTGAAAAGAAAATATATGATTCGCTGCATTCCATAGCGAATACTATCGACTGTTCGAGTAGTTATGATGCTGAGTACTATGAGGTTTACAATGGTTATTTTTTCTCGGGCGTAGAATTCGCTGATACTATGCCTGATGAAAATACACTTTTTAAGATTTTCGTAGCGCTTACAAATGATAATCCTCAGTTCTTCTGGGTTGGTCATATCTATATGTTTGGCTCAGACGCCAATGGTGCCTATTTCTATTTCGGTACAGACTCCGCCGACTTTGCTAACGGCGTAAACAGAATGGCTACAAAACAGTTGCTCTATGAAGAGGTAGAAGATACCTTAATGTGTGCGGCTGAATACGGCAACGAATATACTAAGGAATGGTATATCCATAATTATCTTTGTGAAAAGACAGAATACGTTCTTAACGCAGAGCACGCTCACGATGTTACAGGTCTGCTCCTGGAAGGTGAGGCTGTATGTGAGTCCTATGCAAAGTGCTTCCAGCTCTATATGAACGCACTTGGAATCGACGTTATGTATATCACAGGTACCGGCAACGGCGGCGCTCATGCCTGGAACCAGGTTGGTCTTGATAACAAGGGTGTTACCGAATGGTACAACATCGACGTTACCTGGGATGATAATGATGATGGTACCTATGGTTACGATTATTTCAACGCGGTTGACAGCGATGGATCAGATTGCGACTTTGTAAACGGTATAAACTATAATGGTAATATTGTAAATGAGCACAAGGCTCTTACAGAGGGCGACTACGAGTATATCTACTCTGCAAAGACCTGCAACTCCACTACATATTCCTATGCTAATCACAGCACTAATTATAAGCTTGCGTCAACAGACCCTGTTGCAAAAATAGGCGAAACAGAATATTTTTCCATTGACGCGGCTATAGCGGCTTCCACATTGGGTCAGACCATTACTCTGATTGACGATGCTGTCTATACAGGTGCAACAATGCCTTCGCACGCTCTTACTATCGACTGTGACGGCTTCCGCCTTGAATTTGATAAGACAATGGACATGAACGCCGATCTTACCATTAAAAATCTCGATGGTTACAGCCTTGAGGAAATTTATGCGTCAGGGGAAGTAGACCTGAATAAATACGAGTTTATTTACCTTAATGATCATACTCTTAATTTAAATGGCGAAATGAAAAACTATCTCCCTGTTCTCATCAGCGGTTATATGGTGAATGACGACCAGACAGCGAGCTATGAGACAGGCGTTGTGAATATTGATTGTGCTGATGATTACATAACCTCTATTCTTTTCCTGACCGGTGTTGAAAAGCTCAATATCGCCGAAAGTGAGTATGTCGATTTCTATTGCGGCTTCCATGCCTGCGATGTTATCATTGACAGCAGCTCAAACCTCGCTATCGCCTACGGCGTCGGCGAGATAAGCAACCTCACAATCGCAGACGACGCATGGCTGGAGGTCATATCTGAGGACCCTGATTCCTTCTTCTACATCTACGATAATATCACAGCCAATGTAGTAAATTTAGCATCAGCTAACATGCAAACAGGACTTGCGTCTGTTGTTACACGCCTGAAATACTCTGTTGAACTGTTCAACTTTGACGGCGGCGGCGAAACAGTGTACAAAGTATCACGTATGGTTAACGGCGATGGCGACTATCTGTATTTCCCCTACGACACAGATGACTTCACCGTATCCAATGGCAGTATCGAAGCAAAACGCTGTACTTTCCCCGAAGCTGTGGAATGGATTGATGAGCAGAAGGACGCCTCAAAGGATTATACAATAACTTACACAGGCGACAATACGAACTTAATCATAAACAACGATCTCACCTTTGGTAATGCAAATTCAATAACATTTGATGGTGTCAACATTAACCTGACAGGCGATATCACCCTTAATACAGACATTACCTTCGATTATGGTGCTGCTTTCTGGGGCGTTGTTTACGGAAACGGCCACACCATCACATTCGCAGATAATGATACCATAAGCGGTTTTAAAAATGCTTGTGCTGAAAACTTAAATGTGGTAGTTCTGAACTCCTCTGTTTCGTTCCTGGATGACAGCAAATCAGGAAATGATATTCAGCTCAACACCCTTGCTCTCGAAGGTGATACTGAAATTGGATATTCTGCCGTTGATATGCTGACGGTTGGCATGCTTTTTATAAGCGATATCAACAACAACGTCATATTCAACAGCGGTAAGGCAGAGATAGGCGATATTATCTGCGAGGGAAGCTGCGCATTCAACATCAAGAATGGCGATGTGCTGACCGTAAACGGAAGAACATTTGACGGAAACCCCATTGAATTCTATTCCGAGACTCCTCAAAGCGGTCAGAAGCTTATCACCGTTTCCGAGGATATATCCGGCTTCTTTACAACTTATGTACAGAATGAAAGCGGCAAAACCTATTCTGTTATATACAGAGAGGGTGCGCTCGTTCTCGACATTCCTGTATTTGATTTAAAAGACGTCGGAATCTACTCCCAGTGGAGCGATATACTTTCTTATATAAATAAGAACGGCTCTTCCGATGCCGAGTTTACAGTTCAGGTGCTCGACAACGTTGTGCTCGACAGCCTTACTCTCCCCGCGGCAACAAAGGCAAAGTCTCTCGACTTCATCGGCGCGTACGATATAACGCTCAACAGCACAACACTTTCCGTGCCCACAAACGTTACCTTTGACTGTGCGCTGGAAGCAAAAAATACTTCCGTTACTGTCGCAAAGGGTATGCAGCTCGATATAGCAGACGGTAATGTGAAGGATCTTACAGGTACAGCGACAAGCACACTTTGTGGTGTTCACATCAAAACCGACAGCGTCAAGACATTTAGTGCGATTGATATTTACAAGCTCACTGTGAACGAAACCATGTCCGGTGTAACCGACTTCGGGGGTGAGCTTGTACTGAAGAACAGCACAAGCCCAGTAACCATTACAAACATCACAGATAATTCCAAGATATCCTACCAGACAGGCGATACCCTGCCTAAGGTTACAGTAAGCAACATTGCTGACGGAAAAACTCTCACCATCAACGTAAACGATGGTGCGGCTCTCGAAAACGGAACAACAGTTCTTTACTGCACTTCCGATATTTCAGATAAGATAGCTATTGTAAACCAGACCTCTGACAGCAAGACGCTTTCGCCTATCTACTATGCTTCTACGAAGTCTATAAAGGCTGAGGACGCAAGCGCTGTTGCCATGACAATAACAGACGCAAACGGCGGCATTACTGAACGCAACTTCCCGAATATTGACCTTGCGCTTGCGGCTGTAAAGGACAGCACCTGTGATTACACAATCACACTCAATCAGGAATTCACACTTGATAAGCTCACACTTCCCAAGACCGCAAAGAGCATTACCTTCAAGGGAGAAACTCTCACCTTTACAGGAACAGCTCTCAGTATTCCCGTAAATACAGTTTTCTGGTGTACACTTAACGCTCCCGATACGGCTGTAACGGTTGCGGCAAATACGACGCTTACATTCAAAGATAATGACTCTGAGGTAAAGTCCATAAAGGGTACTGCTACATCTGAGCTGGTTGTTAATGGCTGCTCTCTTTCTGTGAACGATATAACAACCTTTAATAGAATAAATACGGATGTTTATATCTACCTGAGCGGCAATATGACAGGCGTCAATAACTTTAGCGGTAAGCTTGTGACTACAAGTGCTTCCTGCGTGGTTACTATCAAGAATATTGAATCGGGAAATAACCGTATTTGGCTTTTCCCCGAAAACGGAAAGCTTCCTAAGGTAACGCTTACTTCCTTCAGCGAGGGTGCAACGCTCAGGGTTAGTGTTAGTGATCTTCTTGCGACTGCCAAAGTCGACAGCGGAACAACCCTTCTCTACACTACAGGCAACGACTTAAGCGAATATATCACAATCGGCAACCAGACTCCTGACGAAAAGCCTCTTAACGCCTTCTACTATGCTTCTACGAAGTCGATAAAGGCTGAATGGGCAGGCGCATTAACCTTAATTACAACAGATTCCGAAGGAAAAGAAACATCGAGAGACTTCCCGAATATTGACCTTGCGCTTGCGGCTATCA
>JAZSBN010000045.1:0-1775 GCA_045602405.1 Ruminiclostridium sp.
GGATCACCTCCTTTTAGGGAGAACCGTTTAACGAACAGAGTTTTCGTTAAACAGAAATCCTAGTCGATACAGAAACAGATCGTTTCCTTCTTATTCATTTTTAATACTAACTGGTGCTCCGCTTGACGGGGCATTATTTATGTAAAACTGTGATAAATCGCCTGGGATTCCGCAAGTTAGGGCGTTTTTAGGTTTATTACGGTATTTTTTATGGGGGTATAGCTCAGCTGGTAGAGCACCTGCCCTGCAAGCAGGGGGTCAGCGGTTCGATCCCGCTTACCTCCACCATTAATGGGCTCATAGCTCAGCTGGTTAGAGCACACGCCTGATAAGCGTGAGGTCGATGGTCCGAGTCCATTTGAGCCCACCAAAGGTTCTTAATTGAGCTTTAAAAAACAAACCTGACTTTTGCTTAGGAATAGTAGATTGACAACTGCATAGAAAGATTTAATATTGAAGTTAGAAAACAGAGATATTAGACGAGAACAAAACAAAGTACAGAAGGCAAAAAAACGAAAATATATTCTGTAAAGAATAGAGGTTAATACGAAGGTATAACTAAAAAGACAGAAAGATAGTCGTTGGATTTTTTTTGTAAGAGAGAATAGGTTAAACTATTAGAGAAAGACGGAGATATAGAGATATATCTAGCAAGAATAAGCTACAAAGAGCATACAGGAGGATGCCTTGGTACATGGCACCGAAGAAGGACGTGACAAGCTGCGAAAAGCTGTGGGGAGTTGCAAATGAACGTAGAACCGCAGATATCCGAATGAGGGAACTCAGCACGAGTAATATTGTGTTACCCTATCGCGAATACATAACGATAGGGGGGGAACCCGGGGAACTGAAACATCTAATTACCCGGAGGAAAAGAAAGAAAGCAATCGATTCCGAAAGTAGTGGCGAGCGAAATTGGAAGAGCCCAAATCATATATAGAAATATGTATGAGGTTCGGGGTATCAACAAAGTCAAGGAAGCTGGTTAGAAGAACATACTTAGAAAAGTAGACCGAAGAGGGTAAAAGTCCCGTATTTGACAACTAGAAGAAGGCGAGATACACCCAGAGTACGTCGGGACACGAGGAATCCTGACGGAAGGAAGGAGGACCATCTCCTAAGGCTAAATATGACCATGTGACCGATAGAGTATAGTACCGTGAGGGAACGGTGAAAAGAACCCCGGGAGGGGAGTGAAAAAGAACCTGAAACCGTATGCTTACAAGCAGACATAGCACCACAAGCGTGTGATGTCGTACTTTTTGTAGAACGGGCCGGCGAGTTACGATATGATGCAAGGTTAAGGGATAAAGTTCCGGAGCCGAAGCGAAAGCGAGTCTGAATAGGGCGTTAAGTATTATGTCGTAGACCCGAAACTGGGTGACCTATCCATGAGCAGGTTGAAGCAGCGGTAAAACGCTGTGGAGGACCGAACACACGCCTGTTGAAATAGTCGGTGATGACTTGTGGATAGCGGAGAAATTCCAATCGAACTCAGATATAGCTGGTTCTCCTCGAAATAGCTTTAGGGCTAGCGTTTTGAGAGATTACCGAAGGTAGAGCACTGTATGGGCTAGGGGGTTTCACGACTTACTGAACCTTAACAAACTTCGAATGACGGATAATTGATTCAAAGCAGTCAGACAGTGACAGATAAGTGCCATTGTCAAAAGGGAAACAGCCCAGATCCACAGCTAAGGTCCCAAAGTACAGGTTAAGTGGTAAAGGATGTGTCATTGCATAAACAACCAGGATGTTGGCTCAGAAGCAGCCAC
>JAZSBN010000046.1:0-28344 GCA_045602405.1 Ruminiclostridium sp.
AACAGATAATTCATAATGTTTTCGATGTCGTTTATATGCATAGTACACCTCTTTTGAAAGCTTTCACTTATAAGTCGCAGCTTTTGCGGTTTGATTCGATGATTTTATGATAATATTTTTTGAGGGTTGTGTCAAGAAAAATGCACAGCGGATTTCTCTGCTGTGCATTCGGTTTAAAGAATATACTTAGTGATTTAAAATATGATTTAATAACATGCTAATAGCATAAAATCATTAACTGCTATTCTTAATTACTAATGGTTGTAAAAAAAGCATAACAGCAGAAATTGTATCTATAATTTGTACCATTTCTTCAGTATCGCTTCGATTGTGGATGTATTCAACTATTTCATCATAACTATTGAATAAGGTGTTAATACAATTCAACATCTCAAACTCTTTACCTTCTGCATCTACAATCAGTTTATTGACAATATTTTGGCAAGCAAGGAACTCATTCCACAACACTTGAATCTTTGTTTCTGTTTTTCCTACAAACAATTCAAGAATATGAGCACATTCTTCATTTGGTTCTGTTTTAATAACTTGACCGAAGCGCTTAAGATATAACTTGATTTCCTGAATTTTTTGCATTGCAGTTATCCATACAGATATTTCAGAAATACCAAATAACTTATCCTTAATATTCGCTTCTATTTCACATGGAAGCATTGTTTTAGCAATTTCTGATTTTTCGGTGTCAAAGAGTTTATAAAACGGAATTAAAAATGCTGTCGGTGCGCAAGCACCTGCAATTATAGGAATATATGCTAGTTCGGCATTTTGCGTTTCACAGTACCATTTGTCACTAGACTCTAAAACAGCTGATTTGAAAATATCCCTTAGTTTTAAAACTAGATTTGTATACTCACTTTCAAGCGTATTGCCGTTATCTGTGTTGCAATTTGTAGCAAGATAAATGTAATTTTCTGTTTCGAATACAGTTCCATTTATAGCAGAAGGTATTTTTAAGAGTAAATCTTTAAAAAGAGTTATTCCTTTACGATACCTCTGCTTGGAGGAATAAGCAATAGCTTGTTGTTTTGGAGGATTATCAAGCACATGACGCCATATATTTACTAGAGTAAGCATACTCTCCGTTTCTTGCTGAATAAAAACGTTATTCAAGTTTCCGTACTCTGAAAACAGAGAGTCATATTCATGTTGAAAAATGTAAAGTGTTTTTGCAGCAGAGTATAGATTGACCATTGCAAGTCTAGGATTTTTTATTGCAGTCAAATCTTGTTTATTTATTCTTGCCAAAAGGATATTAGCAAACTGATTATAAAAATTTTCTATAGAAGAATAAAAATCATTAAATTGTTTTCTAAAATTTTTATATTTCTCAACAGAAAGCAATTGACGCATTGTGAATAAGTCAGATGCAGGTATATTTTTGTTGCCTTCCGAGTATAAACAATACGGATCTACAGCGGGAACTGGAAGGTAATTTTCCACCAATGTGTGTTTTTTAAATTTTTCAAGTCTTGTCTCTACTCGCTTCCATCGTTCCTTTGTATATCGTCCTTTTTTATAAATATCGTCTATAAATTTTATCGTTTCTTCTACCAGTTCGTTGGCATCCATTCTGATTTGATCTATTTTCGCTACATATTGTTCCCAAGATGATGGACGAAGACTATAATCAATTCTATTTTTTATCCAACCATTAACTTCAGAGACCCATGTGATGTGTCTATTGCTTTTGTGAATACGAAGTTGGAAATCTAACGGCTTTATTCCTAATTCACTAATAAGATCAACGCCAAGCAATTCAATATCAATATATTCCTTTTGAGGATATAGCTGTTTAAGAATATCCAACATTTTTATGCGCCAGTATTGATTAGAATATTTCACATTTTCAGGAAGCGTTATTTCGTTTTCTAATGGAGGGATAAATTTGCAAATCACCTCATCTTCATTAACGGCAAATTTAAGTACATTCATATCTGAAACTAATTTATCAATTAGGCAATCAACAGATTCTTGATAAATAGCTGAAAGTTCCGGATGCTCACTAAGGCCTCTTATTGCATCTGCGGAAGCTTGTAGTTCTCCGGTAGATAAATATTTTTTTGTTTCCTCTGAATTTAAAACGATGGAAACTTTAAGATTACGTTTTGCAAGCCAAAATAAAGAATACCCAAATGAACTTTTTTCTTGGTCGGTTTGTGGTAATACGTCGGGTTGCGTACAATTATTAAGAAAACAATCTGTGGCTTGGTAATCTATTGTAAGCGATGACAATGAACTCTTTACCTCATCAATAGAGTTTTGTAGTGCCTCTTTGTCTTTAAATATTGAGAGGTCTTTCATACCATCCATAATTAATTCGCCAGAACGATAAACACCGGAGAAATCAAGCGGTAAAAGACATAACCATCCATCGCCATATTTTTTAATCAAAGATTGAATGTATTCCATATTTATATCGACATATCTCTTTGCATCCAACCACAACATAGTTTTGATTGCTCCTGCAAAACTAATCCAATCCGTAAATGGGCATTGAGATAATTGCTGAATATCATCCAAACGGTATTCTTGATTTGAAAAATAATCTAAAAGAATAACTCTGACGTTTTTAGACGCTACACAAGCAATGGTCTTAAAAATAATATCTTTTTCGCTAATACAAGTTTGTTTACAAATCGCATCAAAGACTATTTGCGCTCTCACGGGATGAAGAGCTTCTATTTTATTTTCGCTCGTAACCTTTATGAGATATTCGTCTTTCAATCTTTGTATGGCAGATTGCATTGTTGGACATTCAATAACCTTTTTGACAGTTTGAAAATCTATATTAGCACCTAAACGGCCAGCATAGCATACCACCTGCAACAATTCCAACCAATCGTCAGCTACCTTTTCTTTAATGAGTGCATCTATTTGAGTTTCTAGCCGTTGTGTCAGTGTTTGATTATTTGTAAGTAGATATACAAATTCAATCAGTGGTCCATTACTGCCGAAAGATAACCATGCTTCTTCAAAAGTTCTATAACTTGGATGTGGCTTCTCACTTGTGAATGAATTGTAAATATATTCCGCTTCTTCTTTTGAAAGAGCCAACTCAACTAATTCATATTTAATTGATTTTCCGTTGAATGTTGTTGCATTATAATCCTCATCACGAATTGAAATAAGTACAGGAACATTTAAACCACGTGATTGCAATTCTTGGAGCAAAAAAGCCCACAATGTCTCGCCCGGTTGAACATCAATATATATGATTAAATTTGAATTATGCTTGCCAAGACCATCTAATGCAGAAACAAGATTTTGAGCTTGCGTTTCACTTGTTATAGCTCTAATGCAAAATACACATCCCTCAGGATAATTATCAAGTAAATAGCGATAGCTCAATGCAGATTTGCCTTGTCCTGAAACACCTTTAATTATAGCAACGCCTTTATTTTCAATGGCATTATAAATCTTTTCTAACCAATAATTACGTTTAAAATCAAAGCCATAACGAATATGCGAAGGATGAGCGGATACACCTTGAGAAAATTCATTGTGGAGTTCATCCTGATTGTTATCAAGTTTAAGTTCACTTAAGCAGACCAATGATTTATTATATTCTTTACAAAAGCCATCAATTGCAGAAATATTCACACCGATATCATGTATCTTTTCTTTCCATAATTCTATCGTTGTAAATCCTTTAGTGTTAGATAATTGAGAGATGTATTGAATTAATAATTCCTTTGCTAATAACGGTGCGGGCATAGTAGGCACATAAGTGCATATTTGATTTTCAATACTACTTTCAAGGTCATAAAGACTTACTTTTTCAAATTTTAATGAATCTATAAGCCAAGACGCATCAGAAGCAGACAGATTATGCTTTTCCTCTAATCTTTTTGCCAACTTCTTTTTGGTGCTATCGTTATTATTCTGTACTTCTTGTAATTCTGAACCTAAAGAGCCAAAATATACAATTTTAACATTTGAAAAAGAATTATCATTCATATGCAAACTACACATGCGCTTAAAGAAACCTTCTCCTCTTTTGGATGTTTTGGTAGAAGAAAGGCTAGATAAGGTGAGATCTGACGATATATTTTTTATTTGTACCGCTTCAATAATAACACCGTCTTTTCTTATCACTAAATCTTCAATATCTTCTGGGTAATACTCGTATGCACAATCATCCGAAAGTAATCTGTTCGCAATATATAGAGTTTGAGATGAAAATCCCTTCCATGCAGATTGGGCTCCAATATCGGATTTTGTAAAATTTGAATTAGTCATATTTATTCACCTTAATATTATCTATTATTTACACCGTTTTAAAACAAAACTCATATAAATTCCTTTTTTAATATCTCAACACACCTATCCAAATGCACACCCGAATAATTATTCTCCCTCTCCACCATAGTCACAGCCTTATCCAAATCGACCCACATAAGACCATCAACTTCGTTAGAACTGCCGAACTCGCTCGCCTTGACATAAGCGATGAAGCCTGTCATAATCAGATTTTTAGGTGCGAAATAGTAGCTCTGCACATACTTGTAGGAAATCACACGCTGTCCTGTTTCTTCAAGTACCTCACGAGCAACGGTTTCTTCAAGAGTATCGCCCTTTTTCAGATATCCAGAGCAGAGCGTGTAATTCTTCGTTGAAATATAATTCTGTTCCAGCAGTAGTACCTGATTATTTTCGTTGATGATAGCCACAAGCACGCAGCTTGCAGGATTATCAAAATAGAATTTGTTGCAGCATTCGCAATATTTCTGTTTGCCCTCATCACCGATTACCTTGTATGTAAGTGGCTTACCGCATTGTGTGCAAAAGTTGATGTCCATTATAGTTCCTCTTTCATATATGAATTATAATATAACAATAAAATTATAAAACCCACAACTTATTCCTTATTTTATTTATCACATATTCCGCACGACTTTCAAGAGGCGGAAGCTTATCAATAGGGAAATATTGAAGTTTGCAACTTTCGTCATCATTAATTTTTAATTTACCTGATACACCAATAGCATGATACAATGCAATTACAGTATATGTTTCATCACCGTTTGGGTACTTGAAATATAACTCTTCACCTGATAGTAAATCAATAAGCTCAAAATGCTCTGCAGTCAGGTTTGATTCTTCCATAAGTTCTCGTGCAGCGGTTTCTTCAAGACTTTCTCCGAGCTCCATACCACCGCCGATTATGCCCCAAGTATTAGTATCAGAACGCAAATTCAAGAGTATTTCGTTTTTATCGTTCATTACGATTACAGTTGCACCGATATTTATCAGCGGTTCGTGACCGATATATTTTCTCAAATTTGAAATGTAGCTCACTTTATCACTCCTGCTATTTATTTAAGTTGCTATTCCACTCTTCAGCCTCTTTTATTTTTGTTCTTTCAGCATTGTTCACAGCAAAACTCCCAAAGTCCGTTCAAATCCGTGACCGTATAATCCTGCCCGAAATCAACGTTTCTGTCCCGCCTGTCAATCAGAACGGACTTGCAACCAAACCTCTTTGCAGTTTTAATATCTTTCTCCTCATCACCAATCATAATCATTTCAGAAGATGCAACACCGAAATTCTCCGCAATATCCGAAAGTCCTTTCGGGTTAGGCTTACGGTAACCGCAAGAGATTGACGAAACATACATATCAAAATAGGGCAGCAGTTCAGGAAAATAGCTCTTGTGCAGTTCATCGGGCATTCCGATAGCTACATCTGTCAGAGCCGCTATTTTGTAACCCTCTGCTTTCAGCTTGTCCAAGAAATCAAGCGTTTCGGGATAGATATACGCTGTTAATTTCATTGATTCATAAAATTTATTTATGACATCGGAAAGTGTAAATGCTCCTTGCCAATGAGCCGTAGTCTCGCTGAAAATCACTTCGGGAGTAACGTCAACTTCGCGAGGATTGATTCGGGGATTATAGCTTTTAAGCACATCAAATGACTTGTCAATATCATTTTCGGTTATGCTCAGCGAAAGTTCGTTGCAAACATAATGGAAACCGTCCTTGTAGAAATCCAGCCACGAAAGCGGCATATTCTTGTACTCCATAAGCGTTCCGCCTATGTCGAAAACTATTACTTTCATAATATCTCCTTGATTTATCGTTGCGAAAGATAATCCTTTATATCACCGACAAACTGATTTCCGCAGCGTGCAAGCTCGCCTAAAACTCTGTCTGTTCCGTATTCCGTCTGATACCAGTTTTCCTTTGTTATGTTGTAGCAATAAACAGGACAAACCTTAATATCAACATCGGGAAACGCCATCTGGTAAAGCATAAGGCAGCGGCGAGCGTGAAAGGCTTTACATACAATGATAGCTGTCTTTATCTCTATCCCTTTTTCATCAATAACTTGGCGTGAAAGAAATGCGTTATCACGAGTATGTCCCGATTTATTTTCTTGAATAATTGCAGACATAGGTACGCCGTTTTTTATTAACGCATCTGTGAAAAATTCACAATCGGAATGATAATCACCATTATATATTTCTGCCTTGGAGCGAACACCCTGCCACTTTTCCATTTTTACGCTTATTCCACCCGACGGAACAAGCCACTTTGCAAAACCTTTGTGATACAGTTCCGCTGCATATTCGGGCTGCTGTGGGTGAGAACCGCCGGGAAGAAAAAATACATCAACATTCTGCGGCTCATCGGCTAAAAATATGTAATCTGATATATCAGTAATAATTCGGTTTATCATAAGCAACCTCCCATAAAATATCTATCTCTATAATATCACAAATTTCCTTATATTTCAATAAAAATATTCCTTATCACAAAGGAAAACAGCAGAGATTCAATCCCTGCTGTTTTTGTAATTATGCCCGATATTGCAAAACCAACTGCTCCATAATTTCGTGTTCGATTATAAACGCCCTTGTTTTCTCCCATTCTGCAATTTCAAGAAAAGTAGTAGGGCGAGGATTTTTCACCGCATACTGTTTTCGGAGCAGCTCCCACATCTTCCAACATTCCTTGTCTATTTGTCTGGGTATAATCTCCCATTTGAGCCTACCTTGCAGTGACGGAATATCTTCAGGATAGTTCTCCGTCATAAATTTCCGCCACTCCTGTCCCCAGCGGTCAACAGGATTTTCCATAAGTTGCTGTTCTTCATCGGTTAAGCCGAGGTCCAGCTGTTCAAGATATACGAATTTTTCTTCGTCCAGCTTGTAAGTCCTGCCGTTCTCAACCTTAATTTCGGGGTAGTAGTGGTTATCTTCGGCGCACCAGATTTGTCTGATTTCTTCCATAATTATATTCCTTTCTGAATATGTGTTATGCTTTAATATTAAGTGCAGAAATATCCAATGGAGAATTACATCTATGGGTCTTATTTGGGTATTGTTGATACTAAAAACTACTGAAAAGCACTAAAAGTGAGCTTGTTGAAATATGCTGTAAACCGCATTAATAAGCCATTTACTGCAAAATAGCAAATATTAAAAAATGTGAGAAGGTTGTTTCGATTCCCGTACGGGTCACCATCAACACTACTCTCAAAAGGCTTTGTAAAGCCGTTTGGGAGTTTTTTCTTTTGTGCGAAAAAGCCGTTGTCCGCTGCTTGTCCGCTACTCTAAAAATTTCTGTGCAGAGTGCATTTTTTATGCACCCTGCTTTTCTTTTTTCAGAAAGCCGAATGCGCCGTCCATTGCCTCCGCAACTTTTGCTTGTTCTTTGTTTGTTGCTTATACTTTCCGACTACCATTCGTTATTGACTTTATATAACTTCAGATATATAATATAAACGAACGGAGGGAGATTATGGGATTTGTATTTACTTTAGGATTTGTAGGTATTATAATTATAATAGCTTTGATTCTTGCCGCTTTGGTGATTGCAGGCGTAATTCTTATCATAATTTACGCTGTTTTATCTTCGAAGAGGAAGGCAGAAAACAAAAAGGCAGGTAAGGGCCTCTTTGTAGCGAGTATGATATGTTTTTCTCCTGCGGCACTTATTGCTGTTTCATTTGTTGTCAGTGTCGCGATAAACGCTTTTCATAATGTGACTGCTTCTAATTTCCGCGAAAGATGGATAAACAGCAATAGCTGGATTACAGATACATCTGCTCAGTCGGAAGCGTTGGAAGGCTTTTTTGAAGCTGCCGACAAGGGTGATAAAGAAGCGGTCAAGGCTTTATATGCTTATGATATTCAGATCAATAATGCTCTGGATAAACAGGTGGATGATTTTTTAAAGGATTATCCCGGAGGCTTTTCCGGACTTGAGGTCGACTTTAAGGGCGGTATGAGCGATGGTATGGATCCTGCATATATCTCGAAAAGTGCCGAGGTTGTCAAGGACGGAGTAACATATTTTATTCATATATCTGCCTGTTACAAGAATAGCGAAAACCCAAGAAAAGTAGGGCTGGAATACATATCCCTTAAAACCAAGCAGGGTATGATATCGGAATGTGACAGTGACTTTTCCATTGATACCGATTATCATTTTATACATTCTTCCGTAATGAATGGAGAAGATTTTGAAATCCGTGAAATCCAAAATCATGAATATCGGTATAAGGAATATGACAGACAGCTTACTTTACAACAGGTGCAGGAGGCGGTGGATAATTCTTTTGATATGGAAGAGCTTATCCAGAAGATAGGTAAACCGAACGCCGATTGTAAACGAGACAGAACGGCGGTATATGAACTTGCCAATGGCGAAGAGTCAAATTATGCGCTTGTAATTTATGGAGGCTTTGAACACATAGATAATGTAAGATTTATTGATGAATAAAAACGGTTGCGAATTGCTGTAAATCCATAATAAAACTCCCTGATGATCCGGTTCATCAGGGAGTCTTTTGTTATATTGAGTGCTTTTTGAATAAATCCGAGCAGCTGTTACTTTGAGTTTTCTTCAAGATATTTCACAGCTTCAGCGACCACTTCTTCATAAATCTTCATTGCCTTATCGTGATTTTCAAGTATAAAGCTTATGCTTTCTTCAACGTCTTTCTCAGCCTTTATACTTTTTCCTGCCATTTCAAGCCTGAGGCAGATATTCTGAAGCCGCTTGCTTCCGATATTGAGGCCGTTGGATTTTAGAGCGTGGATATCGATTGCGTAATTGCTCCAGTTCTTTTCCGCTACCTCTGTGTCGAGCTTGCTTCGGGTTTCCTCGTGCATATCACGGAAAAGCTCAAGCATTTCGATGTATATATCCTCGAGGTTTCCACAGTACAGCATTCCAAGCTTTGTGTCGAAGAGAGGAAGCTCTTCCTCTTCGTCCTTCTTTTCGGGGGCAGGAGCACTTACTGCCGCTTTTTCTTCAGGCTTCTTTTCCTCATCGTTTTTGGTGTAGATCACCTTTTCCTTCGGGAGATACTTAGCAAGCATTTCTTCGAGCTTTCTGCCGTTGATAGGCTTGCTCATGTAGTCGTCGAAGCCTGCCTCCATATACATTTCCTTTACGCCTGAAACTGCGTTGGCGGTAAGGGCGATAATATAAGCGTCACCGCTCATATTTATATGCATGGTTTTAATGCGTCTCAGGGTTTCAATACCGTCCATGTTGGGCATCATGTGGTCAAGAAGGACAATATCGTATCTGTTGGAGCTCATGAGCTTAAGGGCTTCCTCGCCGCTCATGCAGGTGGTAATTTTTGCTTCTGTATTTTTAAGCAGGTTCTTTACTACCATAAGATTCATCTTATTATCGTCAACCACAAGTATATCCGCTTCCGGAGCAGTAAACATTGCGGTATATCCCTTTGCGGCAGGGGAATGGTGTTCCTTGCTGAGAAGCTTGCCTACCGTTTCCTTGCCCATTATTTTCTGGGTAAGCTGTACCGTGAAGGTAGAGCCCTTGCCGTATTCGCTGTCTACCTTGATGCTTCCGCCCATGAGGGAAATAAGTCTCTGGGTGATTGCAAGACCGAGGCCTGTGCCCTCAATATTACGGTTAGCAGATAGGTCGAAACGACTGAAATTCTTGAACATGTCGGAAAGGTCTTCTTTTTTGATTCCGATACCTGTATCGATAACCATTATCTTAAGCTGTACGGTTTCGTCAGTGCTGTCCTTTGTGCCCCGTACGCTTAATTTGACATTTCCTTCATGGGTATATTTAACAGCATTGCTGAGAAGATTGAGCATTACCTGTCTGATTCTTACATCATCGCCGTAAAGGATATCGGGGATATCCTCCTGAACGTCTATGATATATTTCAGATCCTTTTGCTCGGCTCTCAGTTTTATCATGTTGGTAACATCCTGAAGTACCTCGCTTAATCTGTATTCATGGTCGCAGATTTCCATTTTCCCTGCTTCGATTTTCGAGAAATCCAGAATATCGTTGATGATGGAAAGAAGATTGTGGCTGGCATTTCCGATATTTTCGGCATATTCCCTTATGTTTTCCTCGCCGCTCTCGCGGATTATCATTTCATTCATGCCGATAACTGCATTGATAGGCGTTCTTATCTCGTGGGACATATTGGCAAGGAAGTCGCTTTTTGCGCGGTTTGCTTCTTCGGCAAGAATTTTCGCCTGACGAAGCTCCTCGCTTTGCTGTGCCTTTCGTTCCGCACCCATGAGATAGATAATAATGATAACTACAAGAAGCCATAGCAGGCCGAAGGTCCAGAGTACAAGAGGAATTATCATGGAGATTTCTCCTGCAGGAGCCGCAGAAGGCACAAAGCCAACTATGTAAAGCCCCGAATAAGAGGTTTCCGCCGCAAATATAACGTTATCGTCTGTTCCGAAGGCGGCGGCCGACAGGCTTACATTCATGGCAGAGCGTATCTTCTCGATAGCTTCGGCATTGTGTTCTCCGATAAACTCCTCAAGCTGTGCGGTAGATTCAGGGGAGCGGAGAACGATATTTCCGTCAATATCTATAAGGAAGCATTCTCCGTAGCCGCTGTAGCAGATAAGGTTTATCTTCTTTTCAAGTACGTCATTATCGTAAAGCTTATAAAGTACAAATTTAACATTTGAGCCGCTGTATACAGGTACTGCAAAAAGCACTTTTTCGGCGGTAACGCTTACAGAAGCATTTCCTCTTACAGCCTGAAAGAAGCCGTCATAATCGGAAAAGCTGAGAGCCTCGCCGTAGGCGGCGGAGCCGTCTATACGCATTACGCCGTAGGATACGCCCTCCTGCTTATTGAAGATATCGTTGAGCTTGCCGCTTTCAGGGTCCACATAGGCGGTAGCGTCGCTAAGGATTTCCAGCTCGTTTTTAAAGCTTCCCTCTACAACCTGAGCCGCCATACGGCTGTAGCCCGAAACATGGCTTTCAACCTGAGTCTGTGTGATTCCGACAAGTCTGTGCCACATAAAGATACATACGATACCTACCACAATAAAGCCCAATACTATAAGTAATGCAGTATACAGCACACGTTTATTATTGATCTTATTCACCGTATATCACCACCCCGTCAACAAACCAGTCCATACCTGTCAGCAGAGTTTCGTCGCTTAAGGATTCTCCCTCGTTACAGCGTAATCCGCCCTCGTTATCATAGATAACTCCCGAAAAGACGTCGTTCAGTCCGTTAAGTCTGTTTTCCGCATTCTCCACAGCCTTCAGAGTATCATCGTCTACAGCTGGAGACATTTCCGATAAGCCCACAACGCCGCTACCTATGGCGAACCAATGGCTCTGAACCGAATTTGGCTGTCCCTGGACAAATTCTCTGATTATTTCATAGTAAAGAGAGTCCCAGTTCCATACTGCCGCTGTAAGGTATTTGTCGGAAAGCCCTTCCGCAACCTCGTTGTAGCCTATGGAATATACTCCTGCCTTATCTGCCGCTTCTGCGGTATAATGCTGATTCTGATGATATGTCATAACGTCGGCGTTCGCTTCCTTCATAAGCTTTTCCGCCGCTTCTGTTTCACGCTGGCCGTCATCCCAGGAATCTGTCCAGCTTACATATACCGAAGCCTCGGGATTAACGCTCCTTACACCGAGGGTAAAGGCATTTATGCCTCTGTTTACCTCGTTATTGGGCATAGCGGCAACATATCCCACGGTGTTGCTTTCGGTTTTCATTCCTGCTATAACTCCTGCAAGGTATCTTGCCTGATACATTCTTCCGAAATAGGAGGTAAGATTTTCCGATGAATATTCCGAGGAGATTGCATAGAAGGCAACTTCGGGATATTCAGGTATAACATCCTTTACCTCGGCAGGATAAGCGTAGCTTGAAAGGATTATCATCTGTGCGCCTTCCCTTGCAAGCTCGTGTATCGCTTCGATACAGCGGCCGCTTCCTTCCGCTACATTTTCCTTAAGAAGAAGCTTGGTATCGAGTTTTTCACAGGCGGAAACGACGCCGCTGTAATGTACTCCGTTCCAGCCGTCGTCGTCGGCTTCTCCCGTAAGTATAAGACCTACCTTTAATGCAGTATCCGACCCTGCGCCGAATACCGTTATCATAACGAAGACTGTAATAAGTATAACAGCCGCCGCAATAAGCAGAAAACTCTGTTTAAGCTTATGCTTATCCATCAATAACTACCCCCTCGACATACCAGTCAAATTCATTCAGCATAGCGTTGTCGGTCATGCTTTCTCCCTCGGCTACACGAAGCTTTCCTTCGTTATCGTATACAGGCCCGTAGAAAACATCGAAGGTTCTGCTTCTTAGTCGGTCGTGCTCCTTTTCAACAGCTTCCGAAATACCTGCTTTTGCCTTTTCCGAAAGCGGCGCTATACCGATTATGCCTGTATCTGCGCTTTCCCAGTAGTTTTCGCCTTCAAATTTACCCTGAAGACATCTGAGGATATGGGGAGTGTAGAAATTCTCCCAGTCCCATACCGCCGAAGTAAGGCAGGAGTCGGGATAAAGAGCGCTGTTGTCTATGTTATATCCTATCGCCATAATGTCGTGCTCGTCTGCCACTCTGAGAGGCTCAAGGGAGTCGGTGTGCATGGCGAGTATATCTATATTGTGGTCTGCTATAAGAGCTTCCGCCGCCTTTGCGGTTTCTGCGTCGTCAGTCCATGAGTTTATCCATCTGACGTAAACCTTAGCCTCGGGATTAACACTTCTTACGCCGAGAGTAAAAGCGTTTATACCTCGGTTGACCTCGGGAATGGGGAAGGCTGCCGCATATCCGATTTCGTTTGTTTCTGTCTGAAGTCCTGCGACTATTCCTGTAAGATATCTCATCTGGTACATTCTTCCGAAGTATGTAGAAAGATTCTTTCTGTGGCCGACCCCTGTGGCATGGAAGAAATAGATCTCGGGATAACGCTCTGCCGCCGCTGTCATGCAGTCGCCATATATTACAGAATTGGCGACTATGATTTCACAGTCGTTGTCTGCGAAATCCTGTATTATACCCATAGCCTCTTCTGCGGTTACGCATTCTCTGCACATTATTTCAAGGTTAAGCTCCTCCGCTGTTTCGGTCAGCCCTTCATAATGGGACTGGCTCCAGCTTTTATCATCCTTGCTTCCGTTAAGGATAACGCCAACCTTAGTGGCGGTTACCGTTACATCAGTATTTTTTTCTGAAACATTTATCAGAAAAATTCCTGCAAGAATGGCAATTATGACTATTACCACAGTTATAATTATCTTTTTCATTTTTTCTCCTTTGATTACAGGGCAGAGTTTGATTTATTTGTTCTGCGTTCTGCTGATAATACCCTAACTACATATTATACCATTATTTAATAGGCTTTGCAAGCATAAATTTATAAAAATGCCGTTTTCCCGGAGGGAATAAAATTATTTTTCAGGCATATTATTTACAGGTGATTGTTTTGACGGAAAGAGAAGAGACTTTAAAGGAGCTTTCGCTTCTTAAAGACAAGCTTGAAAAAAACCGCCAGCTTTTCGACATGGCGGAGGATGAAGCGGTGATAGAGGCGCTTATCTATGAGGAAAGAGCGCTTATGATAAGGTATTCACGGCTTATAAGGATTATGAAGGGTGAAGAATGATGGATTTGACAATGCTTATTGTAATCGGGGTTATTGTTCTTGGGGCGTTGGTTATGTCGGGGCTGTATCTTAAAACAAAGCGGCCGAAGCTTTATGCTTTTTCGGGTGCAGTCCTCGGCGGAGCGGCACTGCTTGTAATTTCGGGACTGAGCGGCGGAGCTGTGGAGATAAATTATCTTAATGCGACCTTTTCGGCGGTGTTCGGAATTCCCGGAGCGGTGTTTGTATGGGTCGTTCCTTTTCTGGGCAGTATCTGACAGGAGGTAAATATGGGTGTGACGGTAAAAATTCTGTCAGGCGGCAGAGAAAACAGCATTGAAAGCAATAATGGAAAAATCGGGGAGCCTGAGGTTATTCCCGAAAAGCCTGTTGTTGTGGAAAAGCCTTCCGAAAAAACGGAAACAGGGGGAAGAGTTCCTCTTTTTACTGCTCCCGTAAAGGTATCGCCCCGACATCTCGGCTTCGGTGCGGTTATAACGGTACAGCTTATTCTTTCAGCCCTTTGCTTCGGGGCGTTATGGATATTTTCGCTTACAGGCGGAGAGAAAGCGGCTGATTTTATCGGACGGTTGATAGGTATGCTGGGGTGAAGCTGAGACTTAAATTTTCCTTTCCTGCTGTTCTTGCCTTTATGCTATGTACCGACAGGGAAGGGACGGCTCTTCTTTGTCTTACCGCCTGTGTCCTGCATGAAATGGGACATCTTGTTATAATGCTTCTTGAAAAAAAGCCTCCGTCAGAGATTATTCTCTATGGCGGAGGTATTCATATTCACGGCGGAAGCAAGAGCCTTCTTTGTGCCTCGGGTGGCTGTATTGTGAATATACTGCTTTTTCTGATTTTTTATTTTATCCTGCCCGAAGGGGAAAAGCTGAAGCTTTTCGGGGTCATAAACCTGATTATGGCGGCGGTAAATCTTCTTCCTGTAAAGGAGCTTGACGGACGGCTTATCCTTGAAGGAGCATTTATTGCTGCTCTTCCGCCGCATAAGGCTCTGAAAGCGCTGGATACTGCCGAAAAGATAACAGTTCTTTTTTCGCTGCCCGCGGTAATATTACTTGTGTTTTCCGGGTATATGAGCTTTTCGGCAATAATTTTTTTCTTTTATCTTCTTGCGGTTGATATTTTTGATAAAATGTAGTATAATGACCTTGATTACTTTAATGAAAGGCTGACTTAAGATGTATAAAGAAAAGCTTGATAAAATTCTTTTAAAGGTACAGAAGCCCTCCCGTTACATAGGCGGCGAGCTTAATTCCGTGGAGAAAAATCCCGAAGAGGTTTCCATGCGTTTTGCCTTCTGTTTCCCTGATACTTATGATATAGGAATGTCGCACCTCGGAATGAAGATTCTTTATTCCCTTATAAACAATGTGCCCCGTTACTGGTGTGAGAGAGTGTTCATGCCCCTTCCCGATATGGAAGAAAAAATGAGAGAGAATGATATACTCCTTTACGGACTTGAAAGTCTTTCTCCCATAAAGGATATGGATTTTATCGGCTTCACTCTCCAGTATGAGCTGTCCTTCACGAACGTTCTTTCCATGCTCGATCTTGCAGGACTGCCTGTATATTCAAAGGACAGAACCGCTCTTACTCCCATTGTCTGTGCAGGAGGCCCCTGTGTATGCAACGCTGAGCCTATTGCAGATTTCCTTGACCTCTGTATTTTAGGCGAGGGTGAAGAAGTAAATCTGGAGCTTATGGAGCTTCTTGAAAAATGTAAGGACGAGGGCTGTACAAAGCAGGAATTTCTTGTCCGTGCCGCTCAGATAGAGGGTATATACGTCCCCTC
Organism: Ruminiclostridium sp.; assembly: GCA_045602405.1. Classification (GTDB taxonomy): domain Bacteria; phylum Bacillota; class Clostridia; order Oscillospirales; family Ruminococcaceae; genus Ruminiclostridium_E. The sequence continues at coordinate 15,716 of JAZSBN010000046.1, forward strand.
TCTTTATGATATTGCCTATAACGAGGACGGAACTATAAAGAGTATTATCCCGAAAAATAATGCTCCCGAAAAGGTAAGAAAAAGAATAATTAAGGATTTCGATAAGGTTTATTACCCCGACAGCTTTGTTGTTCCTTTTTCGGAAATTGTTCATGACAGGGCTGTTGTTGAGGTGTTAAGAGGCTGTATAAGAGGTTGTCGCTTCTGTCAGGCAGGCTATCTCTACCGCCCCTTTCGTGAAAAGTCCATTGATACTATTGAAAGGGACACTATTTCTCTCTGTGAATCTACGGGCTATGACGAGGTTTCTCTCTCTTCCCTCAGTACCAGCGACTACAGCGAAATTGAGGGGCTTCTTAACCGTCTTACCGATTATACCGATAAGGCGAGGGTAAATCTTGCCCTTCCGTCCATGAGAATAGACCGCTTCAGCGATGAGCTGCTCAATAAAATAAAGAGCGTAAGAAAGAGCGGACTTACCTTCGCTCCCGAGGCAGGCACCCAGAGACTCCGTGACGTGATAAACAAGAATATCACAGAGGAAAATGTTCTTGAAAGCTGTCGTATTGCCTTCGAGGGCGGTTATACTTCCGTAAAGCTTTATTTTATGCTGGGTCTTCCTACCGAAACTATGGAGGATATGGAGGGAATAAAGGATTTATGCGATAAGATAATCGACCTTTACTATACCATACCGAAAAGGCCCAAGGGCAAGGGTGTCCAGATTTCGGTATCCCTTTCAACCTTTATACCCAAGCCCTTTACTCCCTTCCAGTTCGAGCCTCAGCCCGACGAAGCTGAAATTGACAGAAGACAGAAATATATCCTTGATATCATAAATTCACGAAAGGTAAATATAAGCTGGTCAAGATACAATATAACCCTTCTTGAGGCAGTTCTTGCAAGAGGCGACAGAAGACTTTCCGACGTTATTTATACTGCATGGAAAAAGGGCTGTAAGCTTGACGGCTGGAACGAATACTATAAATTCGACAAGTGGCTTGAAGCCTTCAAGGAATGTGGAATTGACCCTGCCTTCTATGCCAACAGACAGAGAAGCTACGAGGAGATTCTCCCCTGGGACCACATGGATATTCTCGTTTCAAAGGATTTCTTCGTAAGAGAAAACAAGAAGGCTCATGAGGAGACCGTAACGCCCAACTGCCGTGAAAAATGTACGGGCTGCGGCGTGAACAAGTGTGTGGGAGGTGCCTGCTTTGAATAATATAAGAGTTTTCTTCGAGAAAAAGGGACGGGCTATCTATATATCCCACCTTGACCTTTACAGAGTGTTCCAGAGAGCGGTAAAACGATGTAAGCTCCCCGTATGGGAAACTCAGGGCTTCAATCCCCATGTTTATATTACCTTCGCTCTTCCTCTCGCCCTGGGGGTTGAGGGAGTATGTGAAAGCCTTGATACAAAGCTTACCGAGGAGCTCCCCTTTGATGAAATAAAGGACAGGCTCAATTCCGCCCTTCCGAGAGATATCCGTATTTTAAAGGTGGCGGAGCAGGTAAATAAGCCTACCGAAATAGAAAAGTCCGAATACGAGATAGATATAGACTGTGATTTCGGCTTACTGCAGGAATTTTTCGCTCAGGAGCATATTCTGACCGAAAAGAAAACCAAGAGAGGTATAAGCGAGATAGACCTTAAGCCCAGTATCGAGATTACAGAGATGAGAGAGGGCTTTATCAGGATGAGGCTTCCCTCGGGAACGGAGTTCAATATCAACGCAAATCTCGTTTTTGACGCCTTCGAGAAGCAGTATTCCACGGAAATCGTCGGAATGACCATAAAAAGGGTCGCAATCTACTGTAAAAACGGCGAAATTTTCGCTTAAAAATCTGATTTTTCCGAAAAAAGTATTGCAATTCAATAAAAAAGGTGATATAATATAAAAGCATTTGTAACCGTAGGGAAAGTGTTTTTTCCCGACGAGGGTTAATGCAAGGGCGTACCGCCCAAACATTAAACGGGTATTCCGCTGCGTCAAAGTCTTAATGAAGAAGGCTTGCCGAAGGACGAAAGAGCCTCGGTCGGAAGTGTGGCGCAAGAATATCGCATCAGGAGGATTTTAAAATGGATGCACTTAAACTCATCGCACAGGACAGCATGAAGGCTGAAGCCCCCAAGTTCAACGTCGGCGACGTTGTAAAGGTACACGTAAGAATCACTGAAGGCAACAAGTCCAGAATTCAGGTATTCGAAGGTACAGTTATCGCTAAGAAGCACGGCGGCATCAGCGAAACCTTTACAGTAAGACGTGTAGCACACGGCTGTGGAATCGAAAGAGTATTCCCTGTACATTCTCCCGTTGTTGAAAAGGTTGAGATTGTAAGAGAAGGTATTGTCCGCAGAGCTAAGCTCTACTACCTCAGAGACAGAGTTGGTAAGGCAGCTAAGGTTAAGGCTAAGTATTGATTCAGCCAAACCGAAGAAAATAGGCGATTGGGTAATAACGGATTTTCCGTTATTACCTCATTTGGCTATTTTATCCGAAAGGAAAAAATATGGATGAACTTGAATTACAGCAGGCCGATACTCCCGATAACGGAAGTAAAGAGAAGAAAAAGGGCAGTATAGCTGCCGAAGCCTATGACTGGCTTGATACTATTCTCGGTTCGGTTATTGCTGTTATTGTTATATTTACGTTTTTTACGAGGCTTTCCTCCGTTGACGGCGGCTCAATGAATCCTACTCTCGAGGATCAGGAAAGACTTTTTATTACCGATATGTGCTATACCCCCGCTCATAACGATATAGTTGTCCTCTGGGCAGAAAATCTCCTGAACGACAGCGGTACAGGCTTCGGTAAGCCTGTGGTAAAGAGAATTGTGGGCATAGGCGGAGATAAGATTAAGATTGATTTTGAAAGCGGAACCGTTTACAGAAACGGTGAAGCCCTTGAAATTGAAGTTGAGGACGGTCTTCTTTACGAGGACGGTCATACTATACTTGATTATACAAGACGCCCTCTCGATTATGCCGAGATCTTCGGCGAAGAGGTTACCGTTCCCGAAGGATATGTTTTTGTTCTCGGCGATAACCGAAACAATTCGAGAGACAGCCGTGACGCGGCTATAGGTCTTGTTGACGAAAGGCTTATTGCAGGAAAGGTATACCTGAGAGTTACTCCTTTCGATAAGTTCGGAGGAGTGGTTTAAATGGCTTACGAAAGCGATATCCAGTGGTTTCCCGGCCACATGACGAAAACACGCCGCATGATTGAGGCGAATTTAAAGCTGGTTGATGCAGTAGTCGAAATTGTAGACAGCCGTATTCCCGAATCAAGCAGAAATCCCATTATAAACGAGCTTGTTTCTTCGAAGCCGAGAATAATAATGCTTAACAAGTGTGATTATTCCGACGAAAAAGTGACGGCTAAATGGCGTGAATACTATGAAAAACAGGGTATGAGCGTTCTGGTATGCGACTGCAGGAGCGGTAAGGGGATAAATAAGTTCCTGCCCCTTCTTAAGACAAAGCTTTCCGACCTTCTCGAAAGAAGAAGAGCCAAGGGCATGATAGGAAAAGCCCTCAGAATTATGGTGGTAGGTATTCCGAACGTCGGAAAATCCTCCTTCATAAACAGAATGGCAAATGCAAAGAAGGTAAAGGTTGAGGACAGACCCGGCGTAACAAGAGGAAAACAGTGGGTAACCATTGATAAGGAAGTCGAGCTTCTGGATATGCCCGGAATACTCTGGCCGAAATTCGACGACCAGAAGGTGGCGCTTAACCTCGCTTTTACGGGAGCTATCAAGGATGATGTTACCGATATCGAGGGGCTTGCCTTCGAGCTGGGCACATATTTAAAGGAAAACTACCCCGAAAGGCTTGCCGAGCGATATAAGCTTGACAGCTTCGACGGAAATATTATAGAGCTTATTGCGAAAAAACGCGGTATGATGATGTCGGGAGGAGTTCCCGATACCGAGCGTGCCGCAATAACCCTTTTAGACGAATACAGGAGCGGTAAAATTGGAAGAATTACTCTCGAAAAACCTCCTGCTTAAGGAACGCTTCGCTTTCGACAGCGAAAAGAGATTACAGCACGGAGTTATATGCGGTATCGACGAGGCAGGACGAGGCCCTCTTGCAGGAGATGTTTATGCTGCTGCGGTTATACTACCCGAGGGAGTCGTTATAGAAGGCCTCGACGACAGCAAGAAGCTTTCCGAAAAGAAAAGGGAAGCCCTTTTCGACGAAATAATTTCGAAATGTACGGCCTACTGTATAGCTACAGCTTCCGCTAAGGAAATTGACGAGCTGAATATTTTAAACGCAACCTTTCTTGCTATGAAAAGAGCCTGTGACGGGCTTTCCGTTAAGGCGGAATACGCTCTTATCGACGGAAACCGTCTGCCGCAGCTTGACTGTCCCGCAGAAACGGTAGTCAAGGGAGACAGTAAGTCCGCAAGCATTGCGGCGGCTTCCATACTGGCCAAGGTGGCGAGAGACAGATACATGAAAGCTCTTGATGAAAAATATCCCGAGTATCTTTTCGCGAAGCATAAGGGCTACGGTACCAAGCTCCATTATGAAATGGTAGCGAAATACGGACTTTGTCCCGAACACAGGCAAAGCTTCTTTAAAAAGCACAAGCCATGAGCGTAAAAAGCGAAAGAGGAAATGTCGGCGAAGAATACGTTTGTCAGAAGCTTACTGCCGAGGGGTATATAGTAAAGGAAAGAAATTTCCGTATAAGGGGCGGAGAGCTTGATATAATTGCCGAAAAGGACGGCGTTCTGGCTGTAGTAGAGGTCAAGACGCGGAAATTCGGCGGACTTGTATCGGGACTTGAAGCGATTACCCCGAAAAAGAAGAACTGCATAATAAAAGCAACGACAGAATATCTCTACAGGAACAATATAGAAGATTTACCCATAAGATTTGATGTTGCCGAGGTTACGGTAACAACCGAAACTCCGCCGAGAGTTCTCGGACTTGATTATTACAAGGACGCATTCGACGCTTCGGATGCAGGTATATATTAACAGAAGGAAGGCATAAATCATGAATTACAGAAGCACCCGTAATAATGGTGTAAGCGTAACAAGCGCACAGGCTATCGCACAGGGACTTTCCGCTGAAGGCGGCCTTTTCGTCCCCGAAAATATCCCCCAGCTTACTAAGGAGGATGTTCTCGCGCTCTGCGACAAGTCTTATCCCGAAAGAGCTTTCGATATTTTCAAGCTTTTTCTCTCCGACTTTACTGACGAGGAGATAAGACACTGTGTAAACGGCGCTTACGGCAGTAATTTTGATACAGAAAACGTATCTGAGATTTCTCATCTTCTTACAGGAACCTATGTTCTTGAGCTCTGGCACGGTCCTACCTGTGCATTCAAGGATATGGCGTTACAGATTCTTCCTTATCTTCTTACATGCTCCGCTAAGAAGGTTATCGACGGTAAGAAGATCGCTATTCTCGTAGCAACCTCCGGAGATACAGGCAAGGCGGCTCTCGAAGGCTTCAAGGATGTTGAAGGTACAAATATTACAGTATTCTATCCCGAAGACGGCGTAAGCGATATGCAGAAGCGTCAGATGACTACCCAGGAAGGCTCCAACGTTAATGTATGTGCCGTAAAGGGTAACTTTGACGACTGCCAGAACGGCGTAAAGGCTATCTTCACCAACGCTGACCTGAGAGAAGCTCTCAGCGAAATGAATATCACCTTCTCCAGTGCGAACTCCATCAACTGGGGCAGACTTTCTCCCCAGATAGTTTACTATATTTCCGCATACGCTTCCCTTATCAAGGACGGCGAAATCGAATACGGCGATAAGATTAACGTTGTTGTTCCTACAGGTAACTTTGGTAACATTCTTGCCGCTTACTATGCAAAGCAGATGGGTATTCCGATCAACAAGCTTATCTGTGCGTCCAATGCAAACAACGTACTTACAGACTTCATCAACACAGGCGTATACGATAGAAACAGAGAGTTCTTTACCACTGTTTCCCCCTCTATGGATATTCTTATTTCCAGCAACCTTGAACGTCTCCTCTATCATCTTACAGACGGAAACGACAAGACTATCTCCGACTGGTTCGGAAAGCTTGCCAAGGACGGAAAGTACAGCGTTACTCCCGATGTTCTCGAGAAGATAAAGGCTGATTTCTATGCAGGCTGCTGTAACGACGAAGAAACAAAGGCGGCTATAAAGGAAGTATTTGAAGAATATTCTTACCTTATGGATACTCATACTGCAGTAGCCTACAAGGTTTACAAGGATTATAAGGCTGCAACAGGCGACGAGACCAAGACGATCGTGGCTTCTACCGCTAACCCCTATAAGTTCGGTAAGGCTGTATACGACGCTTTAGGCGGCGAAACTGAAGGCCTTGACGAATTCACAATTATCGAAAAGCTTGAAGCTCATACAGGTACAAAGATTCCTGAACCCTTAGCGGCAACAAAGGATAAGAAGGTTCGTTTCTGCGGCTCTGTTGAAAAGCTTGACATGAGCGACGTAGTTCTTAACTTCCTCACCAAGTAATGAGTGTATTCGCAATCGGAGACCTGCACCTTTCTCTGGGCTGTGACAAGCCTATGGATATTTTCAGAGGCTGGGACGGCTATGTGGACAGGCTTCTTGAAAACTGGAACAGGGTCGTCAAGGACACTGATACGGTTGTGGTTCCCGGAGACATATCCTGGGCGATGAAGCTTGAGGATACTTATGAGGATTTCGCCTTCATAAACGATAAGCTTAAGGGCAGTAAGATCCTTCTTAAGGGTAATCATGATTACTGGTGGTCTACCGCTTCAAAGATGAACGCTTTTCTGGCTGAGAAAAAGCTGGATCGCATAAGGATACTGAGCAATAACGCATTTCTTGCAGACGGACTTGCGATTGTGGGTACAAGAGGCTGGATAAACGACGGAGAATCGGAATGTGACCTTAAGGTCCTTAATCGTGAAGAAGGAAGATTCAGAATGTCCGTACAGGAAGGTCTTAAGCTGGGCGGAGAGCTTACTGCATTCATACACTATCCGCCTATATATAACGGCGAACGTAATGAGCATATACTGAAGGTAATCCGTGAATACGGAATAAAACGCTGTTACTATGGTCATATTCACGGTATCGGTCATCGCTACGCCTTCATGGGCGAGGATAACGGTACAGAATATAAAATGGTATCGGCGGATTATCTCGGGTTTATGCCGATTATGATAAAATCGTGAAAATTTTTCCAAAACACGTTAAAAGTACTGGAAATTATTATTATACTGTGCTATAATATAAACAATAAAACTGGAGGAAAGTAAAAAATGGAAATTATTTCTAACAACAAGACCGGCGTTAATACCGTCGAAGCAGAAATCAAGGTAAGCGCTGCTGATTTTGAGGCTGCTGTACAGGCTACTTATTTAAAGAGAAGAAAGAGCATTCAGATTGACGGCTTCAGAAAAGGTAAGGCTACAAGAAAGATGATCGAAGCTAAGTACGGCGAAAACGTATTCTATGAAGACGCAGTAAACAGCATCTATCAGCAGACTGTTGCCGACGCTATCGACGAGCTTAAGCTTGATGTAGTTGATATCCCCAAGACAGAGGTTACATCCGTAACTAAGGAAGACGGCGTATCCTTTAAGGTTGAATTCACAATTAAGCCTGAAGTAAAAATCGAAGGCTATAAGGGATTAAAGGTTGAAAAGACTGTCAAGACTGTAACTGACGAGGATGTTGATAAGGAAATCGAAAGAGTAAGAAACTCCAACGCAAGAATTATCGACGTTACTGATCGTGCAGCTGCTAACGGCGACACAGTTATCTTTGATTTCGAAGGCTTCTGCGACGATAAGGCTTTTGAAGGCGGCAAGGCTGAAAAGTTCAGCTTAGAGCTCGGAAGCGGCAGATTCATCCCCGGCTTTGAGGAACAGATCGTTGGTAAGAATATCGGCGAAGACTTCGACGTTAACGTAACCTTCCCTGAAAACTATCAGGCTGAAGAGTTAGCAGGCAAGCCCGCTGTATTCAAGTGTAAGATTCACGAAATCAAGGGCAAGGAACTTGCTGAACTCGACGATGAATTTGCTAAGGACGTAAGCGAATTCGATACAATCGCTGAATATAAGGCTGATATCAAGGCTAAGCTTACAGAAACAGCTGATAAGAACGCTTCTGCTGAGCTTGACAATACAATTTCCGAAAAGCTTGCTGAAATTCTCGAGGGTGAAATTCCTGAAGCTATGAACGAAAACAGAATTTCCGATATGCTTCGTGAATGGGAATACAGAAACCGTTATGCAGGCGTAACAATCAAGGATTACCTCAAGTACACAGGTCTTACAATGGATCAGTTCAAGAGCCAGTTCAGAAAGCCTGCTGAAATCCAGGTTAAGCTCAGACTTGCTCTCGAAAAGATTGCTGAGCTCGAAGCTATCGAAGTTTCCGAAGCTGATCTTACTGCACAGTATGAAAAGTATGCTGAACAGTATAAGATGGATATCGAAAAGGTTAAGGAAGTTATTCCTGCAGACAGCCTCACAACAGACCTTAAGGTTGAAAAGGCTTTCAATTTAGTACGCGATAACGCTGACGTTACCGAAGTAGAAGCTAAGGCTGAATAATTGGTATAGTTTAAATATTTCAGAGCTTCTTTCTTGGGGGCTCTGAATATTTGTATACAGAAGAAATAAGAATTTTGTCGAACAGAGAAAGGAATGGCGACGTATGGATTTTATGAGTCTTGTACCTACCGTAATTGAGCAGACAGGCAGAGGCGAACGTGCCTATGATATTTATTCCCGCCTGCTTAACGACAGAATAGTTATGCTTAACGACGAGGTTAACTCTGTTACAGCAGGACTTGTTGTTGCACAGCTTCTTTTCCTTGAGGGTCAGGATCCCGAAAAGGATATCTGTCTCTATATCAACAGCCCCGGCGGCTCTATTTCTGACGGTATGGCTATCTATGATACAATGAATTATATAAAGTGCGATGTATCCACAATCTGTATGGGTATGGCGGCTTCTATGGGTTCCTTCCTTCTTGCGGCAGGAGCCAAGGGTAAGAGACTTGCTCTTCCCAACAGCGAAATCATGATTCACCAGCCCTTAGGCGGAACAGGCCGCGCTCAGGCTTCTGATATCGAAATCCACGCTAATCATATTATCCGTATCAAGAAAAAGATGAATACACTTCTTTCAGAAATGACAGGTCAGCCTATCGAGGTTATTGAAAAGGATACCGACAGAGATAATTTCATGACGCCTCAGCAGGCTCTTGAATACGGCCTTATTGATAAGGTTATCGAAAGAAGATAACAGAAAGGATTTTCCTATATGTTAAGATGCAGTTTCTGTGGTAAGCCTGACGATAAGGTTGCAAGAATGCTCTACTCCAATAACGGAGCAATCTGTAACGAGTGCGTGCTGGCTTCCTACCACATGCTTCTTGAAGAGGGAGAGGTTGAAATGCCTCAGCCTCAGAAAAAACGTCCTGCGCCAAAGCAGGAGGAGAATTACGGCGAGATAAAGGGTGTTGTAAAGCCTGCTGATATAAAGGCGGTTCTTGACCAGTATATCATCGGTCAGGAGGAAGCAAAGAAGACTCTCTGTGTTTCTGTTTACAACCACTACAAGAGAACTCTTGCCAACGACGATAAGAACAATAACATCGAGCTTCAGAAGAGTAATGTTCTTCTTCTCGGCCCTACAGGCGTAGGTAAGACCATGCTTGCCCAGACTCTTGCAGGAGTACTTCATGTACCCTTTGCTATAGCTGACGCAACAACCCTTACTCAGGCAGGTTATGTGGGCGAGGACGTAGAAAATGTTCTTTTACGTCTTATCCAGGCGGCTGATTATGATATTGAAGCGGCTGAACACGGAATTATCTATATTGATGAAATTGATAAGATTTCACGACGTTCCGAGAACACCTCCATTACCCGTGACGTAAGCGGAGAGGGCGTTCAGCAGGCGCGTTTAAAGATAGTTGAGGGTACTGTTTCAAACGTTCCTCCTCAGGGCGGACGTAAGCACCCGAATCAGGAATTTATCCAGATAAACACCAAAAATATACTCTTTATCTGCGGCGGCGCCTTCGACGGAATCGACAAGACCATTTCCGCCCGTATAAACTCCTCTTCTCTCGGCTTCGGTGCAGAGATTGCGGATAAGAAGGATATGACTCTTACAAAGGCGTTCCATGCGGTAGAGCCTGACGACCTTGTAAAATACGGGATTATTCCCGAGCTTGTGGGTCGACTTCCCGTTATCGCAGTTCTTGACGAGCTGGACGAGGACGCATTGATAAAGATTCTCGTTGAGCCTAAGAATGCTATTGTCAAGCAGTTCAGCTATCTCTTCAGTCTTGACGGCGTTGAGCTTGAAATCGAGACCGAGGCCTTAAGAGCTATCGCCAAGAAGTCCATTGAGCGTAAAACAGGTGCAAGAGGTCTCAGAACCATACTTGAAAGTATACTTAACGATACAATGTTTGAGGCGCCCAGCGATGACACCATCGTGAAGATTATCGTTACCGAAAAGTGTGTAAACGGTGAGGAAAAGCCTACTCTTATAAGAGGTGAAAAGAAAAAGGCGGCTCCTAAAAAGGCTACGGCACAGAAGAAGTAAGATAACGATTACATTTCTTTTGTTAAGCCTTTTGTTGTTGTACGTTACAACTGAAAAACCTATATATCGAAAAAAATGTAACCGAAAATTAGTGCAGTATTTCTATTGAAATTTACTAAAAACTAAGCTATAATTGAATTACGGTAAAAAAAGGAGGTGTTTTTATGGGCGGATTAACCGCGTATATCGCTCAGCTTTCCATGAATATGGCTCAGTATAATGTCCAGTCTCAGACTTCGATAGCTATGCTTAAGAATACCATGGATTCACAGCAGGCGGCAAGCAACCAGCTCATAGAAAGCCTTTCGGAAGCGATGCCGTCTGCGGACGGAAAAGGCGTTCTTCTTGATGTTAGAGCGTAAAATTTTTAAAATAAAGTAACGCATCGGAATGATGCGTTATTTTTTTGCGGAAAATGTGCCGCTGTTCTATTGACAATACACGAACAGTATGCTATAATCAATACGAACAAAATGAGTGCTAATAGATTGCATTGAAAATGAAGAAATGAGAAATGATTTCATTTACAGGACGGGAAGGGCGGTTTTTATGACTTTTGGCGAAAAATTACAGGCTGCACGAAAAAGAAAAAATATGACCCAGGCTCAGCTTGCGGAGGCGGTAGACGTCTCCACGAGAAGCATACAGAACTATGAGCTTAACGCGAGATATCCGAAGCGTGATATTCTTGGAAAGCTTTGTTCTGTTCTTGGTACAAGGGTGGAATATCTTGTGGGAAGCGGCGATTTCCTCGGAATTGTAGAAGCCGAGGACGGAAAGAGCGGAGTTGAGGCGGCGGAACAGCTTTTAAGCTGTGCGGGCTCACTGTTCGCAGGCGGCGAGCTTTCCGAGGATGATAAGGATAAGGTTATGCTTGCGCTTCAGAAGATATACTGGAAGGCGAAGGAAAAGAACAATAAGTGAGGTAAAAATTTTGAGCAGGAACGATATAAATGAGCTTGTACAGGAGACTGTAAGAAAATATCGTACAAAAAATCCCTTCGAGCTTGCGGAAAGTCTTGGAATAGACCTTGACTTCGCCGACCTCGGAGGGCTTAAGGGCTTCTATATCGTTTATGATAAGGGGCGGTATATCGTTATAAATGAAAACCTTGACGAACGGCTGGCGAAGCTTGTGGCGGCCCATGAAATAGGACACGACTGCCTCCACAGAAGTCTTGCCGAAAGCGGCGGCTTAAAGGAAACAGGCTTTTTTGACATGAAGAGCAAGCCTGAAAAGGAGGCTAACGTTTTCGCCGCCAATCTTCTTATTTCCGATAAGGATATGCTGGAGCTGGCGGAGGAAGGGTATACTATCGAGAGTATAGCGAAATGTCTCGATGTTCATTATCAGACTGCTCTTATAAAGGCCGAGGATATGGGTAACAGAGGGTATCAGGTTAATGTTCCCTTTGTGCCGAAGTCGGAATTTCTCGGGGGAGAGGTATGATTAAGGAGATAATATGATTGAACGATATGACATAAATGAAAATTGGGCTCATTCGGGAATTGTAAGGGCAGGGGATTACTGCTTCATAAATTATTGTGCCGGAAACATTGACGGTACAGTGGAGGAGCAGATAAACGCCGCTTTCGATGAGATGGAGAAAAGGCTTTCTATGGTAGGACTTACTCTTGAAAATGTTGTGAAGATGGACTGTCTGTTCAGGAATATATGGAATATCCCCGTTATGGAAAAGGTCATTAAGGAGCGTTTCAACGGAAAATATCCTGTAAGAAAATCATTTCAGACTGAATTTGCCAACGAGAACGGCGAATTTCAGGTTGACGGGGTAGCGTACTGCGGATAATCATCCGATATTAAATGGGTCGATATGTAGTTTTATATATAACAAGAGCCTGAGATAAACTCAGGCTCTTTTGCTTATTGTATAACGAAAACCCCCGGCTGTGCCGGGGGTTCAAAAAAGCTTTAGCGATAAATAGAAAAAATAACCTCCTTCTGGTATAATGAGAAGTGCGGTCTGGCAACTGCACAAACACAGAAGGAGGAAGTCAAATGAAT
>JAZSBN010000047.1:0-21517 GCA_045602405.1 Ruminiclostridium sp.
ATGGAACCTGACAGCTATATCGAAGTTCCACGCTCCATCGCAGAAAAGATTATGTCTGCAAGAAGCAAGGGCAATGACTAATATTTTTTATAAAATTTGAAGAAAACACTTGCAATTTTTTATCAAATCTGATAAAATATAGGTGTTAGTATTCTACTATAATATTTATAAGGAGGACTATTCCAATGGCAAAGGCTAAATTTGAAAGAACCAAACCACATGTTAACATTGGTACAATCGGTCACGTTGACCACGGTAAGACAACTCTTACTGCTGCTATCACAAAGTTCCTCTCCCTCAAGGGACAGGCTGCATTCGAGGACTACGCTAACATCGATAAGGCACCTGAAGAAAGAGAAAGAGGTATCACAATCAACACAGCTCACGTTGAGTACGAAACTGACAACCGTCACTACGCTCACGTTGACTGCCCAGGCCACGCTGACTATGTTAAGAACATGATCACTGGTGCTGCTCAGATGGTCGGTGCTATCCTCGTAGTTGCTTCCACAGACGGCCCTATGGCTCAGACTAAGGAACATCTCCTTCTCGCTCGTCAGGTTGGCGTTCCATACATCGTTGTATTTATGAACAAGGCTGACCAGGTTGATGACGAAGAACTTCTCGAACTCGTTGAAATGGACATCCGTGAAACACTTGATAAGTATGAATTCCCTGGCGATGATACACCAATCATCAAGGGTTCAGCTCTCAAGGCTCTCGAAGCTCCGGACAACATTGACGAACCAGCTTACAAGTGTATTCTTGAACTCATGGATGCAGTTGATTCATACATCCCAACTCCAGAAAGAAAAGCTGATCTCCCATTCCTTATGCCTGTAGAAGACGTATTCACAATCACAGGTCGTGGTACAGTTGCTACTGGTAGAGTTGAAAGAGGACAGCTCAGAACTTCTGACGAAGTTGAAATCGTTGGTCTTAAGGACGAAAGCTCTAAGACAGTTGTTACAGGTATCGAAATGTTCAGACAGATCCTTGACTACGCTGAAGCAGGCGATAACATCGGTGCTCTTCTCCGTGGTGTTCAGAGAACAGATATCGAAAGAGGACAGGTTCTTTGTAAGCCCGGTTCAATCCACCCCCACACAAAGTTCCACGGACAGGTTTACGTTCTTAAGAAGGAAGAAGGCGGTCGTCATACACCTTTCTTCTCTAACTACAGACCTCAGTTCTTCTTCAGAACAACTGACGTTACAGGCGTTATCACTCTTCCTGCTGACAAGGAAATGTGTATCCCTGGCGATAACGTAACAATGGATGTTGAACTCATCACTCCTATCGCTATCGAAGAAGGCTTACGTTTCGCTATCCGTGAAGGTGGTAGAACAGTAGGTTCCGGCGTTATCACAAAGGTTGTAGAATAATTCTCAACCCCCTTAATACTGATTTAATTTAATAAATAAACTCACTTGTAATGTTGACTCAGGAATCGTTAAAATCTTGAGTTTCCGGCAGACTGACGTTTACCCGTGGAATTTGGGAGATGCTTAAAGCCGACATGACTGCAAGTGAGTTTTATTTTTTCAGAACAGATTTTTAAGGTATTGTACCGCTTTTTCAGCTTCGCTTTCTCTAATTATTACAGAAATTTCATCAACCGCTGTTGTAATAAGTAGAGGAATCGTATCCAGGGAAGCAAGAACTGAGAAAACTGAAAGAGCGAAGCCCTTTTCGGTTATCATATCCTCTGATTTAATCACAATTTTTACATTTCCACAGCTTATCATCGGCGGCTTTGCGAGGTTAAGCTGCTTGACAGCTTTGATGAAACAGGGAATTGCCTCGTCGCCTATAGAAAAGCCTATAGAAGAGCAGTCTGTGGAAAGATAAGCCTTCGATATCATGTCGATGTTTATATCCTGCTCGCAGGACGCTTCAAGAACTGAAATAATGAACTCGTTTTCAGTTTCGGCAGGTATACCGCCGAAGGTGATTACTGCTACCTGCTCGGTACAAAAAATATCAGCCATAATTACCTCCATAAAAATAAGCCACACAGGTTTTATTTTCCTGTGTGGCTTTAATGTTATACTATTTTATGCATTTTTGAGAAGATCTGACATATCGTAGAGACCGCTTTCTTTTCCTGCGATGAACACAGCGGCGTTGATTGAGCCTGCTGCAAATACTTCCTTGGAAGCGGCGGAATGAGAAAGCGTGATAACTTCATCATGTCCTGCGAAAATTATGTCGTGTTCGCCTACGATAGTACCGCCTCTTATGGCGTGCATTCCGATTTCATTGGCTTCTCTCGCTCTTCTTACGTTATGACGGTCATAAACGTAGGTCATCTTATTGTCAAGTTCATTATTGAGAGCCTCGGCAATCATAATCGCAGTTCCCGAGGGAGCGTCCTTTTTCAGATTATGATGCTTTTCGACAATTTCGATATCAAAGCTGTTACCGAGAACGCTTATTGCCTTCTTTCCCAGCTCAACAAGAAGGTTTATTCCGAGAGACATATTGAAGGTAAAGAATACGGGAATTTGCGTTGCCGCCTTCTTTATTTCTTCGATCTCTTCCTTTGAATAGCCTGTTGTTGCGGCTACAAGGGGAACGCCGTTCATTGTACAGTAGGAGATAAGGTCGGGTAAAGCGCTGGGGTGAGAAAAGTCGATGATTACGTCGGGCTTTTCGGAAAGGTCGAAGGGCTTCTTTACTACAGGGAAGCCGTCGCAGGGAGTATCGTTAAGGTCGATTCCTGCACATACGGTACAATCGTTACGCTCGGATACGAGACGTGCGATAACCTTTCCCATTTTTCCGTTAGCGCCTGTAATAGCTATATTTGTCATTTTAACGTCCTCGCTTCCCTTAAATAAGGTCAACCTTCCTGAGTTCGGCTCTGAGCTTTTCAATCTTAGCTTCTTCCATCTTTACGAGAGGAAGTCTGCATTCGCCTACATTCTTACCCATAAGGTTCATAGCTTCCTTAACGGGGATAGGGTTAACATCGATAAAGAGAGCGTTTTCCATATCGAGATACTTCTTCTGGAGCTCGAGAGCTTCGGCAGTCTTTCCTTCAAGGTAGAGAGCAATCATATCGTGCTTTTCGCGGGGAATAACGTTAGAGGAAACGGAGATTACGCCCTTTCCGCCAAGGGAAAGTACGGGTAAAACCTGATCGTCGTTACCGCTGTAGATGTCTAAATCTGTATGTGCGGCAATCTGAGCAACGAGGGAGAGGTTTCCGCTTGCTTCCTTTACTGCTACGATATTGGGAGTCTTAGCGAGCTCGATATATGTGTCTATGGAAATAGAAACGCCTGTTCTCGAGGGAACGTTATAGAGAATGATCGGGATATTTACCGCGTTTGCTATTGCGTTGAAATGTGCAACAAGTCCGCGCTGGGAGGTCTTGTTGTAGTAGGGGGTAACCTGTAAAAGTGCGTCAGCGCCTGCTTCCTCGGCAAGCTTTGAAAGCTCGATTGCATAGCCTGTATCGTTGCTTCCTGTGCCTGCAATAACAGGAACTCTCTTAGCTACCTTTTCAACAGTAAAACGGATTGCTTCGATATGCTCCTCATCGGTCATTGTGGAAGCTTCGCCTGTAGTGCCTACTACTACGATAGCGTCAGTACCGCCGTTAATCTGTTCTTCGATGAGTTCACCGAAGCAGGTGTAGTTTATTGAACCGTCGGCGTTCATAGGAGTTACGATTGCAACTCCTGCGCCGGTAAAAATTGTATTCTTCATAGTAACCATTCCTTTCACAAATGGCAGATTATAGGGTCAATCAGTCAAAATAACCCTTTGCCGCATAAAGCTCAGCCATTAAAACTGCGCCGCCTGCTGCGCCTCTTAAGGTGTTGTGAGAGAGACATACGAACTTGTAGTCGTACTGTGTATCCTCTCTTAAACGACCGATAGAAACAGCCATACCGTTTTCTAAATTTCTGTGAAGCTTAGCCTGGGGCATGTTGTCTTCTTCAAAGTAGTTTAAGAACTGCTTGGGAGCGGAGGGGAGCTGAAGCTCCTGGGGAGCGCCGCTGAATTCCTTCCAGATCTTGAGGATTTCTTCCTTGGAGGGCTTGTTCTCAAAGCTTACGAATACTGCCGCAAAGTGACCGTTGGAAACGGGAACACGGAGACACTGTGTTGTGATAGAGGGACTTTCAGCCTTAACGATCTTGCCGTTTTCTACAGTACCCCATACCTTTAAGGGCTCCTGTTCGGACTTTTCTTCTTCGCCGCCGATATAGGGGATAAGGTTATCTACCATTTCAGGCCATGTTTCGAAGGTCTTTCCTGCACCGGAGATAGCCTGGTATGTGCAGGCGAGAACATTCTTGATACCGAACTTTCTTAAGGGAGAAAGAGCGGGAACATAGCTCTGGATAGAGCAGTTGGACTTAACGGAGATAAAGCCTCTCTTTGTACCGAGACGAGCCTTCTGTGCCTCTACGATTTCGAGGTGTGCGTCGTTGATTTCAGGGATAATCATAGGAACATCCTCTGTGAATCTGTGAGCGGAGTTGTTGGACATAACGGGACATTCATGCTTAGCGTAAGCTTCTTCGAGTGCCTTTATTTCGTCCTTCTTCATATCTACTGCACAGAATACGAAGTCAACCTCGGAGGCGATCTTTTCGATGTCAGCAGTAGCGTCCATAACCACGATATCAGCCATGGATTCGGGCATGGGCTTTTCTTCGATAAGCCACTTCTTTACTGCATCCTTGTATTTTTTACCTGCTGAACGGGGAGAAGCGGCGAGGGTTGTAACCTTAAACCAGGGATGATTTTCGAGAAGGATCGCAAAACGCTGTCCTACCATACCTGTTGCGCCGATAATACCTACCTTATACTGTTTCATTTTAGTTCTTTCCTTTCCTTTTCTTAAAATAAAAATCGGCTCAGAATTCTGAACCGATAAACTGACAATATTTGCAATTACGACAATATGTCGATAGCACTCCATCGTCCGTTTTATCGGATAAGATGACAATCATACGCTTATTCAGCGCACAACCAGACGAGTACATTTCAACCTGTACACTCTTCGGCGGATTTGCCCTTCACACTAACAATATGTTGAAATATTGACGTTAATGCTACTCATCAAAGCCGCACCTCTATCTTATTTGAATTTTAGCATAGTATAGCGGCTTTGTCAACTGTTTTTTATAAAAAAACAGCAGTATACTTACATTTCATGAACTTTAACACAGTTTATGGAAGTTTTCGCCCCTTCAATGGTAAATATATATAAGGGACGGTAATATAAGGCAGAAATAATCTGTTACATTTTATTTTTTGGCTTAAAAATGCTATTATTTGTCTTTAATTTTATGTTATGCTGTGATAAAATATGATATAGTTTATTCGGCAGGAATACTGCCGCTAATTCAAGGAAAAGGAAATAATTATCATGAAATATCAGAATCCTGTAATAAAAGGCTTTTATCCCGACCCTTCTGTATGCTTTGCCAAGGGTAAATATTATCTTGTTTCAAGCTCTTTTCAGTATTTTCCCGGAGTTCCGCTTTTTGAAAGTGAGGACCTTGTAAACTGGAAGCAGATAGGCTATGTGCTTACACGTAAGAATCAGGTAATGCTGGACAAAATCAACAGCTCGGGCGGCGTATTTGCACCTACGATACGCTATAACGAGGGTCGTTTTTATATGGTTACCACAAACGATACCACACATCAGAATTTTTATGTGTATACCGATGACATTTACGGAGAATGGTCCGATCCGATATTCGTTGACCAGGGCGGCATTGACCCTTCGCTTCTTTTCGATGAGGGACATACATATTTTATCAGCAACGGAACGGATGACGAGGGAAAGAGCGGCGTTATCCAGTGCGAGATAGATATAGCTACAGGAAAGAAGCTTACTCCGGGAAAATGTATATGGCAGGGCTCGGGCGGACGTTACCTCGAAAGCCCCCACATGTATAAGATCAATGGCGGCTATTATCTTATGGCGGCGGAGGGTGGCACCGAATACGGCCACATGATAACCTACGCCAGAGCGGACAATGTATGGGGAGAATTCAGGGGCTATGAAAAGAATCCTGTTTTAACCAACAGGAACAAGGCTCCCGAAATAATTCAGGGTATCGGTCACGGTGACCTGATCTGCGACAAATACGGAGACTGGCACATTCTTTGTCTCGGTTTCAGGCAGATGCATATGTGGATGCCTTATCATCATCTGGGAAGAGAGGTATTCCTTACACCTGTGCAGTTCGGCGAGGACGGCTGGTTTACTGCAGGAAAGGACGGCACAACAGATAAGGAATATGAGATAAAGGGCGATTTTTCTCAGAATGAAAAGAAGCTTTATACTTTTGAGAATACCGACCCGAAGATAGACTGGTCTTTTATGAGACATCCTGAGATGGGTAATTATACCTTTGAAAAGGATAGATTTATCCTCAGAGGAACGGACATAACCCTTAACGATACCGATTCGCCTACCTTCATAGCTTTAAGGCAGAGAGATTTTTTCTTCGATATGAGTGTTAAGGTAAGCGTTGACAGCGGAGAAGCGGGAATTACCGTTTATCATTGCGAAAATGAGCATTATGATATCGCAATCCGAAAGAATGACGAGAGCTATGAAGCGGTATTATGGCTCAATATCGGCGGAATAAAGCACCAGCAGGCGACAGCTCCCATAAAGGGCGGCAGTACCGAGCTTGTAGTAAAGGCGGATAATTTCGGCTATACCTTAGGCGTAAAGACTGAGGGAGAGATAAAAATGCTTGGCGGCGGCTCCGCCAAGTACCTTTCCAGCGAGGTATGCGGAGGCTTTACGGGTGTAATGCTTGGCCTTTATGCTCAGGGGAATAATACTGCAATATTCGAGAAGCTTGAAATACGTTACTATGACGGAGAGCTGTAATATTACGTTAAACTACGCATTTTGAACATAATATGAAAAAATCCTTTTGCATTTTGTCTAAATTTGTGAAAGGATTTTTATCTATTTTCTGGAAAAAATCCGCTGAAATCCTTTAATTATTGACTTTATCCTGTTATTAAGGTATAATAATACAATAGTACAATAGGAATGTTATCAGGAGGATTAAATTCTATGGCTGTTAAGGATGACGCAAGAAGCTTTATTACCGAAAAAATGGTTACGATACATACGGTGGCGATTGTTATAGTATGTGCCGTATTCGGACTTATAAATATCATAACAGGTTTCCTCAGTCTCGGACTTGCGATCGTGGGAGTCGGACTTGTTGCTGCGGTGATTTCACTTATTATAAAGAAACGGGCTTCTCTCGTAGTAAGAGGTATCGTCCTTTCTATCATAACAATGGCTATTATCATAATCATGTCGGTAGCCAAGCATGAAATGAACGGAATGTATCCTCTTATGCTTGCTGCCATGGCTATTTCAGCAATCTATTACAGCAAGAAATGTCTTATCGCACAGATAATTATGATAGACGCAGCCAGCGCTCTCGGTTTTGTGTTCAAGGGTTTCTTTTACGGAGAGGCTGCTACGCTTGAAACGCTTGTAAAGGGAATTTTAGGCGTTAATATAGGTGCAATAATGATTATGTATCTTGTAAACTGCTGTATAAAGTTCATCGGAACCTCCGTCGAGGCACAGAGCGAAGCAAATAAGCTTCTTGAGCAGGTAAAGATTCAGATGTCCGAGAGCGAGGCGCTTACACAGAGTCAGTCCAGAGTAGTGACCGAAATAGCGAAGATATCCTCGGATGTAAGCCTTTCTTCTGAAAATATGAAGAATATTGCCGAAAGCATAAACGCTTCCGCAGAGGAACAGCAGGCAACTATTACTGAAATCAGCGGTGATGTTATAAGAATCACAGAAGAGGCTGAGAACAGTCTTGCCGAGTCGGAAAAGGCTTCCGCTGTGGCTAAACAGAGTACCGGTCTCATTGAGCAGAGTAACAATGAAATGGAACGTATGCTTCAGGCAATGGCTGAAATTGAGGATTCCTCCGAAAAGATTCAGACTATCGTCAAGACTATTGAAGATATAGCTTTCCAGACCAATATTCTCGCACTTAACGCTTCCGTTGAAGCGGCAAGAGCAGGTGAAGCAGGCAAGGGCTTCGCAGTTGTAGCGGACGAGGTAAGAAATCTCGCTTCCAAGAGTGCTGACGCAGCACAGAATACAACACAGCTTATCAACAGCTCCATTGAATCCGTTCAGAGAGGAAAGGCTACCGTTGATAAGGTTGCGGAACATCTTAACTCTGTTATGAAGACCGTCAAGGACAGCGAAGACCACGCTAACACAATAAACGAAATGACCCGCAGACAGGTAGAAAATATAGGCTCGGTAAAGGAGCGTATCCAGCTTATCTCTCAGGTCATCACCCAGAACTCCCAGACAGCTGAGGAAAGTGCGAGAGTTGCTGTTTCTGTATCGGATAACGCTTCCAGAATGGATAGTATTGTCAGCGAGTTCAGATAACAGGTACTTGATTTATATGATATATACCGCTGCACAAGGAGAGGAAGGTCTCCGTTGTGCGGCGGAATTCTTTAATGTTATGAGGCTGTATTCGCTTTTGTGCGGAAGGCCTACGTAGGATAACACGGAATATTTACGGAGGTACAGATGGCCAATCCCTTTTATTCAGAGACTGCATTTATCTGTATGATTATTCATTTACTGATTCTTTTCCGCATCCTTCTTTCCAAGGAAATGAGAAAGAATCAGTCTCATTTAATATTTCTGACAGCGTCGTCTCTGGCCTTCAGCTTCATGGAGATGTTCTGGTGTTTTGCGGCCCTTGGGTACTATACACAGCAGGGCTTTTTCGTTATAGCTTCCGTACATACAGTAATGACGGGGGTAGTGTCCTATGCGTGGCTGATATATACCCTTAAGCTTCATAATTCCGATTTTATCGGGAAGCGTTTCCGTGTTTTTATAATTCTTATTCCGATAGTTATCATTGCTCTTCTTACTGTTATAAATCCCTTCACGGGAATTCTCTTTACAATAAATCCCGATTTCAGCTATAACCGAGGCGTACTTTATCCTGTTACGGCAGTATTCACTTACGGATATTTTGTATTTGCCCTTATAGATACCGTTTTCAGGATATTCCGGGGAAAGAAGGAGAACAGAAGAAGATGCCTGTCCATTCTTTATTTTTCGGGACTGCCGCTTATTATGGGAATTTTACAGCTCTGTTTCCCCTATAAGCCGTATCTTTCCATAGGCTTTACTCTTGGTATAGTTTCTATTTTTATAAATGTAATAACCAAGGATTATGAAGCGAAGCTTGAAAAGGACAAGGAGGATGAGGTGTCCCTTCTCGAAAAGACCCTTGGTATTACTGTTGACGCTTATCGTGAAATTTATCAGGTAGACCTCAGAAGAAGTCTCTGCCGCTCGGTTTATCCTGTTCTTGAAACTGTTGAGCAGTATAAAGATTATAAGGAAACTATTGATAACCATTTCCGGACGGGAAAAATTCTCAGGTTGGGCGAAGAGGAAATCAGGCAGTTTTTAAGCGAAGAGAATATTACTGCAGGACTAAAAATGAAGGATAAGCTTGAATACCGTTACCAGCGTTATTCCCCCGAAGGCACGGTGGAGTGGTGTCTTGTTACGATAATTGCTCAGAAATGGAGCAATGACGAGCCTGTTGACGTTATTCTTACCATAAGAAGCATAGAGGAGCTTACGAAAAACGAAGTAATGCAGCAGAGGGAGCTTCAGCGTTCTCTTGAGCGACAGGAGGCTATTTCCGAATTTGCTATCCGTAAGGAGCATCAGTTCAAGCTTGCTATAATCTCTCATGCTATTTCATTTTTTGAATTCAATATCAGCCGTAATTTCATAATAGACCGTGTTACTCAGATTGTTGACGGCGAGGAGCTTTCCGTGCTTAAGGCTTTCGGGCTTGAGGAAAACTGTAATTATGACCAGTATATCAGCAGGTGGCACGAAAAGATGGTTGTTACCGAGAAGGAAGAGTTTATCGAAAAATTCAGTATCGATAATCTGAAGGCCTGCTATAAAAAGGGGAAAAAGGAGATAAGCCTTACCTTCTGGACAACTGACGTTATTGACAGGCTTCTTTATGTAAGGCTTACAGTTATGATATCAAAGGATGAGATAACAGGGGATATAATCGGCTTCGCTTATATAAACGATATTACCGAGGAGACAAAACAGAGAGAGGACGATAAGCTTCTTATAAAGGCTCTTGAATCCACTCTGGTCGCCTACAGGGCGGTATACTATATCCGTTTTGATGAGGATAAATGCCGTATGCTTTATCCCGAGCTTCAGGATAGAGAAGCGGTACAGGGTAACAGATATACCTTTCAGAACAGTATTGAAAACAAGGTAATTCATCCCGACGACGCCGTTATTATCGAGGGCTTTTTCGATTACGACAATATAAAAAGGCTTATGACAGGCAGGGACAGAATAGATGTAAGATACAGGCGCGCCACCAATGATGGACAGTATGAATGGTGTATGCTTACGATTACCGTATTTGAATATGACGGGGAAGAGCCTGTTTCGGGCATTATGACTGTACGAAGCATTCAGGATATCGTTTCTAAGGACGAAGAGCAGAAGGCGGCGCTTTCTGTGGCTCTTGATAAGGCAGAAGCGGCTACACGTGCAAAATCCACCTTCCTTTCCAATATGAGCCATGATATCCGTACGCCTATGAACGCTATAATCGGCTTTACCGGAATGGCTAAGAAATATATCGGAACCGATACGAAAAGAGCGGAGGAATGTCTCGATAAGCTTGACGTTTCCAGCCAGCACATGCTTCATATTCTTAACGACGTTCTTGATATGGCGAGAATTGAAAGCGGTAAGGTACAGCTTTCCTTTGTTGATGTAAATCTTAAGGATAACTGCGAGGCTATAGATACCATGTTCCGTTCCTCTATGGAGAATAAGGATATAGCTTTTTCAACCTCCTGCAATGTTACGGACAGTACCGTTTCTGTAGATTCGGTACGTCTTAATCAGATTATCGCCAACCTTGTAAGTAACGCACTTAAGTATACTCCCGAGGGCGGAGAGGTTTCCCTTTCCTACAATCAGACAGGTCGTACCGAGGACGGTAAGGCAATTATTTCGATTGCTGTAAAGGATAACGGTATCGGAATGAGCGAGGAGTATCAGACTCACCTTTTCGAAGCCTTTGAGCGTGAAAGAAGCAGTACCGTAAGCGGCATCCAGGGCACAGGTCTCGGTCTTGCTATCGTAAAGCGTCTTGTTGAGCTTATGAACGGCTCTATTTCCTGTACAAGTAAGCTGGGCGAGGGTACGGAATTCAGGCTTCAGTTTGAGTTTGCTGTCTCGGATGTTAAAACAGATAACGGGGCAAGCAGCTCTGAGCCTGTAAGCTTTATAGGTAAGCGTATTCTTCTTGTTGAGGATAATGAGCTTAACAGGGAAATTGCCACGGAGATAC
Organism: Ruminiclostridium sp.; assembly: GCA_045602405.1. Taxonomy (GTDB): domain Bacteria; phylum Bacillota; class Clostridia; order Oscillospirales; family Ruminococcaceae; genus Ruminiclostridium_E. The sequence continues at coordinate 11,427 of JAZSBN010000047.1, forward strand.
TTACCGAAATCGGCTTCGAGGTAGAGGCGGCAGATGACGGTACGGTAGCTGTAGAAGCGGTAAAGAATAAAGGTGCAACACACTATGATATTATTCTTATGGATATCCAGATGCCTCAGATGGACGGATATCGGGCTACTGAAATAATAAGATCGCTTCCCGTAGATAAAGCGGCAGATATTCCCATTATAGCTATGACCGCCAATGCCTTTGAAGAGGATAAGCGTAAGTCAAGAGAAGCAGGAATGAATGGTCACCTGGCGAAGCCTATAGATGTGGCAGCGCTTATCGGAACTCTCAGCGGTTTCTTTCCGAAATAATAAGCTATAATAAAGAAAAGGTCCTGCAGTCTGTATGACTGCAGGACCTTTAAACTTATTCAGATATTTTACTTGGTTATTGCTATTGCGGAAATACGGCAAACGCCGCCCTTTCCTGTATGGGGCATAATTTCTACTGTATGAGTTCCGCATTCTTCAAAGTCGATAACGGTTTCGGCTTCAACATAGCTTCCCCAGCCGCCTGGGAAATCACTGTTGATAGTCTTTGCAACCTGACCGTCAACGATAACATCGAAGGTAGCGCCCTTGTTTGTAAGCTTTCCGTAGAATACGCCGATAGACTTGGCTTCTACTTCAAACTTAAGGGGATTTACGCCTTCAAAGAGACCTTCTGCGTCGCGAACCTGCCAGTAACCGCCGAAGTTTCCGAATACATCAAGCTTAGCTTCCCAGCCTGTTGAGTCGGCGGGAGTATCGTTTTCGGGAACAAGGATAGAAGCGGTAGAATACTTATCGCTGGAGATAAAGGTGGAGAAATCGCTTTCCTTTTCTGTATTTATTGTGTCAAGCTCGTCGATAACACCCTGTAAATAAGAGGTAATAAGCTCAGTAAGTACAGCGTGACCGGGAACGTTGGGGTGGATATTGTCGTCGGAGATATCCTTCCATACGATATGACCGTTGTCGATAACATCAAGGATAGCATCCTTATAGGAAATCATAGGAATGTCATAACCCATGCAGATTTCGCTGTGCTGCTGCTGGAAGCTTGTGCCGTTTTCCTGAGTCATAGCTATTGTTACTATAGCGGGAGCACTTTCGGAAAGCCAGAGCTTTCTGAGTACGCCTTCATAGGATTCGATATTACGCTGTGTATGCTCGGTTGTATCGTTAACGGAGAAGTCGATGAAAACCAGGTCGGGCTCATGAACGAGAACGTCACGGTCAGTTCTGAAAACGCCTATGTAGGAGCCTGTTGCGCCGATACCTGCGTTAACATAGTTAATCTTAGCGTCGGGGAATTTTTCTTCAAGCCAGTTGGTTGTAAGTCTTGCGTAGCAGAGCTCGTTGCCTGCGCTGGAGCCCTGTGTTATGGAGCCGCCGAGGTAAGCTACTGTAATTTCTTCGCCTGCCTGTGCACGCTTGAATACCTTGGCAAGACGAGCCTTGTTACCGCTGATAAGCTCGGAAAGAGCCTTCATTCTTTCGGTAATTCCATTTTCAATTTTATATTCCATATCCTCGGGAATCTCCTTTTCGGGAACAACAATTTCAGCTTCTTCGGTAATGTTTTCGGTAAGCTGAGTATCTTCAGGCTGGGTTTCGGCAGGAGTATTTCCGCTACAAGCTGCTGCTGATAAGATAAGTGCTCCTGTAAGAAGGACTGTTAAAAACTTCTTCATGATATTTTCCTTTCTGTTATTCAAATTTACTTTAATAATATCACTGTTTAACTAAAAAGTCAACAGCAATTAAGTTTTTTCGCAATAATATTGCCTTTTCAAAAAAGATATGGTATTATAAAAATAACAATTAAAGTGCGGTGTACTGCACGGAAAAGAGGACTATAATGGCAGTTTATAACGCTGATAACAAAGCCTTTCATTACATGGGCAGAATAGACAGAGCAGGGGCGGAGGCGCTCTTTATTTACGCAGGAAGCAATGTTTCCTGTAAATTTACAGGTACTTATGTAAGGCTCAGGCTTCGCAATATACCTATGAGCGAATATTACGCCGTAGGAGCGGTAATTGACGGAATTCAGTATAAGCTTGAACTTGAAGCTCACAGCGAAGAACAGGTTTTAACCGTTGCGGAAAGTCTTCCCGATGGAGAACACAGCTTCATGCTTTTCAAGAGAATGGGAGCGGCTCACTATTTCAGCTTCATTTCTCTCGAAACCGACGGAGAAATACAGCCTTCCGATAAGAAATACGACCTGAAGCTTGAATATTACGGGGACAGCGTTTCCGCAGGTGAGGTTACGGAGGCTGTGTTCTACGAGGGTCACTGTGACCCCGAAAATCATAAGGGCTTCTATGATAACAGCTATTTCAGCTATACATTTTCTCTCGCCCGTAAGCTTAATGCGGAATTTTACAATAATTCTCAGGGCGGGCTTGCTCTGTTCGATAAAACGGGATATTTCTGCGGTCCTGAGCTTGAAACCATGAAGGGGCTTGAATTTACATACAATAAGATGAGCTATGTGCCTTATGCACCCTGCGGCGTTTCGGACTGGGACTTTTCACGCTATACTCCCGATATAGTTATTTTCGCTATCGGGCAGAATGACGCAAATCCCGACCCTAAGGCTATATTCAACAAGGAATACGCTGAGAAATGGAAGGCAAAATATAAGGAGATCGCCCTTGATATAAAAGCAAGGTACGGCTCTCCGAAATTCATTCTTATAACTACCGTGCTTATGCATGACCCTGAATGGGACAGAGTTATCGGTGAAATTGCCGAGGAGCTTGGCGAAGGAGCCTACCACTATATGTTCAGTCGTAACGGAGCGGCTACTCCCGGGCATCCTCGAATCACTGAGCAGGAAGAAATGGCTCTTGAACTGGAAAAGTTTATCAGAGAAGTGGTACTGAAGCAGGAGTAAAAATGAAGGAACAATTTACAAGAACGGAGCTTATGCTTGGAGAAGAGGCTATGAAAAGGCTCAGCAACGCCAGAGTAGCGGTCTTCGGCATAGGCGGCGTTGGGGGGCATACTGCAGAAGCTTTAGTAAGAAGCGGTATCGGCGCTATAGATATAATCGACGACGACAAGGTGGTTATTTCAAACGTAAACCGCCAGATTTTCGCTACCCACAGTACGGTGGGCAAATATAAGGTTGACGCGGCGGAGGAACGCCTCAGGGATATAAGCCCCGATGTTGTTATAACAAAGCATCAAGTTTTTTTTACTCCCGAAACGGCGGAGCAGTTCGATTTTTCTCAGTATGATTATGTTATCGACGCTATAGATACTGTTACGGGGAAGATAGGTCTCGTTTTAAAGGCACAGGAGGCAGGAACTCCTATAATCTGTTCCATGGGGGCAGGGAATAAGCTTGACCCCACCGCCTTTGAGGTCACGGATATCTATAAGACCAGCGTTTGTCCTTTAGCGAGGGTTATGAGATATGAGCTTAAAAAGCGTGGGGTAAAGAAGCTTAAGGTGGTTTATTCGAAGGAACAGCCGATAGCTCCTACAGAAAAGCGTACCGATAACGCTGTAGAGGGAAGAAGCGGAGCGGCTAAAAAGCAGAGCCCCGGAAGTAACGCCTTTGTACCCTCTGTGGCAGGACTGATTTTAGCGGGTGAGGTTATCAAGGATATAGCTTTTGCAAAAGTATAAAAATAAATCGGAGAAGATACAGGTTCTTCTCCGATTCTTGCTATTATTATAAGTCAGGATTAGCGGACATTGTAGTAAAATTCGTCTGCAGCCTGCCTGTCTTTTCCTGTGAATATACGTTTTGTAAGCTTACGGTTTTTTATAAGATACCAGTCGCCGAATTCATCGAATTTACGGCTTGATGTAAGTATGTAGGAGCGCTTCAGGGTACCGTATTTTAACCCCCTGCTGATGCCAAGTTTATTGAGTCTTACTGCAAAATCCATATCCTCGAGGCTGACGAGAGATTCATCAAAGCCTTTGATAGCTTCGAAATCACGTTTATACAGCCAGAACATTGCGCCACTCAGATATCCTTTGTTTTTTATCATTATCGGCAGTAGATTTACAGCCACATACATTGATGAAAAAGCAATTCCTATCGACATTCTGTCAAATTTAGGATTAGTTCCTCCGCCGATATATTTTCCGCTTTCAAGCATTTTTTTAATTTCGTATAAAGAATACTTGGTCATCATGCTGTCTGCGTCAATAGTGACTATTATTTCGCCCATAGCGGCTTTTACGCCTGCGTTGCGGATAGCCGCTATGCATTTATCGTCATTTACAACTACTCTTGCACCGTAACGCTTTGATATTGCGGCGGTTTTGTCCGTACATCTGTTGGCTACAACAATTATTTCAACCTTTTCGGGCTTAACATATTTAGCGGCACTTCTGATGGACTGCAGACATTTACCGATATATTTTTCTTCATTATGTGCGGGGATAATAACGCTGAAAGTATATTCGTTCATTGTGACTACTCCTTTAAATTTCCGCTTTCCACTAATTATATTATAACAGGGCTATCCGATAAAGTCAATAACACAAGCATAAAACCACTTTTGACATAAATATCAAAAGTGGTTTCAGTTTCAGTATTATTCTTCGTTATTTTCGGCTGTATCTTCAGTTACTTCATCGGATACGTCTTCCGCTGTTTCCTCGGAAGGATTTTCGGGAATACTGAGCTCGCCGTTCATAAGCTTAGCGAAATCGTCGCCGTCAATCTTTTCGTGCTCGAGAAGATAATTAGCAAGCTCATCAAGCTTATCACGGTGAGTTGTAAGGATATTTTCAGCTTTCTTATAGGCTGTATCAATGATAGCTCTTATTTCCTTATCAATTTCAGCCGCTACATTTTCGGAATAGTTTCTTCCGTGGGAGTAATCTCTGCCGAGGAATACCTCGGAGCTGTCTGTTCCGTAAACGATCGGGCCGAGATTATCGCTGAAGCCGTAGCGTGTAACCATGCTTCTTGCCATATTTGTTGCACGTTCAATATCGTTGGAGGCACCTGTTGAAATATCGTCCAGAACGATAGCCTCGGAAACACGTCCGCCGAGAAGTACAACAAGATTTTCAGCCATTTCGTTCTTGCTCATATAGAACTTGTCATGCTCGGGAAGGTGCATGGTTATACCGCCTGCCTGACCACGGGGAACGATTGTAACATGGTGAACCTTATCCTGTGTAGGACAGTAGAAGGTACAAACTGCATGACCTGCCTCATGGAAGGCGGTAAGACGGCGTTCATCCTCGGTAATGACACGGGATTTCTTTTCGGGTCCTGCCACAACCTTGATTGACGCTTCCTCGATATCAGGCTGGATAATAGCCTTACGGTTATTACGAGCAGCAAGAAGAGCCGCTTCATTCACAAGGTTTTCGAGATCGGCACCTGTGAAGCCTGCTGTTCTTTTTGCGATTGTCGCAAGATTTATATCGGGAGAGAGACGCTTGTTTCTTGTATGAATCTTAAGGATTGCCTCTCTACCCTTGATGTCAGGGTAGTTTACGGTAATCTGTCTGTCGAAACGGCCGGGACGGAGTAACGCAGGGTCGAGGATATCGCTTCTGTTTGTAGCCGCCATAACGATAATATTCTGGTTATCGGTAAAGCCGTCCATTTCTACAAGAAGCTGGTTAAGAGTCTGTTCACGCTCGTCATGACCGCCGCCGAGACCTGCGCCTCTCTGTCGGCCTACTGCGTCAATTTCGTCTATGAATACTACGGAAGGGGTCTTTTTCTTAGCCTGGTCGAAAAGGTCACGGACACGGGAAGCACCCACACCTACAAACATTTCAACGAAATCGGAGCCGCTTATCGAGAAGAAGGGAACGCCTGCTTCTCCTGCCACAGCCTTGGCTAAAAGGGTTTTACCTGTACCGGGAGGGCCTACGAGAAGTACGCCCTTGGGGATTCTTGCTCCAAGATCCTGATACTTGCCGGGATTCTTCATGAAGTCTACTATTTCTTCAAGCTCCTGTTTTTCTTCATCGGCTCCTGCCACATCGGCGAAGGTTATCTTCTTTCCGCCGCCCGACTGGTTTCTTGTCTGAGCCTTGGAGAACTGGTTCATTTTTCCGCCGCCGTTGGCCTGACGCATTATTACGAAGGTAAAGCCTATCATAAGTGCGATAAGGACTGCGTAGGGGATAAAGCTCCAGAGTAAGGAGTTATCGCTTATCGGGATATAATTGAGCTTTAAGGGCTCCTCGGGATTCTGCTTGTTATATTCGGTACGATAATTTATTATATCGTTAAGGAACACATTCACGTTGGGGACAGTATACTGGAAGCCGCCGCCGTTGTCGATTTTATTTCCGTAAGCGTCATTTCCCCAGCTTATAGGATTGGTTTTTGTACCGCCTCTTATATAGCCTGAGCCAAGGTCTACCGTATATTCGGTAACGTTATAGTTGTCGAACTCGCTGAGAAGCTCGTAGTAGTATTTATATCTTACTACCGTATCGTTTCCTCTCGGAACCATATTATTAAGCACAAATACCATTCCCAGTACGAGAATAAGAATAATTACGAGGTAAATTGCCGCTCCTTTGAATTTGTTAGACTGCATTTAAACCGCCTTTCCGAATTTTCTTCGTTTATATATTTTTATTTTTCATAAATTTCTCTTTTTAATACGCCTATGTAGGGGAGAGTTCTGTATTTTTCGGCATAGTCGAGACCGTAGCCCACAACGAATTCATTTTCTACATCAAAGCACTTATAATCCGCCTCTAAGGGCATTGCACGGGCAACCTTCTTGTCGAGAAGGGTGCATATCTTTATAGTGGCAGGCTTTTTCGTTTCAAGATAATTTTTTACAGCGTGAAGAGTACGGGCACTGTCGAGAATGTCCTCTACTATTATAATGTCTCTTCTGAAGATATCGCTGTCCACGTCCTTCAGGATTTTTACGTTGCCTGAGGAAACTGCACTGTTACCGTAGGACTTGGCCACCATGAAATCAATACGGCAGTCAAGCTCTATTTTTCTCATAAGGTCGGTCATAAAGGGAGCTGAGCCCTTTAAAATACCGATAAGAAGAGGCTCTCTTCCCTTATAGTCTTCGGTGATTTTCTTAGCAAGACCGCTCACCTTTTCGCTGATTTCCTCTGCTGTGAAGAGTAAGCGTTCAACATCTTTATGCATTGTCAACTGTCCTTTCATACAGACTATCAGTATACCACATTGTTATAGAAAAATCAATATTCAAAAAGTGAAAATTATGTGGTTTTATTACGATAATTCTGAATTTCTTCGGTAATATAGAACATTTTCTTTCTTACATAAGCAAATCTGTTCTTACAAAGGTTTACTTTTCCTACGCCCTTCTCGATTATTTCCTCACACTGGCTTATTCTTAATGCACTTGGCTCCACGTCCTTTTCTTTAAGAGCGGAGGCTATTATACGGCATCTGACTGCCTTAGGGAGAGTCAGGAGAAAACGGGAATCGTACTTACCGTCCCTATAACATTCCGCCGCCCTTTCACGGGCATATTCCTCAAGAAAATCAGCGTCGTCGCCCACGATAGCGGTCATTCGTGAGATTCCGTCTATCAGGGAGGGGTTGAATTCCTTAAGAAGAGGTATAACCTTATGGCGGATTTTGTTTCTTGTGTAATCGTCGGTGAGATTGCTGCTGTCGGTTACGAAGGGGATTCCTTTTTTACTGCAGTATTCTTCAATTTCTTCCCTTGTACAGCGGATAAGAGGGCGGATTATATAATCCCTTATGGGAGGAATTCCCGAAAGTCCCTTTGTACCTGTACCTCTTATCATATTTATCAGTACGGTTTCCGCATTGTCCGAGGCGGTATGGGCGGTAGCAAGCCTTGCACCATGCTCGCGGCACAGTCTTTCAAAGTATTCGTAACGCTTTTTCCTTGCTGTTTCTTCGAGGCTTTCGTGCTTTACGGTATCGCCCTTTACGTCGATACTGAAAACAGTTAGCGGGATTTCAAGCTTACTGCATAAATCTCTTACAAAGACTTCATCGCCGTCGCTCTCCTCGCCACGGAGGTTATGGTTTATATGGCAGGCCATAAGGCTAATTCCCAATTCCTCCCTCAGAGAGAGAAGTACATGGAGAAGTGCGGTACTGTCGGCACCGCCGCTCAGTCCTACGATAACTGTTTCAGTCTCACGGAGCATACCGTAGCGGCGGATTGTAGCTTTAATCTTAGCTTCCATAGCGTGTTTCTACGTCGCTGAAGCGTGTGAACTGACCGTCCCAGCGGAGCGGAACTGTATCCGTTTCACCGTGACGGTTCTTAGCGATTATACATTCACAGGAGCTTGCGTTATCCTCGGATTTTGTATAGTAAGCGTCTCTGTAAAGAAAGAGTACGATATCGGCGTCCTGTTCTATCGAGCCCGATTCACGAAGGTCCGAAAGCATAGGACGTTTGTCGGTTCTGGATTCGGGGCCTCGTGAAAGCTGTGAAAGAGTAATAACGGGAACGTTAAGCTCTTTCGCCATTATTTTGAGATTTCGTGTGATTTCCGAAATTTCCTGAACACGGTTTCCGTCCTTACGGCCTGTTGACATAAGCTGGAGATAGTCTATAACCACAAGCCCAAGATTATTCATACGTCTCAGCTTCGCCTTCATTTCGCCATTGGAGATGCTGGCGGTATCGTCGATATAAAGCTCTACCATATTGAGCATTTCTGCCGCTTCGGTAAGTCCTCGCCACTGTGAACGCTCGATTTTACCTGTTTTCATCTGATCGGAGGAGATTTTTCCTTCAGAGGAAAGAAGTCGTCCTACAAGCTGCTCACGGGACATTTCGAGGCTGAATACCGCTACCTTTTTATCGCGGTTCATTCTGGCTGCATTAACTGCAATATTCATGGCGAAGGAGGTTTTACCCATACCGGGACGGGCGGCGATAAGTATAAGGTCAGAGGGGTTAAGTCCGTAGATATAGCGGTCAAGATTCGGGAATCCCGAGCTCATGCCCTTTTTATTGGCTTCTTCAGGGTGTTCTGTAAGATAAGCTAAGTTACGGAGGGTGTCACGGACTGTATTACCTATATGAACGAGGCCCTTTATTTCCTTTTCGTTACGGATATCGTAAATTTTCTTTTCGGCGTAATCCAGCATCTGCTGGGGCTCTTCGGTTCCCGAGGAAGCAAGCTCATAGATATCCTTTGAAGCAAGGATAAGCTGTCTCATCAGGAATTTTTCGTCGAGAATTTCCGCATAGCTTTCTATGCTTGATTTTTCAACGGAGGTTTCGGTAAGCTTGAAAAGGTATGTTCTCGCCGCATCCTGAGACTCGAAAACGCTTTGTCTTACACAGTTTTCGGTTACGCTTACGATGTTTATATCTTCGCCTGAAACGAAAAGCTTCTGGATAACGGCGTAAATGCCGTTGTGCATTTTTATATGGAAATGCTCTGGAGAAAGCTTGTCGGAAACCTTACTTATAAGCTCGGGCTCGATAATAAGGGAGCCGAGAACTATCTGTTCAGCGTCGATATTAAAGGGGAGATTACTCTCCGAAATATTAAGCTCGGCCATTTATTCTCTACTCCTTCCGAATTTCATTAAAGCTCGGTTACCTGAACCTTGAACTTGGCGGATACGCCGTTATAAAGCTTGGCTTCAACTTCATAAACACCGTAGGCCTTTATGTCGTTTTTAAGTACGATCTTTTTCTTTTCTACGTCAAGACCGTGAGCGTCCTTTATAAGCTTGGAAATATCCTTGGCGGTAACAGAGCCGAAAAGCTTTCCGTTTGCTCCTGCCTTGACCTTTGTGGAGAAGGTTTTTCCTTCGATGATTTCTGCGATATGCTTTGCGTTTGCAATATCTGTATCAATCTTGTGCTGTGCGTGTGCCTTCTGGCCGTCGAGGATGTTCATGTTTGCGTTGGTAGCTTCTACGGCGAGGTTTTTCTTGATAAGGCAGTTTCTTGCGAAACCGTCCTTTACCTCTTTGATTTCGCCTTTTTTACCTGTTCCCGCAACGTCCTGCAAAAGAATTACCTTCATATTTTTCTCCTTTCGTTTTTACGATTTTATTGTATCGAGATATTTGTTTATCGCATCCATAAGCATTTCATACGCTTCCTCGGCAGACACATTCTTTATCTGAGCGCCCGCCATTGTCTGATG
>JAZSBN010000048.1:0-5564 GCA_045602405.1 Ruminiclostridium sp.
ATTATACAAAAATTAAAACTTTTTTATAAAAAATCTTATAAAAATATTGATTATTCTGTCAAAATATGCTAAAATGAAAATACAGAAATGAGAAACAATATTTATATTCGTTCATCAACTTCGGATATATGAACAAAAATGGAGGGCTGTTTGGTGAATAATAATTTTATAAACAATTTTTCCAGTTTAATAACCAATACAGGCGGCAGAGGCGCCATAGAAAATATACTTGATAAATTCGCGACAGGTATTGCCGCCTTTGAAATCAGAGATACAATACATGTCCTTTATATGAACAAGCACATGCTTTCTACTCTCGGCTATACCTGGGAACAGTACAGGGACAAGCTTGAAGATGCCGCCTCGGTTTTTGTCGAGGAGGACGCGTGGCGTTTATATAACGAAATGAATACAAAATCTGAATTCAGCATAGACTGTAAGGGTCGGAGACCTGACGGTTCTGTACGCTGGTATCAGGTTCTCGGAACACAGATCGATTTTGTAAAGAGCGTATATCCTGTTTTCCTTGTGACTATCATAGATATTTCGTCATATAAGGCTATGGAAAAGAATCTTATTATAAACAGCGAGAGATACAGGATTTTTGAAGAAACCACTCAGGCCTTTCTTTTTGAATATAAAATAGCGGAAGACCAGATGATTTTTTCAACAAATAAAGATGGAAGAGTTGAAAGAAGAGTTATAGAGAAATATTCTGAATTTAATCACAATTCATCCTTTGTACATCCCGATGACCTTCCTAAATTTACAAGAACACTTATGGAAGCCTGTGTAAAGCCTTTGAAATCAACTATTGAATACCGTTCGAAGGCTATTGCCGATGATTATACATGGTGTCGTACATATTATGTTAGCATTATGAACGAGTTCGGAAGAATGGAAAGCGTTTTCGGCCGTATCCAGAATATCGAGGAAGAGGTAAGAAAGCGTAATGAGATGGCTAATCTCGTGGAGAAGGACAGACTTACGGGAGTATATAACCGTGACGCATTCACAAACAGAGTCAATAAATCCCTGTCTTGTGCTAATGATGAGCGTGCCTTCATATTCGCTATGATAGATATTGATGATTTCAAGTTTTTCAACGATTCCTTCGGCCATATTATCGGCGATGATGTGCTTTCTACCTTTGGAAGCAGATTGAAGGAAACCTTTGGAGACGGTATAGTAGGCCGTTTCGGCGGCGATGAGTTTACTGTTTTCATTTCCGGAATATCCAAAGCAGAATTTGAAAAGAGATTCAACTCCATGAGAGACGGACTTTACTGTGATGTAATGGGAGAAAGAGTTAAGATAACCTTCTCTGTGGGCGCGATAAGATTCAAGGGCAGTAAGCGCTTTAACTCCGTTCTCGATAAGGCGGACAGGCTTATGTATGAGGTTAAGGATAACGGGAAGAACAGTATTGTTACCAGGACAATAAGATAACCTTATGTAAATCGGAATGAAAAAAGCCGCTTTACTGCATAATCGGCAGAAAGCGGCTTTTGATTATATTGCAACATGGGGATAGAATTTTAGTCTGAGATTATCGGAGATAAGAGCAATGAATTCAGAATTTGTGGGCTTTCCTCTCGTGGTATGAACGGTATAGCCGAAAAGGGTATTCAGCATATCTACATCGCCCCTGTCCCAGGCTATTTCAATAGCGTGGCGGATCGCTCTTTCGACACGGGAAGATGTAGTGCTGAATTTCTGTGCAACGGAAGGATATAGAAGCTTTGTTACGTTGTTTATCATGTCGTCATTGCCTATTGAGAGGATGATTGCGGCTCTCAGGTAATGGTATCCCTTTATGTGTGCAGGAATACCAATCTGATGAATGATATCGGTAACTATGTATTCGATGTTGTCTACCTCCTTACCTGATGCATTTGTGCCGTCTCTGGAGCTCATAAGATTGCTTATTTTCTTGAAAAGCTGGTTAGGTGTGAAGGGTTTAACCATAAAGTAGCTTGCGCCTGCCTCCATTACTTCCTTTTCGATTTCAGGAGAATTGAGGTTTGAAACTACTATTGTTACAGGGAGACTCAGTCTCGATGACTTTATCTCTTCCATAAGGGATACTGCGTCAAGCTCAGGCATCTTAGCGTCGATAACCAGAAAGTCCGGCATGTCGTTTTTTATCGAATCAAGGATGATTCTGCCGTTCTTCTGCCTTGTTACAGCGAACATTCCCTCCTCCTTCAATAAGCTTGCCCATGAGAGGCCGTACTCGGCTGAATCGTCTCCGATGAGTATTTTTGTCTTTTCTGTCATGTTTTTGTCCTCCAAGTTGTTGTGCGTTATCTCTTGTACCTAAATTCTACCATGATATGAACAAAAATACAAGAGCGTTTCCAAGAAATCTTTCAAAATCAAAGAAAAAGATTTTTTAATCGATTTATTTTTTTGCTGTAAAAACTCAATAAAGCTGATAATAAAGCCGAAAACGGTAGTTTTTGAAAATGGCGTTTTTTGTCGATTTACGTCGCAAAAAAAGGGCTATTTACAATATTTTACATTATTTTCATCCTGTTTTCCGTGTCGAAAAATGTCGAAACATGGAATGGATTTCGTTATCATGTCAAAGAAATATGAACAAAGTTATAAAACAGAAAGGAAAAGTTTATTATGGCGATAATACTTGATTGGAAGGAATATTTAGAAGCTGCCGTCGAAACTGTAGCCGAGGGTATAGTAATGCTGAAGAATGAAAACGGCGTTCTTCCTCTTGATAAAGAGAAGGAGACCGCAGTTTTCGGAAGAATCCAGCTCCACTACTACAAGAGCGGTACAGGTTCAGGCGGAATGGTGAACGTTTCTAAGGTTACAGGCATAACCGACGGACTTATCGAAGCAGGCGTTAATATAAACAAGGAGCTTCTTTCGGTATATAAGGACTGGGACAGCGAAAACCCCTTTGAACAGGGCGAGGGCTGGGGAACTGAGCCATGGTCACAGGCTGAAATGCCTTTAAGCCGTAGTCTCGCAGAAAAAATAGCCGAAACTTCTGAAACCGCTATAGTTATAATCGGTAGGACTGCAGGCGAGGAGCATGATAATCGGGCGGAAAAGGGGGCATACTATCTCAGCGATAGCGAAGAGGAAATGCTTGGAATTGTCCGTGAATGCTTCGGGAAGATGATCGTTCTCCTTAATGTGGGAGCAGTAGTTGACATGAGCTTTGTTGATAAGTATAATCCCGACGCAGTTCTCTATGTGTGGCAGGGCGGAATGACAGGCGGTACAGGTACAGCCCGTGTGCTCTGCGGCGAGGTGAGTCCTTCAGGTAAGCTCCCTGATACGATTGCCTATGAAATAGCTGACTGTCCTGCCCATAAGTTTTTCGGAAATCTTACCGAGAATTTCTATTGCGAGGATATATATGTAGGCTATCGCTACTACGAAACCTTCGCTAAGGAGCGAGTACGCTACCCCTTCGGATACGGTTGTTCATATACAAGTTTTGATATGAATGCTAAAAATGTTTCCGTAACGGAAAGAACGGCTGAAATTACGGTTTCCGTTAAAAATACGGGAGTATTCAAGGGTAAGGAGGTTATCCAGCTTTACTACGAAGCTCCTCAGGGTAATCTCGGTCAGCCTCTTCGTCAGCTTTGCGGTTTTGAGAAAACATCGCTTCTTTCCCCCTCGGAGGAGCAGGAGTTTATCTTAAGGGTTAATCTTGAGGATTTTGCCGCTTATGATGACAGCGGGCTGTCAGGCTTTATAAACTGCTTTGTTCTTGAAAAGGGCGAGCATAAGCTCTATATCGGAACAGATGTGCGTTCTGCGTCAGAGGTATGCTCTGTTACAATAGATGAAACCCTTGTTGTGAAAAAATGCAGGCAGGCTCTTGCTCCAGTAAGAAAATTCAACCGCTTCAAGCCTAAATTCATTTCAGGAAAATGCAGGTCTGGCTTTGAGAATGTTCCTCTTTTAAGAATAAGCGAGGAGGAACGCAGACGTGAGGATATGCCTTATGAAATAGAATATACAGGCGACAAGGGCATAAAGCTGAATGATGTAAAATGCGGCAGAAATACCATGGGAGAATTTATCGCCCAGCTTTCCGACTATGATTTGTCCTGCATAATAAGAGGCGAGGGCATGGGAAGTCCCAAGGTTACCCCCGGAACGGCGGCAGCCTTCGGCGGAGTTTCGGAAAATCTTAAGAATTTCGGTGTTCCCTGCGGCTGTTGTGCCGACGGGCCTTCAGGAATGAGACTTGACTGCGGAACAAAGGCCTTCAGCCTTCCCAATGGCACTCTTATCGCTTCAACCTTCAACAAAGAGCTTGTTACAAAGCTGTTTACTCTTGCGGGAATGGAGATAGCCTATAATAATGTTGATTGTCTTTTAGGCCCGGGAATGAATATCCACCGCCATCCCCTGAACGGCAGAAACTTTGAGTATTTCTCCGAGGATCCTTATCTTACGGGAATTATGGCGGCTTCCGAGCTTCAGGGACTCCATAAATCGGGCGTAACGGGTACGATTAAGCATTTCTGCGGAAATAATCAGGAAGAGGGAAGACATGTTATTGATTCCGTTATTTCCGAAAGAGCCTTAAGGGAAATCTATCTTAAGGGCTTTGAAATTGCAGTAAAACAGGGTAACGCAAAATCCATAATGACCACCTACGGAAAGGTTAACGGTCTTTATACGGGTGCAAGCTATGACCTTACCACAGAGATACTGAGGAAGGACTGGGGCTATGAGGGTATTGCAGTTACCGACTGGTGGACTCACCTCAATACACGAGGCGGAGAGGTTACAAGAAATGATTTTGCCGCTATGGCGAGGGCTCAGAACGACATATATATGGTATGTCCCGACGGAGCGAATAATCAGGATACTACGCTTACTGCCCTGGAAAACGGTACGCTTACCAGAGCGGAGCTTCAGCGTAACGCCATGAATATATGCAGAATGCTTATGAATACAAGGGCTATGGACAGGTTTATCGGAAACGAAGAAAAGGTTGAGATAATAAACCGTGAGAATGAGACCGAGGAGCTTGACATGGAAAATGTCGTAACCCATTATCTTGACGAGGAGCTTTATGTTTCTCTTGAAGAGGCTTCCGCCGAAGCGGATTCAAGCTATGTATTCCTTCTTGATCTGGCTCAGCCCGGCTGTTACGAGGTAACAATGACAGCCTCCTGTAATTTAAGCAGTCTCGCTCAGGTTTCGGCTACTCTTTTCTATACGGGAATACCCAGCGGTACGTTCACATGGAACGGTACGGAGGGTAAGCCTGTAGCGATAACCAAGGAGGTAAACCTCTTTTCACGCTATTCCACAATGAGAATTTACTTCCCGAGAAAGGGTCTTAAGCCTGAAGGCATTTCCTTTAAGTGTATTCAGAAATTTGAAGTATAAGAAAAAGGCATCGGTTGTAAACCGATGCCTTTATAATTGTATAACGAAAACCCCCGGCTGTGCCGGGGGTTCAAAAAAGCTTTAGCGATAAATAGAAAAAATAACCTCCTTCTGGTATAATGAGAAGTGCGGTCTGGCAACTGCACAAACACAGAAGGAGGAAGTCAAATGAATGA
>JAZSBN010000049.1:0-34617 GCA_045602405.1 Ruminiclostridium sp.
CATTTGACTTCCTCCTTCTGTGTTTGTGCAGTTGCCAGACCGCACTTCTCATTATACCAGAAGGAGGTTATTTTTTCTATTTATCGCTAAAGCTTTTTTGAACCCCCGGCACAGCCGGGGGTTTTCGTTATACAAGAAAAAAGCTGTATCATAAAGATACAGCTTATTATTACAATTCGTTTCTGTTTTCAAGCGCCCTCTGTAGCGTTACATCATCGGCATATTCGAGAGCCGAGCCTGCGGGAAGACCGTAGGCAAGACGTGTAACCCTGATATTAAGCGGCTTTATCATCCTGCTTATATAAGCGGCAGTAGCCTCGCCCTCAACGGTAGGGTTAGTCGCCATAATAACCTCGTCGATATCTCCCGAAAGCCTTCTCATAAGCTCGGGTATACGGATATCGTTAGGCCCGATATTATCCATAGGGGAGAGAAGTCCGTGGAGAACATGATAAACACCGCCGAAGCCTCCTGCACGTTCAAGAGCGGAAACGTCCTTCGGAGCTTCAACCACACAGATTATTTTTTTGTTCCTTCTGTCTTCGTTACATATTGAGCAGGTATCTCCGTCAGTAAAATTCTGGCAGACATTACAGCAATGTACGCTGTTTCTTGCCTTTAAAATCTCACTGCAGAATTCTTCGATTTCCTCCACAGGCTGATTAAGCATATAATATGCAAGCCTCTGGGCGGTTTTCATACCTATACCGGGAAGCTTCGCAAGCTGCTCAGCCGCAGTAACAAGAGGAAGGGAATTATATTCCGACATATCAGCTTATCAGAAAAGTCCGGGGAAGCTTACTCCGCCTGTTACCTTTTCCATTTCCTTTGCACTTTCGTCGTCAATCTTTGTTAAGATTGCGTTTACGCCTGCCACGATAACATCCTGTAAGCTTTCGATATCGTCCTTATCAACGATTTCAGGATTGATCTTGATTTCCTTTAAAACTCTGCCGCCTGTCATGGTTAATTCTACCATGCCGCCGCCTGCTGTTTCAGTAAAATCAGTCTGTTCGAGTCTTTCCTGTACAACCTGGATATCCTCCTGCATCTTCTGTGCCTGACGTACCATGTTGTTCATATTTCCCATACCCTTATTCTGGTATCCCTGAGGTAATCTTGCTTTCATTTTTTTAATTCCTTTCGTAATTAAATTATTGTTCCTTTATGTTAACTCCCTGACTTCTTGCGAAATCGAGAAAGTCATTGACTTTTTTGTCGATATCCTCTTCCTTTTTTTCGGATTTTTTACCGACTATTGTAATATTTCTTCCGAGAGCCTTTGAAACGGCAGTCTGTACATCCTGTCGGAAATCTCCCGTAGCGTAGCCTACACAAAGCTCGCCGCCCTCGATAAGAACTGTGTTTCCTTTAATTTTTGCAGTAGTATCGCTTATAAGTATTCTTACCGAAAAGGGAATAGTTTCAATTATCTCGTTCCATTCCTCAAGAACTTTATAATCCCCGAAGTCTTCCTCTTCCGTAATATTTACAGAAGGAGCCATAACAGCTTCCTTTTTCTGTTCCTTTACGGCTTCGATAACCTGAGCGAGAGTTTCTTCCTTCTTTTCATCAGTGGGAACAGCTTCTTCCTGAACTTCCTTTTCTGCAGGAGCTTCTTCAAAGGGCAGCTTTATCTCAAAAGGCTGTTCTTCGGTATAAATACTGTTTTCAGGAACAGGAGCTTCATAAACGGGAGGAATATACTCTGTATTTTTCGCTTCAGGTATAATCTCTTCCGCAGGATAATAAACATCAGAGCTTTCAGGTTCCTGAATACCTTCAGTAACTACTGTTCCCGATTTCAGGTTTCTTATTGCATTGTTAAGAAGCTTTTCAAGCTGATCTATTCTTATGGATAATGCTTTTTCACCGCTGTCAAGCTTGGGCGTACAAAGCCTTATCATACACATTTCCGCATGAAGAACGGGATTTGTTGCCCTATTCATACTGCTTAAAAATTCACTCAGAACAGAAATACATCTCATTATTTCTTCGAGAGTATATTTCTCAGTCTGTTTCTTATATAAAGGAAGCTCAGATTCGGAAATCTTAGTAACCGAATTATCGGCTCCCGCATTAAGAAGCATAAGCAGGCGGTAATGTCCGATAAGCTCCTCAAGAAGCTTACCTATATTTTTTGAACGGCTTACAAGCTCGTCAATAAGCTTAAGCACCGCGGTGATATTCTTTTCCTCGATCCTGTCGGTTATTTCAAAAAGATAATCGCTTCCCGAAATTCCCGCACATTCTCTTACAACCTCGGCGGTAATTTCATTACTTACCGAGAGACATTGGTCAAGAAGGGAAAGAGCGTCTCTCATTCCGCCGTCGGAGATTTTTGAAATTAAAAATGCCGCCTCATCGGAAAGCCTTACGTTTTCCTTTTCGGAAATTTCAATAAGACGCTTTTTACTTTCATTTATGTCGATACGTCTGAATTCAAAACGCTGGCATCTTGAAAGAATAGTTGCAGGCACCTTATGATTTTCCGTTGTGGCAAAAATGAAAATTACATGAGGCGGAGGCTCTTCAATCAGCTTTAAAAGCGCATTGAATGCGGCTGTTGAAAGCATGTGAACCTCGTCGATTATATAAACCCTGTATTTACAGGTTATCGGCGCATAAACAGCTTCTTCCTTAAGCTCTCTTACATAATCAACGCCATTGTTTGAAGCGGCGTCAATTTCCGTAACGTCAGAGCCCTCGGCTTCAATGGAACGGCAGGCCTCACATTCGAGACAGGGATTACCGTCAACAGGATTAAGGCAGTTAAGAGCCTTCGCCAGAATTTTTGCACAAGTAGTTTTTCCCGTACCTCTTGAGCCTGTAAAAAGATAAGCGTGAGCATTCTGTCCGTTTTTAAGCTGATTTTTTAGAGTAGTAGTTATATGCTCCTGTGAGATAACATCCTCGAAGGTTTTAGGTCTGTATTTTCTGTATAATGCAAGATACATATATAAAACCTCACTTTCTCACGGATAAGATAAAGCCCTTGAGTATGAACACAGGCTTGCTGCGCACAGGCCGAAATTTGCTTAATGCTGCTCGGTTCCCCGCCTGACATGGTTCACAACACGACCTTGCACAGGGTCTGTGCTCATATTCAAGAGCTTCTATGATATTATAAACTATTTAACGAAAAAAATCAAGTGTTTTCTTATATTTTTCACCCCTTTATATACTATATATAATAAGAACAGTATACAATAATTAAAAAATATAAGGTTTTTACTTGCAAAATACATTTTTTTGTGATAGAATAAATTTAAGTATCACTATTATTTTTTTATGAATGGAAGGATTGACGAAAATGAACTCGTTCAGCGATATATTTGAGCTTATGAAAAGTCAGCTCGATATTACCGATACTGCAAGAACACTCTGGATAGACCCGATAAAGCCCGTAAAGCTCAATAACAACAAGGTTGTTTTATTTATAGCCAACGATTATGTAAAGGAAATGGTAGAAAAGCATTACGATTACATATTCAAGAAGCAGCTTAAGGAAATTCTCGGCTTTGACGTTGAAATAGAATATCTTACCAATGAGGAGGAGCATGAGCCTAACCCTTCCGTTGATATGATAAAGCACGTTGATCCTATTCCCGACCCCTTATATGACCCACGCTTCATAGATATGAAGAATAAGGAACATAATAGCAACTATAAACATACCTTTGATACCTTTATAATAGGCGAAAGTAACCGTCTCGCCTGTGCAGCCTGCAAGGCGATAGCTCAGGGACAGCAGTTCGAAACCTCAAAGAATTTCAATCCCCTTTACATATACAGCGAGCCGGGTCTCGGAAAAACCCATCTTTTATGTGCGGTTAAGAATGAAGTAAATCTTCGTCATCCTGAATATAATATAGTATACGTTTCAGCAGAAACCTTCGTTAACGAATTCGTTAACAGCGTAAGAACCTCTACTACCGACGATTTCAAGCATAAGTACAGAAGTGCCGATATGCTTCTCGTAGACGACGTTCAGTTCTTCGCAGGCAAGAAGGAATCCCAGAACGAGCTTTTCCATACCTTCGAGGAATTACACAGATCGGGAAAACAGATTATTCTTACCTCCGACCGTCCTCCGAAGGAAATAAACGATATTGAAGTAAGACTTATTACCCGTTTCGAATGGGGCTTATTAACGGATATTACTCCTCCCGAATTTGAAACAAGACTGGCTATCATAAAGAGAAAGGCTGAGCTTTTAAATCTTAAGATTCCCAATAACGTAATGGAATATATGGCGGACAAGCTTAAGAACAATATCCGTCAGATTGAGGGAGCTATCGTTAAGATGAACGCTATAACCATGCTTACCGAAAGTACGCCTACACTTATTATGGCACAGAACATAATAAGAGACGTTATGACCGAGCATCAGCCTATTCCTGTTACCGTTGAAAAGGTTATTACAGAAGTAAGCCACATCTTCAACGTTTCTCCCGAGGAAATCCGTTCCCAGAACAGAAATTCTCAGGTTTCAACCGCCCGTCAGGTAGCTATGTACGTTATAAGCAAGGTTACCGAGCTTTCCTATACCTCTATCGGTAAGGAGTTCGGCGGAAGAGATCATTCTACCGTAGTATACGCAACAAATAAGGTTAAAAAGGTAATGCAGAAGGACAGCGCTTACAGAGCAACGGTAGACGACCTTATAAAAAATATAGGAAATATGAATGTCTGATAAGGACATTTAAGGACAGGTTTTCCCCATATCTTTCAACATTTCATCAACGGTTGAATCTGAAAGGTTTAAAGTTGAAAATGTTGAAAATTCTTTTAACAATTTCCATTTTTTATCAACCGTGTTTTAAGCAGGGAATACTGCATAATAAAGGTAAAAAATGAGGTTTTCCACGTTTTACCCGTCCCTATTACTAAAACTAAAATAATATATTTTATTTTTAATTTTATTTTTTCTCAGCGAAAGGAATAATTAAAATGAAATTCTCAATCGACAGAAATACTTTATCGGACGCTTTATCTAATGCTTCTAAGGCAAGCTCATCACGTTCTCCTATTCCTGCGCTGGAGGGAGTTCTTATAAATCTTAAGGAAGGCGTTATTACCGTTACAGGCTATGACCTTGAAATGGGAATAAAGTGTAAGGTAAGCCCCGCTACCTCCGAGGAAGAAGGAGAGGTAGTAGTAAACGCCAAGATTTTCGGTGAAATGATAAGAAAGATGCCTGCGGGACTTGTTGAAATTTCTACCGATAAGGGAGTAAATGTTACTCTCCGTTCAGGCTCGGTAGTTTTCAACGTTGTAGGCGTAAGCGGAGACCAGTATCCCAATATTCCCGAGCTCAGAAACGATATAACCTTCTATGTGGATGAGGCTGTTCTTAAAAGCATGATAAGACAGACCTTCCACGCTATCGCTACAACAGATATAAAGCCCGTTCACATGGGCAGTAAGTTCCACATCGAAAATAACGTTTTAAGCGTTGTTTCCGTTGACGGCGTAAGAATGGCGAAAAGAGTAGAGCCTGTTACCTATAACGATATAGATTTCGTGGTACCCTCAAAAACTCTCGGAGAGCTTATGAGAATGTTATCCGACGAAAGCAACGATAAGAAGGTTGCTATCTGTATCGACAGAAGCCAGATCTGCTTCTCGAAGGATGATTATATGATAATTTCCCGCTTACTTGAGGGAAGCTTTATCGACTACGACAGAATCATGAATTTTGAGGAGAAATCTACTGCAATAGTTAAGGCTTCGGAATTTTCCCAGTCTTTAGACAGAACTCTCCTTTTAAATACAGACCGTTATAAGTGTCCTGTTATCTGTACCTTTGAAAATGATAATCTTGATATTGAGATTAAAACCTCTCTCGGTAAAATGAGTGATAAGCTGGCTATAAAGTACGGCGGTGAAAAGCTTGAAATTGCCTTTAACGCAAAGTATATGATAGACGCTTTAAGAAACAGCGAATGTGACGAGGTTAAGATAGACTTTACCGGCCCGCTTTCTCCTATAAGAGTAAAGCCTCTTGATGATGAAAGCTTCGTAGGAATAGTTCTTCCTGTCCGTAATAAGTAACTGAAAGGAAAAATCATGGCAACTGAAATAAAAGTAAATCCTCCCTTTATAAAGCTTGAGCAGTTTCTTAAATTCGGAAATATCGCCGAAACAGGCGGTATGGCGAAGCTTATGATTACCGACGGAATCGTTGAGGTAAACGGCGAGGTCTGTATGATGAGAGGAAAAAAGCTTTATAATAACGATAAGGTTACCGTCAATTTTGAAGAGGAAACAGAAGAATTTATCTGTAAAATAGAAGAATGATAATAAAATCTCTCTCTGTAAAAAATTTCAGGAATATAGCCTCGGCTGAATTTAGCTTTAACCCTAAGATAAATATCTTTACGGGCAGTAATGCTCAGGGTAAAACTAATATCTGCGAGGCAATTTCTCTTTGTCTCGGAAAAAGCTTCAGAAGTCCTAAGGCGGCGGAGCTTATCCCTTTCGGCAGCGATAGCAATGAAAATGAAATTTCGATAGAGCTTGGCTTTACCTTCGATAAGCTTCCCGATAAGGAAAATACTATCCTTTATATTCAAAAGGGCAGTAATATAAAGCTTACCTTTAACGGGCTTGAAATGAAAAGTGCCGAAGAATTATACGGAGCGTTAAGATACGTTATTTTTATACCTGAAGATTTATATATTGTAAAGGGAAATCCTGAAAAACGACGGGATTATATTGATTTTGTATCAAATATGATTAACCGTGTTCATAATTCTAAGCTTTATGAATATAATAAGGCCCTGAGACAGAAGAACAACCTGCTTTATAATCTCACAGGCTATGATAACGATTATTCAAGAATTATGCTTGAAAGCTGGAACGATACTCTTTCCAAGCTTGGCGTAAATGTAATGTGCGGAAGGCTTAAATATTTCAACACTCTTTCAGCCTACGCAAATGAATTCTACGGCAGAATAAATAAAGCAGACGAAAAGCTTACCATGAAATATGAAAGTACGATAATGGAGGATATTCCTTATAATACAGAGGATGTTGACCTTATGTACAGCACATATATGGAAAAGCTCAAAGAAACCTTCGATAAAGAAATCAAAATGAAATATACTGTGGTAGGCGCTCACAGGGATGATATATCCTTTTTTATTAACGGAGTACCCTCAAAGGATTTCGCCTCACAGGGTCAGATAAGAAGTATAGCAGTAGCCCTAAAGCTTGCGGAAGCAAGAATGATATATGAAAAGAGCAAGGATGTTCCGATAATTATTCTTGATGATGTTTTAAGTGAGCTGGATGAATACAGAAGAGGCTTTATAACAAGTCATATTGACAATTTTCAGACTTTTATTACTTCCTGTAATATTTCTGACATAAAAAATTACAATAATGCAAGCGTCTGGAACGTGGAAAAGGGAAGCTTTAACCCATTATAACGAGGAATAATATGTATATACATTTAGGCAGTGATGTAACTGTTCATAAAAATGAAATAGTAGGAATATTCGACATAGAAAAGGTAACGGTTCAGAAATATATGAACGAATATCTGTCGAAGTGCCAGAAAAACGGAAAGATTTACTATGTTTCTCTGGATATGCCTAAAAGTATAATAGTATGCAGTAATATAGTATATATCAGCAACGTAAGCACGGATACCCTTAAATTAAGGTATAATTCCGATTAGAAATACTATGCCCCAGGAAAGAGCAGAGCCTGTTATTACTCCTATAAGCGCAGGAATAAGGCTTTGTTTTTTCGTGGGCTTTTTTGTATTTATTTTATTAAGGAGCTTTTCCGCTCCGTCGGAGATTTCCCTCTGGGGAGCGTCTCTTTTATCGGGTCTTAAAAATAAAAGAGCCTTTTCAAAATATTCTCCGTCAGACTTTATTTCAACTACCAGCTTATTTACGCCTCTCATATTTTTATTTCTCCTTTCTGTTATTTAAAAAAATGATTACTATTTGTATTATTGTCACCAAACTGTAACCTAAACAGTAAATTTACAGTTTTCCTGTTGAAAATGTTGAAAACTAAGAAGAAAAAATTAAGCTTCAGGGGGATTTCTGTTGAAAACTTCGTTGAAACTGTTAAAATCGGGCGGTATAAAAGCCTTTTCGTGAACTAAAGCATGTAATTTTTTCAACCTCTCAGAAAAAATCAAGTGAAAAAACAAGGTTTATAATATTGTACATAAAAAAAGGTTTTTTCAGATGATTTTTCTATGGCTGAAATAAGCCCTTCACCAATAGGGTTTACAGCTTTTACAAAAATTAAATTTTAATGGTAATTATACGGTTTGTATTTAAAATACTGTAATAAAATTTTAACAAACAGTAAAAATCGGGTTTTCAACAGGTTTTCCTGTTGAAAGTGTGGAAAACTAAGGAATTTTTTCGCTTTTCCCGCTATGAACAGTTGAAAACTACGTTGAAAATGTTAAAATAAGGCTTGTTTATGCTATTTTTTTAACACTCAAGGGCTGTTGAAATAATATTATCTTGAACTTTATGAACAAATATGGTAAAATAATCGTATATCTTAATTATAAAAGGAACAGGTATTATGGCTAAGCTTTATGTGGTAGGAACACCTATAGGTAATCTTTCGGATTTCAGTCCCCGAGCAATAGAAACTCTCACAAATGTGGATTTCATTGCGGCAGAGGATACAAGAGTAACCTTAAAGCTTCTTACTCATTTCGGAATACAGAAGCCCCTTGTAAGCTACTATGAACATAACATAAG
This sequence comes from Ruminiclostridium sp., assembly GCA_045602405.1. GTDB lineage: Bacteria > Bacillota > Clostridia > Oscillospirales > Ruminococcaceae > Ruminiclostridium_E. The sequence continues at coordinate 8,748 of JAZSBN010000049.1, forward strand.
AGAAAAGGGCGAATATATACTGGGAAGAATTGAAAACGGCGAAAGCTGTGCAATAGTTACCGACGCAGGAATGCCCTGTATCTCAGACCCGGGCGAGGATCTTGTAAGGCTTTGTGCCGAAAGGGGAATAGAGATAAACGTTGTTCCTTCTCCCACAGCGGCTATGTCCGCTCTGGCAATTTCGGGACTTCCTACATCACGCTTTTCCTTTGAGGGCTTTTTAAGCGTAACAAAGAAACAGCGTCAGGCTCATCTTGATGAGGTTAAGGATTTTAAGCGTACTCTTATTTTCTATGAGGCTCCCCATAAGCTTCTCAATACCTTAAAGGATATGCTTGAAGCCTTCGGAGACAGGAGAATAGCTCTCTGCCGTGAGCTTACGAAAATACATGAAGAGGTAATAAGAGGAAAAATCTCGGAAATGGTTTCCTACTATGAGGAAAAAGTTCCAAAGGGAGAATTTGTTCTTATTATAGAAGGTAAGACTGAGGAAGAAGCTTCTGGAAAAATAACTCTTGAGGAAGCGGCAGCTATGGCAAAGGCTCTTGTTGAAGACGGGATGAAGCTTTCCGCCGCAGCAAAGGAAATAGCTTCTAAAACCGAATTTTCAAAAAGCGAAATATATAATGCATTGATTTAAAAATTGAAAGGAGGATATTTATGAAAATTACGGTTACCGCTATACCTAAAAATATAATATCCTTCTTTTTTTCGCCGAAAAAGATAATTTCAGATAAAAAATCCTGTGAATATCTTGAAAAGATGCTTCCCTTTATCTTCGGCAGGAATACCGTTTTCTATGCAGAAAAGATAGGGGTAAACATATTCGACCTGATATTCTTCGGGGAAAAGCCACTTTCCGAATGTATCGAAAAATACAGGAGCAAATATACTCCCGAAAATATAAAGATAATAATACTGGCGCTTATTTTAAGGAGACTCTATAAGGGCGAAACGATAAAGCTTATCGATATAGGTGGCACGGAAAGCTCGGTATATATAGGAGAGCCTGTATTTTTAAGCCTCAGTATTATAGATACCTCTCTCGATTTCAGTAAGATAAACAAGAAAATCTATGAAAAATATGAAAAAAACAAGACAGAGGATAAAGGGCTTAATAAAGAGGCGGAGCATGTCTATGAATGTATAAGACTTGCGGCAGTACGCTTTTCAATGAGAAGAGTTCTCGAAAATAAGGAGCTTATTGATAAATATAATTTCCGCCGTTTCAGTATAAGTCTGAAGCTTAACAATCGCCCTGCCGACCTGGACGAGATAAACAGGATGCTTGTACGGAGAAAAATGTATACATTCGCCGACCTTTCGGAAGCGAAGCTCCGACTTAATTTTACTGCATTATACGCTATAACCAATAAGGGACTTACTTTAGAGGATCTTTACGGTTCCGATACTGTATTTCTTCCCGATTCCGCCGAAAAGGACAAGCGTATATCCGAAGCCGCCAGCGAGCTTATAAATATTATAAGTAACGGCAACGGTATCGAAATAGCCAATATGTTTGTAAGCATGATTTTTAAAATGGCGGAGGTAAAGGTTCCGAAGGTAAACGTATGGAATCTTTCCGAGGTTATGAGTAATTACAGCGTTTTCTATGCGGTGGCATCTCTTGCGGCAACCTGTGAGAGCATTTTTACCTTCAACGATGAGCTTAAAAGGTACATGAGAAAAAGACTTATCGATAGCTACTGGAAATATATGAAAAGGCTTATAAGCCTTAAAAGATTTTCCTCTGTGGTCATACTCTGTCATAAGCTTGCGGAGCTTGACCTTGAACAGTACAGAAACAGTCCTTCCTACAGAAAGGAAATAATGTACGCATTTGAAAAAGCCGATAATTTTATAAAGGAGTTTGAAAAGGGAAATGACTGGCTGTAGGCTTTGTCCCAGGGGCTGTATTACCGACAGGAGCCTGAATAAAGGCTTCTGTGGCACAGGTAATGAAATAAGAATAGCCAAATTCATGGTACATCACGGTGAGGAGCCGCCGATTTCCGGAACAAGAGGAAGCGGAGCTATATTCTTTTCGGGCTGTAACCTTCGCTGTGCCTTCTGTCAGAATTACCCCATAAGCCACGGTCTTAAGGGAGAAGATATTTCCCGGGAAAAGCTTTCAGAGATTATTTTTTCTCTTGAAGCTGAGGGAGTACATAACATAAACTTTGTTACCGCAACCCATTATTCCGATAAAATAGCTGAAGTGCTGGAAAAAATAAAGGACAGGCTCAGTATTCCTGTGGTATATAACTGCGGAGGGTATGAAAGCGTTGAGTCGCTGAAAAGGCTTGAAGGGCTTATAGATATCTATCTTCCTGACCTTAAGTATTACAGCAGTGAAATGTCCCTCAGATATTCACGGGCAGAGGATTATTTTGAAAAAGCTTCTGAGGCAATAAAGGAAATGGTGAGACAACAGCCTGACTGCATAATAAACGACGAGGGAATAATGGAAAAGGGCGTAATTATCCGCCATCTGATACTGCCCAAGGGATATAAGGACAGTATGAAGCTTATGGAATGGATAGGAGAGACCTTTCCCGAAAAAACGCCTCTCGTAAGTATTATGAGGCAGTATACACCCTGTTATGACGCAGTAGGTTTTCCCGAGATAAACCGAAAGCTTACCTCCTTTGAATATGATAAGGTGGTGGATAAGGCGGCGTCTCTGGGGATAAAGGGCTTTATTCAGGAAAAGGGCTGTGAAACCCTTGATATGACGCCCGATTTTTAGCTTTATGAAAGGGCTTGGTTATGAAAACTGGAATTGTTCTTGAAGGCGGCGCAAGCCGTACCATATATAGCTGCGGCGTTCTTGACGCACTTCTTGACAGCGGAATTTATCTTGATTATGTGGCAGGAGCTTCGGCAGGAATTTCCTACGGAGTTTCCTATATTTCCCGTCAGTCGGGAAGAAATCTCGCCATAGCTGAAAAATACATGGCGGATAAAAGATACATGGGCGTAAAGCATCTTTTTAACAGAAAAAACCGCTCCTATTATAATCTTGATTTCGTTTTCGGCAGTATTCCCGAGGAGCTTGTACCCTTTGATTTTGAGGAATACAGAAAAAATGGGGAGGAGGCCTACGGCGCTCTTACCGATATAGAAACGGGAGAAACCGTTTATATGAGAGTTCCTGCCGAGGACAGAAAATGGATGGTATTAAGGGGCTCCTGTGCGCTTCCGCTTTTGTTCCAGCCTGTTGAAATAAACGGAAGACTATATATGGACGGTGGTATAACTGATTCTATACCCTTCAGATACGCCATGACCGAGGGGAAATGCGATAAGGTGATAGTAATTCTCACAAGGCCGAGAGGCTACACAAAAAGCAAGGAGAAGCTTTCTGCCCTGGTGAAAATGGCTTATCCGAAATATCCGCTTCTCGGGGAAAAGCTTTCAGTCCGCCACGAAATGTATAACCGCCAGCTTTCCGAGCTTTATGAGCTTGAAAAAGAGGGAAGGGCTCTTATTATTTCGCCCTCTGATACCCACGGCATAGGAAGGACGGAGCGTAAGCCCGAAATACTTGTACCTTATTATAAAGAGGGTTATAAGGACACCATTAAGGATATTGACATAATAAGGAATTTTATAGAAAAATAAACATGAGCCGTACATTCAACCTGAATGTACGGCTTTATTTTTTCATACAATTAAAAAATAATATATAAAAATTTTACAGGGTATAGAAAATATTATGACAATTTTATATATTTTTACTTAAATTTTTTTAAACGATTACATTATGACTTTATTAAGTAATCTATATCTTGTGTTTTATGTCAAAAAAACAACAATATATGTACAATAATGATGAAAAAGGGTTATTTTTAACCGTAAATTTGACACCTTTGTTTATTTCGTCCCAATACTCACAGGCAGGTTAAAACCTTTTTATAAATATTGACAACAGAAACATTTTTTGATATAATATATTAGAAATAGTGTGGGAGTGTGTCCGTACTGTTTCAGGAAAACGTTTTAAATCCAGTATTTTAAGTAAAAAACCGGGAAAATTTATGGAAAAAGTTTTAAAAGCAGAACACATTACCCGAGAGTTTAAAATAGGCGACGGAAGTACCGTTTATGCGCTTAAGGATGTTAATCTTGAAGTAAACGAGGGCCAGCTTGTTTGTCTCAGAGGGCGTTCGGGCTCAGGAAAAACTACCCTTATAAATATTCTCGGCGCGTTAGACAGGCAGAACAGCGGAAACGTTTACTTCGGTGAAAAGGATATAGGAGAGCTTTCCGATTCACAGCGGGATAAGCTCAGGCGCAAGGATTTTTCCTTCGTTTTTCAGTCGGTGGCTCTTATATCTACTATGACCGCCTACGAAAATGTAGAGTTTTCTCTCCGTCTGGCAGGATATCCCCTCTCCGAAAGATCGGCGAGAGCAAAGGAATGTCTTGCAAGAGTAGGTCTCAGTAAGCGTATGAAGCACAGACCGGGAGAATTATCCGGCGGTGAACAGCAGCGAGTGGCTATTGCGAGAGCTGTTGCACACAAGCCGAAGATAATCTTCGCGGATGAGCCTACTGCCGCTCTCGATTCGGCTACAGGCGTAGCTGTACTGAAGCTTTTCCGTGAGCTTGTGCATGACGATGGAATTACCGTGGTTATGACTACTCATGACGAAGCCATGATGGAGCTGGCGGACGTTGTCTATACCTTAGAGGACGGAGAAATAAAAAGCGTGGTTCAGAACGATATACCATTATAATATATATAGGAGTGTGTGATGCCGCAGAAAGTTTTACTCGCGCCTCCCGAAAATATAATGGTGAGATGCGACAATTTAGTTAAGATCTATAAGACGAAGGACGTAGAGGTTATGGCGCTTCAGGGCCTTGACCTTACGGTTGAACGCGGGGAGCTTATGGGAATTGTGGGAGCCTCGGGCTCAGGAAAATCCACTCTTCTCAATATGCTGGGCGGACTTGACCGACCTTCGGCAGGCAGCCTTTTCGTTGACGGAAAGGATATGCTTAAATTTACCGACAAGGACTTTATCGAATATAAGAGAAAAACCGTAGGCTTCGTGTGGCAGAATAATGCACGAAACCTTATACCCTATCTTACCGCTCTGGAAAACGTTGAGATGCCTATGATGCTCAGCGGCTACAGCAACAGGCGTAAGAGGGCAGAGGAGCTTCTCGACATGGTAGGCCTTTCGGCAAGAAAAAATTCCATGCTGGGACAGATGTCGGGCGGTGAACAGCAGAGAGTTGCGATAGCGATAGCGCTCAGCAACAATCCGAAGCTTTTACTGGCGGACGAACCCACAGGCGCCGTGGATACGAAAACTGCAAACAACGTTTTAGAGGTATTCAGGCGGCTTAACAAGGAAACCGGCGTAACAATAATTATTGTTACTCACGATACAAATCTTTCAAAGTCAATCGACAGAGTTGTAGCCATAAGGGACGGAAAGACCTCCAGCGAGCTTATCCGTAAAAGAACCGATCTTTCGGACATCTCCTTCGAACAGCTCAGCGAGAGACAGAAAGAAGAGATCCGTGCTATGGAGGAGAGTCAGCATGACGAGCTTGTTCTTCTCGACAGGGCGGGACGACTCCAGATTCCGAAGGATTATCTTACGAAACTCGGAATAAAGGGCGGCGACAGGGTAAGAGTCGAGCTCGAGGAGGATAAAATTTCTATTTATAGGCAGTAATGTCTTTTAAATCAGTTACTAAAAGAAAGGTGGAGCTTATTTTGGGCAACAGCAGGAAAAGAACGTTAGCTTTTATTCTTACAGCAGCCATAGTTCTTACAGCACAGCCGCTCAGCATTTTTGCGGAAAATACCGAGACGGCGGAAGAAGAGGTTTCGACCATCACCAACATCATGAACACAGGCAACAGGGACGCTACATACAGCGCTTACTATGAAAAGTACAGCGGTATGAAGAGACCCGACAAGGAAATCGTCATCGAGGCGAAGGACGGTGTTACCGGTATCGGCGTCGAGGGCGTAGAGCCTGTTTATGAGATTACCGATTATGAAGGTAAGTCGGACTGCTTCGTTTGGACAAACAACAGAGGTACAGTAACCTATACCTTTGATGTAGAGGAGACAGGTATCTATAACCTTGAGCTTCTTTACTACACAATTTCGGGCGCAAGTACCACCATCGATATGGGAATGCGTATCGACGGCGAATATCCCTTCGTGGCTTGTAACGATATAAGCCTTGACAGATACTGGGAAGACGCTTCCGAAATCAAGAAGGACAGCAAGGATAACGAGCTTAAGCCCACACAGCAGGAGCTTGACATGTGGGTAACCTATCCTTTAAAGGATAAGGAAGGCTTATTCAACTATCCCTACATATTCTATCTTGAAGAGGGTACTCATACTCTTACTTTAGAAGGTATCAGAACAAACTTCGCTCTTAAGAGCCTTACCTTCAAGAATTATGATGAAGTTCCCGCTTATTCCGCTCCTTCCGAAAGCGAGCTTCAGGCTACTCCCGCTTTAGCTCTCGGAACAAACGAAATAGGCACAAATACAATTCTTATTCAGGCTGAATCCCCCGAACATAAGAACTCTTCCACTCTTTACGCTACATTCGACAGAACCTCCAGCCTCGCAAGCCCCTCCCATCCTACCAAGCAGAGATACAACACTATCGGTCTTGATACATGGAAGAAGGCTACACAGGCTATCACATGGAAGTTTACCGTTCCCGCAGACGGTTACTACACCTTCTCCTTCAAGGCAAGACAGAAGACCATGAGAGGCTTCTACTCCAACAGACGTATTTACGTTGACGGCGTCGTTCCCAATGACCAGTTCGACATCGTTCCCTTCAAATATGACCCCTACTGGTACGCACAGACAGTAACCGACGATAACGGAAATGATGTTTACGTTTATCTTACTGCAGGAGAACACACCATTACAATGGAAGCTGTTCCCGGCGACATCGGTGAGGTTATGAGACGTCTCGACGATCTCGTTTATACCCTTAACTATTACTACAGAAGAATACTCATGATCACAGGTCCCGACCCTGACGAATACAACGACTACCTCGTTGATATCCAGATTCCTGAGTTAATTCCTACCTTTGAAGACGCTATCGATACCCTTTATAAAGAAAAGATGAATATCGAACAGCTCGGACAGGGCTCCGAAGCTTCCTCTCTTCAGTCTCTTGCAGTAATTCTCCAGAGATGCTGTGACAAGAAGGACGAAATTCCTTCCATGGTCGGTACATTAAAGGATTATATCTCCGCTGTATCCGCTTGGATGAGAGACTACCGTGACCAGCCTCTTGAACTCGACTATATCGAGGTTATGACCTGCCACGAAGAAGCAAGCAGAGCAAACGGTAACTTCTTTGAGGATTTAGCCTTCGGCTTCCAGGCCTTCATCGGCTCCTTCTTTGAAGACTACACAATGCTTTCCGATACTACTGAAAAGTCCCTTAACGTTTGGGTTTCCCTCGGTCGTGACCAGGCTACCGTAGTTAAGGACCTCGTAGATAACGACTTCAACCAGAACAATACAGGCGTTCACGCAAGTATCAACCTTGTACAGGGCGCTATCCTTGAAGCAACTCTTGCAGGTAAGGGTCCCGATATCGCATTATTCTTAGGCGGCGACTTCCCGATCCAGTGTGCGGCGAGAGACCTTCTCGTAGACGTATCCAAGTTCAACGACTATAACGACGTTGTTGAAGAAAGATACACCGATACAATAACAACGCTTTATTCCTATAACGGCGGCGTTTACGGACTCCCCGTTTCCCAGACCTTCCCCATGATGTTCTATCGTACAGACATCTTAGAGGAGCTGGGCGTAGATAAGGTTCCCGAAACATGGGATGAGCTTATCGACATTATCCCCGTTCTCCAGCGTTCTTACCTTACAGTAGGACTGCTTCAGCCTACATCCAACCTTTCAAGCTCAATCTTTGAGTCAGGCGATACATTCTCCATGCTGGTTCTCCAGACAGGAAACAACATGTATAACAATGAGCTTACACAGACCACCTACGATAAGAAGGATGTAGTAGACGCCTTCAAGATGTGGACTGACTTCTACACAATCTACGACTTTGAACAGACCTACGACCCCTTCACACGTTTCAGAACAGGTGAAATGCCTATCATTATCAACAACTATACCTTCTATAACCAGCTTACCGTTTCTGCTCCCGAAATCAAGGGTCTCTGGGACTTCACACTTGTTCCCGGTACTCCCGTTCTCGACGAAAACGGCAATAAGACAGGCGAGGTTACTCATGCGGCTAACTCAAGCTCCGCAGGCGCAGTAATCTTCAAGAAGTGTGCCGACGTAAATGCGGCATGGTCCTTTATCAAGTGGTTCACCTCCGATGAGGTTATGGTTCGTTACGGCCGTACAATCGAAGGTCAGATGGGTCAGATGGGACGTTTCGATACAGCGAACATCAACGCTCTCGAACAGCTCCCCTGGTCAAACTCTGAATATGAAAAGATTTCCGCACAGATGTCCCAGACAGTTGAAATTCCGATTATCCCCGCTTCCTACGCAACAACACGTCACGTAAAGAACGCGTTCAGAGCTGTTGTAAACGACACATGGAACCCGAGATACGCTCTTTCTTCTTATAACAGAGATATCAACGCAGAAATCACAAGAAAGAACGAAGACCTTAATCTCTTTAAGAAGTAAATCTCTTAAAAATAATATAGGAGGAATCGAGTTTTGGCTACTAATGAAAAGTCATTGTATATCGAGGATAACAAGTTCCGGTATACTTTGAGAGAAATGAAAAAGAATAAGGGCGTTTACGGACTTATCGCTCCCTACTTCGTATTATTCTTTATCTTTATGATTGTTCCTGTTTGTATCTCCCTTCCTATGGGCTTTACAAACTTCAACATGGCAGAGTTCCCGAGATGGGTAGGATTAAGCAACTTCTACTCTCTCTTCCTTGAGGACGAGGTATTCTTAAAGGCTATCGAAAATACCCTCGTTTTCGCAGTTGTAACCGGACCCTTAAGCTACTTCCTTTGCTTTATCTTAGCGTGGCTTATAAATGAGCTTCCCGGACCGCTTAAAACGATCTTTACCTTCGTTTTCTACGCTCCTACACTTGCAGGTAATATCTATACCACATGGCAGCTCATCTTCTCCGGTGATACATACGGTATCGCAAACGCTTACTTAATCGACTTAGGTATCACAAACGGCGCTATTCAGTGGCTCACAGACGCCAACTATATCATGGGCGTTCTTATCGTGGTTCAGCTCTGGATGGCTCTGGGCGCAGGCTTCCTTGCTATCCGTGCAGGTCTTCAGGGTATTCCCCGTGACCGTTATGAGGCAGGCGCTATCGAGGGTATCAAGAACAGAGGCCAGGAGCTTATCTATGTAACCATTCCCGCTATGGGACCCCAGCTTATGTTCGCTGCGGTTATGCAGATTACCTCCTCCTTCACAGCAGGCGATATCGGACGTATGCTTACTGCATTCCCGACTACCGACTACGCAGGTCATACAATCATGACCCACGCTTTCGACTACGGCTCCATAAGATATGAAATGGGTTACTCCTCAGCAATATGCTTTATCTTATTCGCTGTAATGCTTATAGCTAACTGGGCAATCAAAAAGCTGCTCGGAAAGTTCCTTGACTAAAAAATTTATTAAAAAATCGAAAGGACGGTAGTCATGAGGATAAGAAAATCCAGAAAAAAGTATGGCGGAAGCCGCGGCGGCGATATAGCCATATTCATACTTTTAGTTTTACTCGGACTGTTCATGCTGTTCCCTATCTATCTTTCGGCAATTCAGTCCATAAAGCCCCCCGAGGAATTATTCCTCTTCCCGCCTAAGCTTTATGCTATGGCTCCTACAAACCAGAACTACGTTGACCTTATAAATACTGCTTCAAATATGTGGGTTCCCTTCAGCCGTTATATCTTTAACTCCGTATTTGTAGCTATCGTAGTTACTGTAGCACAGCTCATTTTCTCCTCTTCCGCAGCTTACGCTCTCGCGAAGGTAAACTTCCCCGGAAGAAAGATGCTTAATAAGATTATCGAAATCACCCTTCTCTTTACAAGTACTGTACTTTACATCATGCAGTATATCGTAATGGCAACCATGGGTCTTATCGATACCTACCTCGCAATCACACTTCCTTACATAGCAACCTCAATGGGTCTCTTCCTTATGAGACAGTTTATCGGCCAGCTCCCCGACGCTTTAATCGAAGCGGCTTATCTCGACGGTGCAGGTCAGGTAAGAATCTGCTGGCAGATCGTAATGCCCAACGTTAAGCCCGCATGGCTTACACTTATGATCTTCGCTTTCAACGGCGCATGGCAGATCACAGGTTACTCATTCATCTATAACGAAGCATTAAAACCTATTCCTACAGTATTACAGCAGATAAGCGCCTCGGGTATTGCCCGTGCAGGTGTTGCTGCGGCGGCAACGGTAGTACTTATGATACCTCCGATGCTGATATTCCTCCTCTGTCAGAGTTCAGTCGTTGAAACTATGGCACAGAGTGGTCTTAAGGATTAGTAAATTATGAAGAAAGGAATGATTTTGATGCCGTTCATGAAAAAACTTACGGCTGTATTTGCGACAGCTGCAATAGCGGTAACCGCTTTTGCTACGGCTGCTTCTGCAGATGAACCTTTCGTTGGTTATAACTACGACTGGTGGGGCGACCCGATTCCCTCACAGAACGGTTTCGTAGTTGATAAGGTTTACGACGGTGTTGACCTTGGCGTCGGCGCTCTCTCTGAGCCTAACGATATCTTCGTTCACCAGGAAACAGGCAAGTTCTATATCGCAGACAGCAAGAATAACAGAATTATCGTTACCGATAAGACCTTTAAAGACGGTAAGGTAATAGATACTCTCACCTATAGCAATGCTTTCCCCGAAAGCGAAAGCCAGATTAAGAAAACAACCTTCAGCACTCCTAAGGGAATTTATGTAAGAACCGATAACGACGGTGTTACACTTATCTATGTTGCAGACTATGAAAACAACAGAGTAGTAGCCTTCAACGAGGAGCTTGAGATTGTCATGGAGTATGTACGTCCTTCCAGCGACGTTTATGACGCCAAGACTACCTTCAATCCCAATAAGGTTATCGTTGACAGCGCCTTCAACGTATACGTTGTAATCCCCTCTATCACACAGGGTGCGGTTCAGTTCTCCGCAGACGGCTCCTTCAACGGTTATTACGGTGCCAACAGAGTTGAAGCTACTGCAGAAGTAATAGCTCAGCAGTTCTGGAAGCTCATCTATTCAAGAGAACAGATTATCGCAATGCGCCGTTCGGTAGCTATGGAAATTTCCAACGTTGATATAGATAAGGAAGGCTTTATCTATACCGTTACCGAAAATAAGACAGCGGATACAGATATCCTCAAGAAGCTTAACCCCGCAGGTACAAATATCTTCACTAACCTCGGTTATGACCAGTACACCTACGGCGATTACGCTACAAGATACTATAAGGGTAAGAACTACGCTTCCGCTATCACCGACGTTGATATTGACGAGGAAGGAAATATCTACCTTCTCGACTTTGCAACAGGACGCGTATTCCAGTACACAAATGAATGTGACCTTCTCTTCATCTTCGGTGCGAAGGGTACACAGAAGGGTACATTCACTTCCGTTTCCGCTATCGAAACCTACGACGGAAAGGTTTATGTAGTAGACTCCCGTAAGAACAGCATCACAGCTTTCAAGCAGACTGAATTCGGCTCAATCGTTCAGGAGGCTATCGTCCTCTTCAACGAAGGTCTTTATGACGAGGCGAAGGGTCCCTGGGAAGAAGTATTAAGAAGAGACGCTAACTACTGGCTCGCTTATATCGGTTTAGGTAACGCTTATCTTAACCAGGGCGAATACGGTACCGCTCTCGATTACTTCTACCGTAACTCAAGAGGCGGCTATAACAGAGCCTTCAAGAGCTTCAGAATTGAATTCATAAGAGCAAACTTTACATGGATGCTTATAGCAGTTCTCGCTATCGTGGTTCTTATCGCAGTACTCAGCTTTATCAGTAAGGCTAAGAAGAAAAAGGCAAAAGGAGGTACCAAGTAATGAGATTTGATTTGGATTTACCTGCATGGAAATGGCCTTTTTACGTAATTATGCATCCCTTTGAGGGCTATGATGATTTAAGATGGAAAAAGGGCTATAATATGAAGGTAGCCTGGGTAATAGTTGCAGCATTCTTTATCATAAGCGTCTGCAGCGCTCAGCTCACAGGCTTCTTATTCAACGATACCTACGTTAAGGTATTCAACATTATCCCTTATTTCTCCTCCTCGGTTATCCTCTTCCTTACATGGGTAGTAGGTAACTGGTCGCTCTGTACCTTATTCGACGGCGAAGGTACCATGAAGAATATCTTCTGTGTTTCCGCCTACGCCTTAATCCCGTACTTAGCAAGCGAAGTTATTATCATTATCGCAAGTAACTTCCTTTTAAGAACAGAAGAGGGCTTTATCACCTTCTTCAGATATCTGGGTCTTGCCTGGTCGATTATACTTATGATTTCGGCTATGAAAACCGTTCATCAGTATTCTCTCCCCAAAACCCTCGCCGCTATGTTCTTTACCGTAGTAGCTATGGCAATAATCCTCTTCCTTGCAGTATTATTGCTCACTTTATTCCAGCAGGTATTCGTTTTCGTCTATGCTATCTATACCGAGCTTATGTATCGTTTCAGTATTTAGCGTAAAATCGAAGAATATCAAAACCTTGAATTTATAAAATGGTGGTGTAAAAATGCTTAAATTAAGGAAAAAGCTGTTATGCGCTTCTCTTGCAGCAATTATAGCCGTTTCTTCCGCAGCCGTTCCGATCTGGTCGGAATCTGCCGAGGAAGTGACTGCTGCGGCGGAGGATACAGCTGCTGCTGAAGAGGTTGCTACGGAAACGGGTACATTCGTAACCGAGGAACAGGCTTTCAGCACTATGGAGCTTATCGCCGAAAATAACAAGCTCGGTCTTTATGTAGACAAGGAGGATTATACCTTCGCTGTCCAGAATAAGGATAACGGCTATATCTGGTGGTCAAGCTTCTATAATACAGACGAAAGTAACAAGGTTCAGGTCAGCAGAAGAAGCACTCTCCTCTCTATCGACGTAGTAGGTACGGAGAGTAAGGCTGTTGAAACAGGAAGAGCCTACGACAGCAACGTTCAGAAATCCATGGATAAGATTGAGAACGGCGTAAAGTTTACCTTCAAGTATAAGAAATATGATATTACTATTCCTCTTGAGGTAGTTTTAAACGATAACGGAAGCTTTACTGCTACCGTTCCTGCCGATGAAATAGTTGAAGGCAGACCCGAAACTGACGAAGAGGGCAACACAGGTTACCAGATCGTTTCTGTCAACGTACTCGAAAACTTCGGCGGTACAGACAGAACACAGGATGGTTACATGATCGTTCCCGACGGCTCAGGCGCAGTTATCAACTACAACAACGGCGCACCCAGCGGTGATAACAACACCTATGAGGCTAAGGTTTACGGACGTGACCTTGCAGTAGGCTTACTTGCCGCTGACCCGATTATTGAGGATGTAACAATGCCCGTTCTCGCAAGAATCAACGAAAACGGCACAGATGACAACGGTCTCGTTATTGTTTCAACCGACGGTGACGCTTACGGTATAGTTCATGCCGCTGTTACAGGTCAGAACGTTACCGACCTCAACAACTGCTGGTTTGAATATTACCTCAGAACTACAGATAAGTACTACATGGGTAACGGAAACGAACCCCTTACTGTATTCGAGGGTAACGGCATCAAGACCGGCGACTTATCTACAACATATTATCCCATAAGCGGTGATTTATCCTACACCGATGTTGCGGATACATACAGAAGCTATCTTACAGATGTACTCGGAGTTACCGAAAAGACAGCTTCCGACAGCGCTCCCTTCTATCTCACACTTTACGGCGGTACAACCAAGACCCAGTCGGTTTTAGGCTTCCCCGTTGAGATTGAGACAGCCGCTACAACTTACAAGCAGGCTCTCGAAATCATCAAGCTCGTAGAAGAAAAGGGCGTAACAGATATCAAGATAATCTATGAGGATTTCAATACTGCAGGTATCGTGGGCGATGTAGCCTGCACCTTCCAGTATTCGGGACTTCTCGGCGGAAAGGGCGATTATCAGGAATTACTCAGCTATATCACAGAAAAGGGTTATGAAATCTATCCCAGCTGTGATATCATGGAATTCAAGAAGTCCGGTAACGGCTATTCCTTTACATTAAACGCTTCCAAGCAGATTACAAAGGCATACGCTACACAGACTCCCTTTGAACTCGCCTTCGGTCTCCCTCATTTAGTAAAGGCTTCCTGGACAATTCTTTCTCCTTACTACTTCGAGGATATCTTCAATAAGCTTTCCGACACCTTTAAGGCAGAAGGAGCAACAGGTATCTCTCTCAATCAGGCTTCCAACACCCTCTACAGCGACTTCAGCCGCCATAATAAGGACGGAAGAGCTTACTTCGTAAGAGAGGATACAATAGAAATACTCGAAAACGGTTATCAGAAGCTTAAGGACGACGGACTCAATATCCTCTCCGAAAACGCTAACCAGTATGTTCTCAAGTATTCCGATCATATCAAGGATGTTCCGCTTTATTCTTCCAATTACGATATTTTCGACTATGATATTCCTTTTGCAGAAATGGTTCTTCACGGACTTATTCCTTATACAACAAAGGCAATAAACAGAAGTGCCAACGCAGAGGAATTAAGACTTCTCGCTCTTGCGACAGGTACTCCCGTACATTACGAAATGATGTATGAGCGTCCCAACAAGTTCGCAGACAGCGAATATGACAGCCTTTATTACACCTATTATCAGGGTTGGGTTGATAATGCCGCTAAGGAGTATAAGCTCTTCGACGATATTATCTCCTCCGTTTCCGACGCTAAGATCACAAAGTATGAAAGACTCAGCGAAAACGAGGTTCAGTCCACCTTCGATAACGGAAAGACTATTTATGTAAATACAGAAACCGCAGAAGTAAAGGTAGACGGTAAGACTATTGATATGAGCGGTTACGGATTGGGGGTTAGTGAATAATGAGCGATTTTGAATTAGAAAAGCAGAATGAAGCGGTAGAAAATACCGAGGAAATCGCACAGAATGAAGCTTCTCCCGAAGCTGAGGCAGCAGCTCCCGTCGAGGAGACTGTTACCGAAGCTCCCAAGAAGGCGGCTGTTCATATGACTGCCTCCGCCGCTGCACTTAATGCAGAGGGCGAGGTAGACATAAGAAGAAGAAAGCCCCGTGAGGAAAAGAAAATCAAGACCTCAAAGATTTCCTACGAAAGAAAGAAGGGTCTTTACGGCTACGGCTTCGTAGCACTCTGGGTTGTGGGCGTAATTTATATGTTCCTTATCCCTCTCGGTCAGTCCCTCTGGTACTCCCTCTGTAAGACCGAAATGGTCAGCGCAAGCGATACAGAGAAGCTGGCTTCCTACGGAATGTCTTCCCCCGGTATCTATACCGAATGGAACGACTTCGGAAACTATAAGTGGGCATTCACAATCAACCCCGACTACCCCAAGAACTTAGCAGACTCTCTCGTAGAAACAGCTTATACAGTACCCCTCGTACTTGTATTCGCTCTCTTCGTGGCTCTCCTCTTAAACGGAAAGTTCAAGGGCAGAACAATCGCCCGTGCAGTATTCTTCCTGCCGGTACTTATAGCGACGGGTCCTGTACTCGGCGTTATCAACGGTGATATGCTGTCGCAGGGTATCTCGGACGCTTCACAGTTCAGTGCCCTCTTCAAAACCGACTTTGTTCAGGAATTTCTCCAGTTCATGGGACTTAACAATATAAGTCAGTCGCTGGCGGATACCTTCCAGGAAATTACCGGTACTATCCTTAACCTTATCTGGGATTCCGGTATCCAGATTCTTATCTTTATCTCCGCACTCCAGCAGATTCCGACCTCCGCTAAGGAAGCCGCTTCTATGGAGGGTGCAACAGGATGGGAATTCTTCTGGAAGATTACATTCCCCACAATTTCTCCTATGATTTTCGTAAACCTTATCTATACTGTAATCGACGCCTTTGTCAAGTCTGACAACCCCGTAATGCAGCAGGTAATGGGCTACATCAAGACATGGGACTACGGTTATTCTTCCGCTATGGCGTGGGCTTACTTCGCTATCGTGGCAGTTGTACTCGGTATCATCTCTGCGATTGTATCGAGATTCATATTCTATCAAGTAGACTAATTAAGGAGGAACTTCAATGGATAACAACGAATTTGAAAAAGAAGTTGTATCGGAAGAGGCTGCTCCTGATACAATCGTAAACGAAGCTCCTGAAGCGGAGGTATCCTCCGTTAATGAACCCGAACAGGTTCCCGCTCAGGAGGAAAAGGCAGAGGAAAATGCTCCTGCCGAAGAGGAGGATAAGGTTTATCATTCCCAGGACGTAGCGATTTCCCCTTACGACGAAAACGGAAAGAAGAAGTCCAAGCGTCAGCTTAAGAAGGAAGAAAAGGAAAGACTCAGTAAGTATCACATCAGCAGCTGGGAAATCATCACCCACTACAGAGGATACAATGAGGCTGAAAAGAAGCATTACCGCTATATTTTAGGCAGAAGAGTTTCCGATAAGGTATGGCCTATATTCCGTGCACTTATCATCTTCGGTCTCGCCTTCGTAGTCGTATATCCTATTCTTTATATGATTTCCTGTGCTATAAGACCCCAGTCGGAAATGTCCGACCCCTCAATCATGTGGATTCCCAAGACCTTCACCCTCAGTAACCTTGAGGAAACATGGATGGCTATCGACTATCCGAAGCTCGTATGGGATACGGTAAGCGTAAACGTTGTGTGTTCGCTTATCCAGGTTGTAACCTGTGCTATCGCAGGCTACGGCTTCGCTCGATTCAAGTTCAAGGGTAAGGGACTTATGTTCGCGATAGTTATTATGCAGATTATCGTTCCTACACAGGTTATCTTAATCCCTCAGTTCATGCAGTTCAGATATTTTGACCCCCTCGGCTTATGCTCGCTCTTCACAGGTGAAGCAGTAAACCTTGCCGACTCGCCTATGGCGCTTTACTTACAGGCATTCTTCTGTAACGGTATCCGTTCGGGTCTCTTTATCTTCCTTTTCAGACAGTTCTTCAGAGGACTCCCCAAGGAGCTTGAGGACGCCGCTTACCTTGACGGCTGCGGCCCCTTCGAAACCTTCGTAAAGGTTATGGTTCCTAACGCAAGCAACTCCTTCCTTACCGTATTTATCTTCTCGGTAGTATGGTACTGGAACGACTCCTACGTTTCGGGTATGTTCTTCTCCAAGTCCAATACCATCGCCCTTCAGGTTAGCAACCTTTATAACACTATCTCGGCGTACTATAACAACGGTACTCCTACAGGTGTTCCTGCCGACTGGCTGGTATGGATTGAGGCAGGCTGTCTCCTCTCGATTCTCCCGATTCTCATTATGTACATATTCCTTCAGAAAAACTTCATCGAAGGTGTTGAACGTTCGGGTATCGTAGGCTAAAATTTAAAAATCACAGCGGTGACTGCAGTAATGCGGCCACCGTTGTTTTTTGTGCCTTACTGCATTCAGAAAAATAGTAAAAATATATCTTTTTCGTAAAAATCTACGTCTTTTTAGCTTATTATTTATAAAGAAGGCTCTTATATTACTATTATTTGTAATAATCAAGAAAACGATTTCGAAAAATGAAACTTTTTGGAAAAATCTATTGACTTATACTTTAGTATCCGATAAAATAGAGGATAATTATGATAAAAAACAAAAGAAAGGTGGAATGAGAAATGTTTCTTTTACGCTGGCTATGGAAAAATATGAAGGGCGACAGAGCTGTTTATATCCTCGCTCTGTGTATGACTCTTTTATGTCAGTCCATGTACATAATCACTCCCTTCCTTACACAGCAGATTACCGATACCTTTTTAGTAGGGGAACAGGCGGCGGAAAATCTCCGCACAGGCTCAGACCGCCTCATTATAATGCTTATAGCTATGGTAGGCTTTACGCTTCTGCGCTGTGGTATCCAGTACGGTTCAAATATGTGCTATGAACATGCTTCACAGGGTATTATCTATCGTGTAAGAAAGGTACTCTTCGATAAAATAGAAAGCCAGGACGCTTCCTTCTATGACAGATACCGTACAGGCGACATTATGACCCGTGTAACGGGCGACCTTGAAATGGTGCGTCACTCTATAGCATGGATTATAAAAACAACTCTCGAATGTATCGTGCTTTTCTCAGCCACCATGATATATTTTATCACGATAGACTGGCTTATGGCGCTTTGTATGCTTATTCTTACTCCCGTTATCCTTATGATAACACGCTCCTTCAAGAACGTGGTAGGTCCCTTCTATGTGGATTTAAGAGAAAGAATGTCCGCTATGAATACCTGTGCTGAAGAAAACATTTCGGGTAACAGGGTAGTAAAGGCCTTCGCCCGTGAAAATGAGGAAATAGAAAAATTCGACAGCAAGAACAAGTCCTATAACGAAGCCAACAAGAAGGCGGCCTTCACATGGCTCAAATATTTCCCCGGCCTTGAAATTACTGCCCAGTCCTTAGCGGTAGTATGTCTTATCTGCGGCGGTCTTTTCGTTATTACAGGAAGAATAACCCTCGGCGAATATGCGGCGTTCTCGGGACTTATCTGGACTCTCTCCAACCCCATGAGAACTCTCGGTAATATCGTAAACGACTATCAGAGATTTACTGCATCAGCCAATAAGATTATCGAGCTTTATTACGCACATCCCGGAATTCTCGATCGTCAGGACGCTATCGACAAGCCCCACCGCTTCGAGGGTAAGATTGAATTCAGAAACGTTTCCTTCTCCTATGGAAACAATCAGGTTCTTAAGGATATAAGCTTTACCGTTAATCCCGGAGAGACTGTTGCGATTATGGGCGCAACGGGAACAGGCAAGACTACTCTTATCGAGCTTATTCCACGTATTTACGACCCCTCTGAGGGTACGGTGCTGGTGGACGGTACTGATGTAAGATATCTGAAGCTTAAACAGCTCAGAGGCGCAATCGGTATTGCTACACAGGACGTTCTTCTTTATTCCGATACTATCGAGGGAAATATCTGCTTCGGTAACGTAGACCTTCCCGAGGAGGACGTAGAAAGATACGCCAAGGCGGCGGACGCTCACAACTTTATTCTTCATACGAACGAAGGCTATGACACCATTATCGGTGAAAGAGGCGTAGGACTTTCGGGCGGTCAGAAGCAGAGAATTTCTCTTGCCCGTGCTCTTGCGGTAAAGCCCTCGATACTTATTCTTGATGATACTACCTCGGCGGTTGACCTTGAGACCGAGAAAAATATTCAGACTGCATTAAGAAATCTCGACTTTGAATGTACAAAAATTATTATAGCCCAGCGTATTTCTTCCGCTAAGGACGCCGACAGGATCATTATCCTCGGAAGCGACGGAAGAATCGCCGAAATGGGAACCCACGAGGAGCTTATAAAACAGGACGGCTATTACCGTGAGGTTTATGAGCTTCAGAAATAAGAAAAGAAGGGAATGATTATATGGCTCGAAATAAATTCGACGTGGACGAAACCCTTGAAACCCCATTTGATATAAAGCATTTCAAGCGTGCCCTCATATATGCGGGTAAATATAAGAAAAATATTGCTCTTGCTCTTTTTCTGAGCATTCTTGCGGCGGTAACGGGACTTACTGCGCCCCTTATCGTTCAGTATGCTATAGATAACTGCATGAAAAGCTCGGAGACTATTCCGTCTCTCCTTATCTGCGGCGGACTCTTTTTCCTTACTATAGTAACAAGCGTACTTCTTTCCCAGAAGAGAGCTAAAATGATGACCAGGGTTGGTCAGGATATCGTCTATGACATAAGAAAAGACCTTTATAAACACATGCAGGATTTACCCTTCGAGTATTATGACAGCAGACCTCACGGAAAAATCCTCGTTCGTGTAATCAACTATGTAAACAGTATTTCCGACCTTATGACCAACGGTATAATCAACTTTATACTGGAAATGCTGAATCTTGTATTTATTATCATATTCATGTTCTTTGTGTGCTGGGAGCTTGCCCTCGTTGTTCTTGCAGGACTGCCGATTTACGCATGTATCATCATAGCCATAAAGAATGGCCAGCGTAAGGCATGGCAGGCGGTTTCCAACAAGAGCTCAAACCTTAACGCCTACCTTCATGAAAGTATTGTCGGCGTAAAGATTTCACAGGTTTTCACCCGTGAAGAGGTAAACGCCGAAATAAACGACAAGCTTGCCAAGTCCTACAGAAAATCATGGATGAAGGCGGTAGCCTTCTCTAACCTTGTATGGCCCTCTACCGATATTGTATCTATCACTACGAGAGCGGCAATCTATCTCATTGGTCTGCTTTTCATGCCGGGAATTACCCTCGGTACAATTCTCGCCATGGGCGACTATTCCGCCCGCTTCTGGCAGCCTCTTATGAACCTTTCAAACCTTATGAATACCTTCATAAACGCGGCGGCTTATCTCGAAAGAATATTCGAAATGCTGGATGAGCCTGTTACCGTATGTGATAAAATCGGTGCAAAGGAAATGCCTGAAATAAAGGGCGATGTTCATTTTGAAAATGTTACCTTCGCTTATGATGAAAGTGCAGTAATCCTTGAAAACTTAAGCTTCGACGTTAAGGCAGGAGAAAGTATTGCTCTTGTTGGCCCCACAGGTGCAGGTAAGACCACTATAGTAAACCTTATAAGCCGTTTCTATAATCTTAACGGGGG
This sequence comes from Ruminiclostridium sp., assembly GCA_045602405.1. Classification (GTDB taxonomy): domain Bacteria; phylum Bacillota; class Clostridia; order Oscillospirales; family Ruminococcaceae; genus Ruminiclostridium_E. The sequence goes on from JAZSBN010000049.1 coordinate 29,575, forward strand.
AAGGGTACTTATTGACGACAGCGATATCTCCGAGGTTACTCTTAACTCTCTCCGCCGTCAGATGGGTATAATGCTTCAGGACAGCTTCATTTTCAGCGGCACTATCATGGAGAATTTAAAGTACGGCCGACTTGACGCTACCGACGAGGAAGCCTACGAAGCCTGCCGCATTGTAGGTATAGACGAATATATCCGTTCTCTTAAGGACGGCTACAATACTGAGGTAAGCGAGAGGGGCGCAGGTCTTTCTCAGGGTCAGAAGCAGCTTATCGCCTTCGCCCGTACCATTCTTTCAAATCCGAAAATTCTTGTTCTTGACGAGGCGACATCTTCTATTGACGCCAAGACCGAGCGTAATCTTCAGAACGGTCTTAACCACCTTTTAAAGGGCAGGACTTCCTTCATTATTGCCCACAGACTTTCAACTATCCGTCACTGCGACAAGATTATGTATGTGTCAAACAAGGGTATCACCGAAGCAGGCACCCACGACGAGCTTATCGCAAAGAAGGGCGACTATTACAAGCTTTACACCGCTCAATCCGTATAGGCGGAAGCCGCCTCGCCTGTTCCGCCGCACCTATAGAAACAGCAGATTTGTAAATCTGTTTGTGCGGCGGGGGTCGCAACACAGCATAGCGGCAACATTAAGCGTGACGATTCACCCTGTTCCTGCCTTTTGAGAGTATCAGCTTTATCGGCTGAGGATAAACGGCAGGGAAGGGTATTACAGCAAAAAACACCTGAGATATTTCTCAGGTGTTTTATCTTTGTAATATTGAATAAAGAATATTGAAAATTGAATATTGAATAATCGTGGTATCGGCTTACGCCGATAAAATTTTAAAATCTCGCCCGTAGGGCGACACCTTTATTATTCGTTTTTCGCTATTCACTATTCAATTTTCATTAAGCCTGTTCGCATTCCTCAAGCCTCTCCGAAGCCTCCGCCCAGTCCTCGGTTTTTTCTTCAAGCTCCGTCTGGAGAACGCCGAGCCTTTCGGTAAGCTCCGCTATTTTCTCATAATCGGCGGAAATTTCGGGCGAAAGCATACTGCCGTTTATTTCGGCTATTTCGGCTTCTATCTCCTCGATACGCTCCTCGTCACGGGAAATTCTCGTTTTAAGCTTTCTTATTTCGCTCTGGAGCTCTTTTCTTCTGAGGTAGTCGTTCTTATTACTGCTTTCCGCTTCGGGCTTCTGTTTTTTTACTGCAGTAAGAGTGGTTTCTCCCTCGGAAAGTGCAAGGAAATCGTCATAGTTGCCTTCTGCACTTACCGCACCGTCGGGATTAAGCTTATAAAGCCTTGTAGCAGTCTTATTTATAAGGTAACGGTCATGGGAGATAATGAAAACCGTACCCTCATAGCTTTCTATCGCTGCCTCAAGGGCTTCTCTTGATGTGATATCGAGATGGTTGGTAGGCTCGTCAAGAAGCAGGAAGTTACAGCCGCTCAGCATAAGCTTTAAAAGTGCGACTCTTGCCTTTTCGCCGCCGCTTAAAACGCCGATTTTCTTGAAAACGTCCTCGCCGCTGAATAAAAAGCTTCCGAGAGCGGTACGGACACCCGTCTGGTCCATTTTCGGATAAGCGTCCCAGATTTCGTCCATAACGGTCTTATTATCGGAAAGTCCCGTCATAAGCTGGTCGTAATAGCCCACCTTAACTCCCGGGCCGTAGGTTACGCTTCCCGAATCGGAAACAAGCTCCTTCATAAGTATCTTAAAAAGGGTGGTTTTACCCGAGCCGTTAGTACCCATAAGGAAAACACGTTCCTTTTTTCTTACCTCAAGGTTGATATTCCTGAAAAGCGTTTCTCCGTCAAAGCTCATAGAGATATTCTTCGCCGTCATTATCTCGTCGGTAACGGGCTCTCCACAATGGAAGCTGAAACGAAGCTTTTTCGGAAGGGACTGAGGCTTTATAAGCTCAGCCTCGAGGCGTTCTATCTGTTTTTCCTTGCTGGCTATTGTGATATAGTTATGAGCCTGATTGAAACGCTTCTGCTGTTCAATTATACCCTTTATACGGTTGATTTCCTCAAGCTGATTATCATAGTGACGCCATGCTATCTCGAGATCCTCTTCCTTTTTCTTACGATAAGCGCTGTAGCCGCCCTTATAGCAGGTAAGCCTCTTATTTTCAAGCTCAAAGGTACGGGTAGTAACCTTATCGAGAAAATAACGGTCATGGGAAATTATAATATATGCTCCCTTATATTCAAGAAGGAATTTTTCAAGCCATGTAGTAGCGGCAACGTCAAGATGGTTCGTAGGCTCGTCTAAAAGCAGTAGGTTTGCACCCGAAAGGAGAAGCTTAGCTAACTGTACCTTCGCTTTTTCGCCGCCGCTCAGGACGTTTACGGGCTTTTCCTGTTCCTCCTGGGTAAAGCCGAGACCTAAGAGAGAGCTCATAGCTCTTGCACGGTAGGTAAGACCCCCGTCATTTTCAAAGCGTTCCTGAAGAAGCATTTGTTTTTCAAGAAGCTCGGGAGAATGATTTCCGCCGTCAATTTCCTCGTGGAGAGCTTCGATTTCCTTTTCAAGCTTCATAAGGTCTTCAAAAACAGTAAGCACCTCGTCATAAACGCTTACCGAGCTGTCACGGACAACGTGCTGCTCCATATAGCCGAGAACGGTATCATGGGTTTTCGTGAATTCGCCGCCGTCCCGTTCAAGCTCGCCTCTCATAAGCCTGAAAAGGGTTGTTTTACCACAGCCGTTTATACCCACAAGCCCTATCTTATCATTTTTATCCACCTCGAAGGTTACTCCGCCGAAAAGCTTTTCCGCTCCGAAGTAAAGCTCGATATCCTTAGCATTATATACTATCATTTTTATTTACCTTTTCTTTTGCCTTTACGTTTAATGTAAATCAGATGTTCGCCGTGTTGTAGCCCGAAATTTTTATAAGCCTGAAGCTTCCTGCACCAAGAAGCCGCAGAGGTATCTCCTTATATTTATCGGTACATACCTTATAATCATAGAAATTACCCTCGCTGTCCCTTATTACGTCGGTGATTATACACTGGGCGTAGGGGATGGTAATTTTAGTTTTAAGATTGTTGTTTTCGTCGTCGATTACCCTGTCGGTAAGAAGCTGGATAATATCGCCCGTTTCGCCCTCCTTCGCCGCCGCTTCACAGGCACAGAGCCCGAAGCCGCTGTTTGTCACGGCGTAGCGGTAGAAGCTTTCCGCTTCAGACCAGCTTTTACTGCGGCCCTTCTTTTCACGCTCGGTATTAAGCTCCTCGCCGTACCATTTCCATTGACCGTCCTTGTCCCCCTGTGCGTCCATGGGGATTCCTGCCGAAAAGAGGCATTCGCTGGTAAAGCTTACGTCGTTATTATCGGAAATGCCCGACGCTCCCGACAGGGCTCTTTCCTTAGCGGCATTACGGTCGTAGCCGTATTCGGGAGAGGGAAGGGGAGTCCCGTCGCTTTCAGGAACAGCGGAAGCATAGCTTTCCGTAGCACGGGCTTTCATTTCGGTGAGGACCGCCTCAATATAATCCTCATAATATGTATAGGCCATGTCGGCACGGGTAAAGCCGTTTATGGCAAGAAGATAGTCAAGCTCCTCAAGGAAAGCCCTTCTTACGGGTCGTTCCGTTTCGTGGGCAGTAAGCTTAAAGCTTTCATGGTCAACCGTAAAAACGTGGCTTTCGCCTGAAACCGTAAGGGGCAGGGAGCTGTCCGTTGTTACAGTCAGCTCAAGGGATATTACTGCATTATTGCTTTTATTCGACGGCTTTCTTGAGGTTACGTTTATTTCCGCAGTACATTCATTATAGCTGTAGCCCGACAGGTCAGCGGCAAAAATCTCATATCGCAGGGCTGCACGGTCGAAAAGCTCGTCCACCGTCTCGAATTCAAAAAATGAGGAAAGGGATTCAAGGGTAAGACCGCCCACGCCTGCAAGATAATAGGTGAAAAAGTCGGTTATGACCTTTTCCTCCTCCTCGGAAACGGTAACGCCGCCGAAGGAGACGTTTACCTTAACGGGAGAAACAGGCTTTTCCTCCGTTGCGTAGAAGTTGTAGTTCATAAGATCGTCGATGCCTTCATTAAGGCTGCAGCAATCCCACACAAGAAAAAAGCCGACAACATATACTGCCGCCAGGAGGACGACAACAACTGCTGTCAGCGTATGCTTTCTTTTTCTCATATCAGGACCAGCCGCATTCGTCGTAGTCGGCCCATTTTTCGGAAACCTGCTGCTGAGCAAGCTTATATATAATGTATACCGCACAGGTAATTATAAGAGCTACGGCTCCGAATACAGGGATAAGGAAAGCGTTGCTCTGAGATTTTGAAGAATTTGCAGGAGTATTATTATTCATATTTCTTATTCCTTTCCTATACTTATAACACTATTATTATACATTATCAAGCTTGAAATGTCAATAATTCAGGCCATATATTATATAGGTGCAGTACATTTTACACTTAAAAGAGGTGTTGAAAAGGTAGCTTTTAAGGGCATTTTGACGAAAAAAGAAAATTTTGAATTTTTTTCGAAAAAAGTGTTGACAAAAGGGTGGAGTGATGATATAATAAACAAGCTGACCCGAGAGAGGGGCGGCGAACAGCGGAGTTTAAAAAAACTTTTTGAAAAAAATCAAAAAAGGTATTGACAAACTCAAAAAGCTGTGATATAATATTAAAGCTGTCACGGAAACGGACAGCGGCTGACAGTCGGACAAAGGTCCGATGATGCAGAGAATAAATACGGATTCGCGAAGCGAACCGTCAGTTTTTACGCGAATGCATAAAAGCCGAGTACCTTGAAAATTGAACAACAAGTAACGAATTAACAAACCCTTGAATAAATTCAAGAAAAGTAAATTCTGGATAAACATAACAATAAAATGTTAGCGTTTAGAAAGAGCGAATCAAACAGATATTGACGAAAGTTAATATACAATTACTAAAGAGTTTGATCCTGGCTCAGGACGAACGCTGGCGGCGCGCCTAACACATGCAAGTCGAACGGTGAAGAGGAGCTTGCTCCTCGGATCAGTGGCGGACGGGTGAGTAACA
>JAZSBN010000050.1:0-1651 GCA_045602405.1 Ruminiclostridium sp.
GTACAAGGCATTGACAGGAATAACACCTCTGAGCGCTAATTTCCTAGCGAGTGGAGAAGAACTCGAACCTCTTCCTGACAATATCAGCGAAAACACGAAGAAGGCGATCTATGAGTCGATGAATATTAACAAGAAAAAACGCCCGCAGAGCATAGCGGAGTTCTTGAAACTGTTAGATGGTGAAGGTGTAAAAACACAGGACGATGATGAAGCTACAGAGATAGTAGGTGTTGAGAGACCAAAGCCTGCGGAGCCTAAGAAAGAAGAACCGAAACAGGAGCTTCCAAATGAGCAGAAGCATAGAAAGAAGAAGAGCAAGGCGTGGATATTTATACTCTTAGCAATTATAATAGGCGGAGCTGGCTATTATTTTGTTAATGAAAAGATGAAGGGAGAAAAGAAGAAGGAAGCCGAGATGTTGGCACAAGCTGAGCAGGAGAGGATAAAGAAAGAACAGGAAGCGGCACAGATAGCACAGGCGCAGAAAGAGGCAGAAGCCAAACGTAAGGCAGAACAAGAGCGTCTTGAAAAGGAGAGACAAGAGTTAGAAGCAGAGAAAGCGGAATTGGAAGCTCAAAAAGCAGAACAGGCGAGATTAGAAGCAGAAGCCAAACGTAAGGCAGAACAAGAGCGTCTTGAAAAGGAGAGACAAGAGTTAGAAGCAGAGAAAGCGGAATTGGAAGCTCAAAAAGCAGAACAGGCGCAGAAAGAAGCAGAAGCCAAACGTAAGGCAGAACAAGAGCGTCTTGAAAAGGAAAAGATAAAGTCACAAACCATTACCGTTAACGGCGTTAGCTTTACGATGATAAAAGTTGAAGGCGGCACTTTCTCGATGGGCGCAACCTCAGAGCAAGGCTATTATGCTGATAGCGATGAGAAACCAGTACACTCAGTTACGCTTTCAGACTATTACATTGGCGAGACAGAGGTGACGCAAGAACTTTGGCAGGCTGTTATGGGAAGTAACCCAAGTAATTTTAAAGGCTCACAGAAACCAGTGGAGGAGGTTTCATGGAACGACTGCAAGGAATTTATAGAGGAGTTGAATAATCTTACAGGCAAGAACTTTCGCCTTCCTACAGAAGCGGAATGGGAGTATGCGGCAAGAGGAGGTAATAAATCTCAAGGCTATAAATACAGCGGTAGTAACAATGTAGAAGATGTTGCATGGTACACTGATAACAGTTCAACAACTCATAACGTAAAGACAAAATCGCCAAATGAACTCGGTATTTACGATATGTGTGGTAATGTATATGAATGGTGTGAGGATTGGAAAGGAAGCTATAGCAGCGGTTCACAGACCAATCCTAAGGGACCGTCATCTGGCTCTAGCCGTGTGCGTCGTGGTGGTGGCTGGAACTACAACGCGGGTTACTGCCGAGTGTCGCTTCGTCTCGGCAGCAGTCCCGGCTACAAGTTCAACAGCAGCGGCTTCCGCCTAGCTTTATCTCAGTAAACACAGAAATCAAGAAATTGTCTTAAAGGGAGCGGGGAACACGAGACAATAAAATATGCAAGTTGCAAATAAGAGTTTTATGAGAAAAAACAAAAAAAATATATCATGAATTTACAACAAGGTACACTGCTTCAGGGTGGTAAGTATAAGATATTACGTTATATCAACAGCGGCGGCTTCGGTTGTACATAC
>JAZSBN010000051.1:0-1996 GCA_045602405.1 Ruminiclostridium sp.
AGGGGTAAAAAACACCACCCTTTCACCATTGCACCTTTTCTTGAACCTTTTGGACTCGAACCTGCGACTTTATCGCACATTTGAGAAATACCCGCTTTTCTGATATAATATAGACAGAAAGAAGGAAAGCGAGGACTTACAGATGAAAAACGGATACCCAATGGTTCGCAGACTTAAACTCACCCCCTTTGAACTCCGAGTTGCTATCGAAGCTCTCAATGCAAAGAGACTCAAGCAGAAGGCAAACGGGATCGACAACAGAGCAACCTCCAACCTCATACTCCACCTGCTCGATGCGCTTGAAGCTTAATTACATACGGTTAATATAAAGCCGACTTTATGACCACTAATGAAGTGGAAATAAGGTCGGCTTTTTTGTTTTCCGTAAACAACCAACAGGAGGAGAAAAATGAAATTAGAACCCAACAACAAAAGCCTTTCCTTTGCTGATTTCCTTGAAGCAGCTTTGAGAGATAAGGCTGATACCAAACCTTTCCCTTACACATTGGAGGTGTGCAGATGTAGGTATTGTTCCTACTGTCAAAGCGGAAAGTGCGCTCTTAAAAGATGTTGCTGTATGAGCGAGAGAGTCAAAGCCAAGTCTTGCACATTCGCAGAACTCCTAAGAGATTGCTTTGCAAACTTCAAGGATAACGTTTTTCAGTACCGACTTCGCATTGCTTGTGAGAGAGCTTCTGAACTTCAGAGTTGTTTCCTCGACGCAGGACATAAGGGGAGGTTCTACGAAGGCGTTACTCTTTTGAGGAAGAAAGATCCCAAGTTTATTGCTCAGATATATCTTCTCTCTGCATCTGAGCTTTTGTGGATCAGAGCAAAGCAGGTGATGTGCTCTCCCGGATTTATCGACTATGGGTGTCTTGACCTCAAACTCACAGAGCCAAATGCCTATCTCTATTTCTGTACTGCTATGGATATTCAGTACGGCGGCTCCCATATCGACCTCTATGAACTTACTCTCGATGAGATCATAGATTTCGATGCTTTCCGTGTGATCTGTAACTCGGTCGCTATTTGCCTTTACGGTATGGATGCCGTTAAGGTTGCAGAAAAGCGGAAGAAATACAAGAAAAAAAAGAAAGGGAAGGTGAAAGCGGATGCCCGAAGCTAAGGACGATCTGAAACGTGAAAAAGTACGTGTCGTGCCGATAAGTAATATCGAAGATTTTCCCGATCATCCTTTCCAAGTTAAAGACGATGAGAGTATGGCACAGCTTGTAGAAAGCATACGAATGAACGGCGTTCTCAATCCCGTAATAGCTCTCAAGATCGACGAAAATCACTATCAGCTTATTTCCGGTCACAGAAGAAAACACGCTTGTATTCTTCTTGGTATCGACCGAATACCGCTTATAGGACGAGAACTGAGCAAGGAAGAAGCAGTTATCGAAATGGTAGACTCAAATCTTCAGCGAGAGCATATTCTTCCGTCTGAAAAGGCGAGAGCTTACAAAATGAAAATGGACGCGATGAAAAAACAAGGAGAGAGGCGTGATCTAACTTCCAACCCAACGGGTGGGAAGTCAATCAAGGGTGTAGAAACCGCAGAAATCATTGGAGAAGAAGCAGGTGAAAGCGCAAATACGGTGCGCCGATATATCCGTCTCAATGAGCTTACCAAAGAACTCCTTGAGTTTGTTGACGAAGGTAAGATCGGTATGAGACCTGCGGTGGAGCTTTCTTACTTGCAGGAGGACGAAATGCGAGATTTGGTGGATTTCATCGACGATGAGGAGGTTTTTCCGTCTCACGCGCAAACCATACGAATGCGATCTTTAAGTAAGGATGGAAAGCTTGATAGAGAAGCTATCGAAACCATAATGAACGAAGAAAAGCCAAATCAAAAGGCACGTATCAAGATTCCTATGGAGAAGATTGAAAAATACTTTCCTACGGGAACTTCGCAGCAGCAGCAGATGGAAGATACCATAGTGAAAGCTCTTGCTTTGTACCGTCAGCGTCAGAAGGAGAACAGAGA
>JAZSBN010000052.1:0-81343 GCA_045602405.1 Ruminiclostridium sp.
CATTTGACTTCCTCCTTCTGTGTTTGTGCAGTTGCCAGACCGCACTTCTCATTATACCAGAAGGAGGTTATTTTTTCTATTTATCGCTAAAGCTTTTTTGAACCCCCGGCACAGCCGGGGGTTTTCGTTATACAAGAAAAAGAAAAACCCGTTCAACGAACAGGTTTTTTATAAATTATTTACCGTGCAGAAGCATAATTCTCGAAAAGCTTGTAATACTTATGATTTTCCTGTTCCTCTCCTAAAACCTTAATGGCGTAGGTTAAATAGGTATTCTCATTTACTCCTGCAGTCTGGTTTATCCATAGCTGACGATTTGTATTCACGGCATAAAAAGCTTCGGGGTTGTCTACTCCGTCAAATTCAACGAAATAAACAGTATAATTATCGCCGAAAATCATTTTTCCGAAATATCTGATGTAGGCCTTCTCTTCCTCCTCGGGAATTACCAGAAAAAAGGCTGAAAGAAGCTCTTCCTGCTCTGTGGCAGAAATATTTTCTATATACTGTGCTTTATCGCCGAAATAGTGTTCGGGCTCTTTGCTGACAATATAGTCCACCAGCCTCAGAATCGCAAATAATATCAGTATTATAACGCCTGCAACAGCAGTAAACTTAACAACCGTATTCTTCTCTTTCTCCTGCTTGATTTCTTCGTTATTTTCCATGTTCCTGCCCCCCTGATTTAATTTTCTTGTTTCAGTTTATCATATTAGATGTAAAAACGCAACTATACAAACCAAATATCGTTACTTATCGGACAATTATAATATTTTTCGATAAACTTTATCGAAATAGCTTGATAAAATGCTTGAAACATGATATAATAAAGCAGGTTATAAATAAAATTTCACACTTAAAAGAATCATAACAACAAATGGGATAAGAATATGTCAAAAATAAATAAAATTTTCGATTATATCAGACATGTACGGAAAAAGGGAAAGACGATAAACAAGAGCGGACTTTATATCTGCTTTTCCCTTATAAGTATCTATGCCCTCATTATGAGTATCGTCTGCTTTATCAAGCTTGATACCACCATGGGTATTGTTAATGCAATAATAGGCGTTTTTATGATACTTACCATCATCATTTTCTCAAGGATAAAGTCAGACCGCTTGCTGACAGGCTTTGTCCTTGGCTTTCTTTACATATTGATGATGTTCTTCCTTTATGAAGGCGGCGTCGGCGGTATCAGTATAATGTGGCTTCTGTTTGTGCCTATGGGCGGAATGGCGCTGATAAATCTGTATTACGGCGGACTGTTAAGCCTTCTTATAGGTATTTCTACAACGCTTTACATGATGACTCCGCTTCATTCCTTCGGATATCAGTATTCAGAAGAGCACAGGATACGTTTTCCTATAATATACTGGGCGTTCCTTATTATGGCTCTCTTTATTTTCATAAGAATCGACAGGGCCGAGGAGTATCAGAAGAAGCTTGTAGCAAAGGCAGACGAATCAAACCGCTCAAAAAGCGAATTCCTCGCCAATATGTCCCACGAGCTCCGCACTCCTATGAACGCTATAATGGGAATGTGTGAGATAAATCTCAACGAGGACATGAATGATACCGTAAGAGAAAATAACGAAAATATCTTCCACTCCAGCAAGGAGCTTATGAACATCATAAACGACCTTCTTGACTTTTCCAAGATAGGCTCGGGAAAAATGACCCTTACCTGTAATGAGTATCATCTTTCCAAGGTAATAAATGATGTTATCAACATGATCGTCGCAAGAAAGGGCAAGAAGAATATCGGCTTCGCCGTTGAGGTTGACCCCGATATCCCCGACCTTCTTTACGGCGATGAAATGAGAATTAAACAGATAATCATAAATATACTGACAAATGCCCTTAAGTACACCCAGCAGGGCGGCTTTATCATGTCGGTTTCCCACAGAAAGGAAGCCTACGGAATAAACCTTATCATTACCGTGAAGGACAGCGGTATAGGAATAAAAAAAGAGCAGTTAGGACATATTTTCGACGCCTACGGAAGAGTAGACGCAGAAAAAACTCATAAAATCGAGGGCACAGGCCTCGGGCTTCCTATTACAAAGAAGCTTGTAAGGCTTATGAACGGCGTAATCGGCGTAAAGAGCGAATACGGAAAGGGTACGGAATTCCGCGTAGTAATCCCTCAGAAGGTTATAGATGAAACTCCCTTTGTAACTATCGGAAGAAACGCCGGCTTCGGAATACTGTATTGCTGTGATATGACACAGCTGCACGAGTTTATCGCACGTTCGGTGGAGGAAACCTTCCACACCATAGTAAAACGCTACAATTTCCCGGGAAGTATTGTCGACAATGCCGCAGACGTAAGAGAAAAGATCAGCAAGGGTATCTATTCCCATATTTTCGTCACAAAGGAACAATATATAACGGATAAGGAATATTTCGACGAGCTTTCCATGAAATACTGTGTAACCGTCATAAGAGAACGTACCGACCAGCTCTCCGTGGGCGGAAATATCATAAATGCATACAAGCCCTTCTATATGAAAAAAATATGCGACATAATAAACAAGCCTCTTCACAATAAAAATGTAACCGCAGACAAATTTACTGCCCCCGGGGCAAGAGTTCTCATCGTAGACGATAACTCCCTTAATTTAAGAGTTGCAGTAGGTATCATGAAGCGGTACAATATGAACATAAACGTATCCAAGAGCGGAAAGAGAGCCCTCAGAATGATGAAGGAAAAGGAATATGACGCAGTATTCCTGGACCACCTTATGCCCGATATGGACGGAATAGAAACTCACCGTGAAATCTGTCTACTGGAAAAGGACAAGGAGAAGAAAACTCCCGTAATAGCCCTTACCGCATACGACGCAAGCGATGTAAGAGATCTCTTTATCTCGGAGAATTTTCAGGATTTCATGTCCAAGCCCATAGATCCCGAGCTTCTTGATAAAATACTGCTGAAATGGCTTCCCGAGGAGCTTATTGTTATGGAAAAGGAGCAGGCGCATGAACAATAGAAATATCATAATTTCGGCGGATTGTACTTGCGATTTACCCGAAGAAATGCTTCAGGAGTATTCCATCAGGACTATCCCCTTCTATATCAGGGTTAACGACGCACGCTATCAGGAGGGAACGGAAGTCACTTCAGAAATGCTTGTAGATATTTTTGAAAAACCAGAAAACAGGATTTCAAGCACTCCCGCTTCGGTAGAAGAATACAGAGAATACTTCCTCGAACTGGGCGATAACGGAAGGGCTGAAATAATTCATGTTTCTGTATCAAGCACCTTCAGCAGTGCCTTTGCCAATGCGCTTGAAGCTGCTCAGGATATGAAAAATGTCTACATTGTTGATTCACAGCTTTTCTCCCACGGAACGGGAATGCTTCTTATGGCTGCGTCGAAGCTGGTGAAAAGCGGTATATCGGCAGAAAAGATAGTGGAAGAGCTTATTAAACTGAGAAGCAAGATAAGCTGCAGCTTTGCTCTTAAAACCACACAGTATGCCGCAAAGAACAACAGAGTAGGACCTACCACATCCTATCTTCTCGACCTTTTCAAGGTGAAGCCTATAATAAGAATCAACCGCAATGTCCTTGAGGTTGACGGCTTTTGTCTCAGCGGAGTCAGATCTCATGCCCGAAAGTATATAAGAAAAACTCTGAAAAACAGCAAAAAAATTTCCGACGCAGTTCTCTTTATTACAACCTCAGGCTGTTCGGAGGAATTCAAGCAGTATATATACGACGAAGCAACAAAGAACATTCCATGGCAAAAGGTTTACATTCTGGATGTTTCTGCAACAAACTTCTGTAACCTTGGTCCCGAAAGCTTCGGTCTCATGTTCTGTACAAAATAATTTATAATGCATACAAAACACCCCTGAAGTTAAAGCCTTCAGGGGTGTAGTCTGTTTATTATGTTATTACTGATTTATAGCAGTAACTGTGCCGCCTGCGGTTATGGAGGCTACCTTATAGTAGGTCGTTTTCTTTGCGGCGTCTGTTGCCACAAGATAAACTACCGCCGAAGCAGGCTGTTTAGCTCCGCTGTTTGTGATTCTGACACGGTAGCCTGCTCCCTTGGTCTGAAGCTTTGCGGCGAAGCTCTTGGACTTTGCTGTCTTGAGCTTCTTACCGTCGAATACTGCGTCGCCGCTGAGAACCATTACAGAAACCTTGTTTGTGGAAGGGATGAACTCATCGTTAAGGGTCGGCTCTATATCTACCTTTGAAACGTCGCCCTTTTCGTCAATAAGAGTAGCGTAGCCTGTCTTTACGGAAGCCTCGGTATCGAGAATATCGTTGCCCACAGTAATTGTTATGGTTGCCTTTTTACCGCTCTGTACATTCGTAACTGTAACCTTGCCCGAAATTGTCTTGACCTTATTCTTTTCGGGAGTAAGCTTCGGTGCGGTTACTGTGAAATAGTTATTGCCTGCAGTATAATTAACGGTAAGTGCCACCTTGTTCTTTGCGTCCGCCACAACTGTATATGTAAGGTCGGAAGCAAGTGTGTTGGCTACGCCCTTTGCGGCGTCCTTTATCGTACTTCCGAAGTAGAATTTACCGGAGGTTGTTCCCGAGCCAACAGTTCCGCTCTTAAGAGACTTTGTTCCTGCAGCGGGAGAAGCTGTATCATAAATTCCTACTGCAGAGGAAGCACCCTTAACGTTAATTTTTGCACTCGCCGACCATACAACTCTCTTATTATCAATATCAAGAAGCCAGAGATAAACGGTACCTGTACGCTTAGCGGCAGTAACCGTAACCTTGTTGCCCTTTACGGAAGCCTTGGCGTAATCCTTCGCCTCCTTATCGACTATTACCTTACCGCTTGTAACGGTAGGAAGCTTGTTGGTCGTTGTGATTACTGCAGTATATTTTCCGTCCGCCTCATGCTCGGCATAAAGAACGGCAGACTTATAGTCAACGGGTGTATCTCCCTTTGTCTTTGTTCCGTTTACATAAACGTCAACGCCTGTAGAAGCTACCGCCGAGGTAGCACCCTCGTTTGTGAAAAGAGAGCCCTCAGTTTCGCCTGTATTTCCGCCATCGTTAACATAATCGGTATCAAGATTCAGGATATAATCTCCGAAATATTCCTTCGTATCGCTGTCGTAGGTAAAGGTTATAGTGGTGGAGCCGATTTTTCTTGAATACTTGCTGCAGGATGTAACCTTAGTCATATCCTTCATGAAAAGCTCATCGGGACAGCCAATCGTACCTTCATCGCAGTTGGTAACGTCAACGAGATAATTCTTCTCGTTGTAGGTTACGATATTCCACATATGGGGACCTGCACCCGTACCGCCTGACATTGTACCCGATACGCTGTAGCAGGTAAGTCCGCCGTCAAGGTCGCAGAGATACTGGAAAGCCTTCGCATATCCCTCGCAGACAACATTTGTGCTTGTATCCTTGTCGAATACATGAATAACCTGCCAGGGGTCAACGCCGTAGCCCGAAGTATTGAGATTTGCGGCCGCGTCGTCGTCATAGGAAACGAGCTCGCATATCTTTTCCTTATATGCGGTAAGTCGCTCAAGCTCAGATCTGCCTGAATAGCTGTTTACGATAGACTGTGCATTTGAAGCGGCGGAAGAAGCCGCAGAGGTTACAGAGGTGTTCACCGCAAAATCGGAGGAGCCTTTATATTCCGAACCTACTTTAAAGGAAACGGTATAGGTTATTGTAACCTGTGAGCCGCTGGCAGAAGCGGAGGTAGAATACTGATAGCCTGCGCTCTTATCAAACCAGTAGAATTCATAGGGACAATCCCTTAAAAGACAGCCTACAACAAAGCTTATATCGTAAGAATCCGCCATGTTCTGTACGGCAGTATTGAACTGAGCCTGTGTAGGACTCGAGGATAAGCCCATTTCGGAAAAAGTATAGGTAAAGTCGAAAGCATAAACTGCCGAGCTTTCATCGCCTGCCGCAATATTTTCAGCCATTTTCTTGAGAGTGTCATAGATGGTCTTGCTGTCCCCTGTGAGAGAGGAGGAGCCGCCTCTGGCGAAGGTGGAAATACCGCCGCTTACCCCGTATAAGGAATTTTCAAAGTAGCCGAGAAGAAGCTCGTCGTCGGTTACTCCCATATCAATATCCGATATGGTAACAGGCGTTGTGGTTACGGAAAGTCCGCCTGCCGCAGAAGCATAGACGGTAAAGCTGTTTACAAGCAGAGCCGCAGACAGCATGGCACTTACAACAGAAGCCTTAACATTTTTCATTCATATCAATCCCTTCTTAAATTCGCTGTACCGCTCTGTGCAGTACAAATCACGGTCATCCCTGACCTGTTCTTATATTTATTAAATTGTATCACAAAAAAGCTGAATATGCAATATTTTACAGTCGGATTTATTTACATTCATAATTTAAGCCCCGTATTTTTGTAAAACCTTACAATTTCCGCCGTAAAAAATGCCCGTCACATAAGCTGTAACGGGCATTTCCTGCAATTTATTCACATTTCAGACAAGCATTACTCCGCCGCCTACAATAACTATCGCCTGTATGTCGCAGACCTTGAATACCTTCGAGGCTTTGGTTGCCGAATCGGTATATACAAGATATACCGTACCCTCCGCTCTCGGGTCATCTCGCTTAAGAGTAAGTATTCCGTTCTTATAGGAGCCTGAAGCCGCCTTTGACTTCTTGAAAACTACCTTTCCCTTTTCATCTATCGTGAGAGGAGTTTCCTTATCATCGGAAATGCATACGCTGACCTTATCGGTTATTTCCCCTTTTTCAACGCCGATCTCGGTAACTGCTATCTGTGTAGATTCGCCCTTCCACTGAAGCAGGAGAGGCTGACCCTCTACTATAGCCGTGCTGATAGTCTGTACAGGATTTGTAACGGAAATGCTTACTGCCGCACTCTTTCCGCTCTGGTCGCAGACAACACTTACCTTGGCATTTACTACCTTTCCGTCGTTGGTCTTGAGTGCCTTGACGGTAAAACTGCCCGAGCCCTTATTATAGCTTACTGCAATATTTTCAGTATACTTCTTATCAACAATTACCGAATATGTAGCATCTCTCGCTTCGGTTTTCTTATCCTTAAGGAAGCCCTTGAAGGTGAAGGTTTCGCTCTGTCCTGCCGCAATACCTGTCTTTTTCACAGCCGCACCGCTCTTGTCATACACCGAGATGTTTGCCGCCGCCGCCTTAAGCTCAACATTAAAGCTGTTGTGATTCATAACCGTTCCGTCAGCCGCTACGTCGATAAGCCATACCTTTGCGCTTCCCGCGGAAGAAACGCCTGTAAGCTTTATTTCTCCGCCCTTCTTATAGGAAGCCTTGACTATTTTTGACGCCTCGTCATCCTTAATGACCTTCTTGTTTTCATAAGGAAGCTTTGTAACATCGGTCTTTGTTACAGCCACAACAGTTTTTCCTGCCTTGGCAACCACCTTGCTGTCGAGAGGGTTCGGGTCCATAACAACAGGCTCAAAATCCGTATACACGGTTATATCCTTATAGTTAAGCTTTGTACCGTCCTCCTGCTTTACTGTACCGCCATTCGTCCAGAGACCCTGAACAGTACCTGTAAGGGGAGTTTTCTTTTCCTTGTCGGAATAGAATTTAAAAGGCTTGGCTGTAGGAGTCGTTCCCGTAACAGTTACGGTAATTTCCGCCTTTGCCTTTCCATAGGATACGGTAACAGGCACGACGCCCTGAGCTCCGGGAGTAATGGTTATAACATTACCGCTGTATTCAACCGCCGCAATAGCGGGAGTTTTACTTGATACCTTAACCGTGTCTCCCGATGCTCCGCCTGACGCTGTAACCGTAACCCTTTCGGGTGAGCCGCCCACGCTGAGATTTACGGCAGTCTTGCTGAGTGTTACTGAAGCATTTGAACTGGAAGAAGCAAGGGGCTTTACCGCTTCAATACTGCCTGTGTAAAGCGTATCCTCACTGCGGTATATCTCATTACCTGCCGCAAAGGATGTAAAAGCCGCGCATGAGCATACTGCCGCCGCAACAGCTATCGAAATAACTCTTTTAACCATTCTTTTCATATTTATTACCTCCGTATAAAACAAAATCACGGATAATTACAACTTTCCAATTTAAATTGTATCATAGAACCCATTTTTTGTCAACAAAAAGCTCTCTGAGACATTTCTGAATAAAGTACTGAAATGCCATTTAACTGTATTCCGCTATTGATTTAATGTAAAAATTGTGATATAATTGATTAAATATATAATCTTTGAATATAAACAACGACGAGGAATAACATGAAAAAAATAATAATTCTGGGCGCCATAATAATTGTGGCGGTAATAAGCGGAATACTCATTATCAACGGCATTACGTCTGATAATGATGATGAAAAACACCTGACGACCGTGGGACTTATCCTGAACGGAAGCTCCGATGACAAAAGCTGGAGCCAGTCCCATTACGAAGGTCTGAAAGAAACTGCCGAGACTCAGGATATAAAACTGCTCTGCAAGGAAAATATAAGCGACTCATATTTTGTTACGGCCGCCGAAGAGCTTATTTCTCAGGGAAGTGAAATAATTATCTGTAACTCCTTCGGCTACGGCGAATATCTTGATGAAATCACTGTAAGACATCCCGACGTCTATTTCTATCACGCCTCGGGAGTCAGCTACGGTAAAAATCTTACCACTTATTTCGGCAGAATGTATCAGATAAGATATCTCTGCGGAATTGTGGCAGGACTGCAGACCGAGACGAACGAAATGGGTTATGTAGCCGCCTTCCCCATTTCCGAAGTAAACCGAGGTATAAACGCCTTTACCCTCGGCGCACGCGCAGTCAATCCCGACGTTAAGGTTTATGTAAGCTGGACGGATTCATGGGTCGATGATGAAGCGGCAGAAGCGGCTTCAAAAAAGCTCATAGAAAACCACAACATTGATATACTTACCATGCACACGGATTCCCTCGCTCCCCTCAAAGCGGCAGACGAAGCAGGAATACTCAGCATAGGCTATAATTACAATAACAGCGCAGAATATCCCGATTCTTATCTTACTGCGGCAGTATGGAACTGGAGCAGCTTCTATACACCCCATATTGAGGAATGTTTAAGCGGAAAGTTCAGAGCAAGAAACTACTGGAACGGTATTGATTCCGACATAGTATCCCTTGCCCCCTTAAGCAATAAGGCAAAGCCTGAAATTGCCGGAATAATCGAAACTGAAATTTCAAGAATGAAAAACGGAACTTTTGATGTATTCTACGGCCCGATATACGACAACAGCGGAACGCTCCGCATTGGAGACGAAGAAAGCATGACGGACGACGCCATGCTCAACCGCTTCGACTGGTATGTTGACGGAGTAATTTCCGAACAGTAAGCCTCAGCTTTGCCAATTACACTTAAAATGGGAGAATAAAAATGTTTAAAAAGTTTTCGGGCAGTAATTTTAAATTCATGCTCTTGATATTTCTTTTCTATTTCGTTGTTATAGGTTTTGTCTGCGTTCTTCTTGTTACGAGAATAAATGTAGAAGTAGAAAACAATGTTATTTCCGATGTAACGAACCGTGCAAAGATAATTGCCGAAGCCATAGACAAAAGAATAAAGGACGAGCTGACGAATCTTACTGGTATATCTGAAATCGTAACTACCGAAGATAACAGTACGGAATATATCGAATATCTCAACTCTCACAATCCCGATAACGCCGTTTATGGAGTACTCAAGACCAACGGCGAAGCTCTGGTAGGCGAACCGCTTGTATTCAACGAATATCCCGGAATAGTAAAATCCTTCCACGGACACAGCAGTGTATGCTGGTCGGATAAGGATATGCTTCTTTTCACAGTTCCCGTATACAATGGCGAAAACGTTAAATATGTACTGTACAAGCTTTTCGACTGTGATACTGCGGCTATCATGTTCTATCGCAATATAGGTGCGGAAAGTTCAAGAATGATCGTATCCGACGTAAACGGACACACTATCCTCAGGCTTAGGGATTGGGATAAAGAGGCAGATTTCTTCGAAAAGCCCGAGCTTTCCGAAGCTATAAGCAGTATTACCGAAAAGCTTAAATCCCAGTCCTCAGCCACTTCATTTTTTACACTTGATCAGGAAAGGCATTGCCTTTTTGCGGCGGAAATAAACGATTTGGATTTTTATCTTATAGGAACCCTTAAATATTCCGAGGTAAGCGGAAGCTTCAGCCTTATTCAGGCTCTTGTCCTCTGGACCTTCGGACTTCTCTCCATACTGCTTATTGCAATTACGGTATACCTCTTTACAGCAGAAAAGAAGGTAAAGGAAAGCGACGAGCTCCGTGAAGCGAAAATTATTGCCGAAAATGCCAACAGAGCAAAGAGCGACTTCCTGGCAAATATGTCCCATGAAATCCGTACTCCCATAAACGCCGTAATCGGCATGAACGAAATGATACTCAGGGAGAGCAGTAATAAAACCGTTCTGGGCTATGCCGACAATATAAAAAGCGCAAGCCACAGCCTTCTCGCTATAATAAACGATATTCTGGATTTCTCGAAGATTGAGTCGGGAAAAATGGAAATTATTGAACAGCCCTATCATCTCAGCGACGCTCTCCACAACGTAGTTAATATGATAAAGCTGAGGGCTGATAAAAAGAATCTTATATTTAAAACCACTATAAGCGAGAATATACCTAACTCCCTTACGGGCGATGACGTAAGAATTACCCAGATAATGCTGAATCTTCTCAATAATGCAGTAAAATACACACAGAGCGGTTATGTTGAGCTTAAGGTAAGCTCGGAAAAGCTTTCGGATGACCTCATAAAGCTTAATATCGCCGTTAAGGATACGGGCATCGGTATCAAGCAAGAAGATTTAGCCTCCCTCTTCGGAAATTTCAGCCGTGTAGATATGGTGAAGAACAGAAATATCGAGGGTACAGGTCTCGGACTTGCCATAACCCAGAGGCTTACCGAGCTTATGAAGGGCGAAATCAATGTAACCAGCGAATACGGAATAGGCTCAGAGTTCAGCGTTTCCCTGCCCCAGAGGGTGAACAGTGACGAGGTAATCGGAACCTTCACGGTAGTAAAGCCTGCAATCGAAATCAGCCAGTCCACTAAAACAGGCACCTTTACCGCTCCCGACGCCGAAGTTCTCGTAGTAGATGATAATGAAATTAACCTGGAAGTAGTAAAGAGTCTCCTTACCCGTACAGAAATGAATGTTACCGCATGCATGAGCGGTAAGGAAGCCCTTGAGCTCATGAAGGAAAAGCATTTCGATATAATCCTTCTTGACCACATGATGCCGGAAATGGACGGAATAGAAACCCTTAAGCGCTCCAGGGAAATGGAAGACAACAAATCTGCAGGCTCGCCTGTTATTGCCCTTACCGCCAACGTTATTTCAGGCGCAAGGGAAATGTACATAAACGAAGGCTTCAACGATTATATCGGAAAGCCTATAGATAATGTGAAATTTGAAGCCCTGCTCCAGAGATATCTCCCGCCTGAGAAGGTATACAGCATCACGGTAAAGGAAGCCCCCGCAATTACCAAGGAAGCTTCAGCGACTTCGGGTATCGACACTGCCCTCGGACTGAGGTACTGCGGCGAAATAGAGGAGGTTTATCACCGTATTCTGAATACCTACTGCAAGATGTACGGAAATACGAAAATGACTCTTGACAGCCTTCTTTCCGCAGAAAACTGGCAGGATTACTCCGTCAGAATCCATGCGCTTAAATCAAACTCCCTCAACATAGGCGCCTCCGATTTTTCGAAGCGTTGTCTTGAACTGGAGCTTGCCGCTAAGGATGTTATTGCAGACAAGGACACCGACGCACAGATAAAATTCATTAAGAAAAACCACCCGATTATCATGGTGGAATACAACGAGGTAGTTACCGAGGGCGAAAAATACCTTTCGGAAAATACTCCTGTCAATTAAAAGTAATACCGTATGAAGGACTAAGGTCAGTCATACGGTATTTTTTATATCAGTATTCCGTCGCAGTGGTCAATTTCATGCTGGATAATCTGAGCGGTATATCCGCTGTAGGTCTTTATTCTGACGCTGAAATCCTCGTTCAGATATCTCACCTTTATACTTTTGAAGCGTTTTGTCTTTCTTACTCCCGAAAGAGAGAGACAGCCCTCCTGGGCTTCATACTCTCCGCTTTTCTTTATTATCTCGGGATTGAACATAACGGTATATTTTCCGTTGTCGTCAAAGATTATAGCTCTTTTTCTTACTCCTATCATATTGGCCGCCATTCCTACACAGCGTTCCTTATTTTCAGTAAGGGTATCCCTTAAATCCTCCGCAAGATATAAATCCTCTTTTACTGCGTCCTCAGATTTTACCGATAAAAATATAGGGTCGTGATTGATTTCCTTTATCATGATTTCCTCCTTGAAAAATACTGAAATAATTATAGCATATTTTTTCCTTCAGGTAAATAGTCACCCTTGCAATAAGATGTTATATATGTTATAATTATATGTGATTAACGCTACGGAGGTAAGAGGATGAACTGCTACGAAATTTTCCGACGTTCTTTCCCTGATATCAGGATAACTGAGGATATGTTCCGAAGGCTTCTCGATATTGATAAATGCAGGATAAACGAATACCGTGAAAACGGCGTCCTTATGGGATTTACTGTTATTTCGGGAGCGGCTCTCCGTCTTATCTGCGTAGCCCCCGAGTACCGTAGAAAGGGTATCGGAAGAAGGCTTCTCAAGGAAGCCGAGGCTTACATAAAAAACTCAGGTCATGACAGCATTTTTATCGGCGGCGTTTCCTCACAGCTTTTCATCGGCGCACCCCATAAAGCGGAAGAGTTTTTCCTGAAACAAGGCTACGAAAACGCAGGCGGCTGTGAAGAGATGACTATTGATGTGCAGGCGTTCTCCTCGGAAAAGCACGAGCTTCCCGTACCCGATAATGTAACCTTCGGCTGGTACAAGGGCGATTTTGAAAAGCTTAAGGAAGCGGTAGCCGACGTCGATGAGGAATGGGTACAGTATTTTTCCCCTGAGAGCAGAGTTTTCTGTGCCATGTCAGGCGATGAAATCGCAAGCTTCTGCGAGGTTGATTTCGATTCGGAATGTATTCTTTCCGACGGAAAAAATAAGGTGGGAGTAATAGGCTGCGTGGGCACGATACATAAATTCAGAAAAAACGGAATAGGATTAAAAATGGTGGCTCTCGCTACCGATGAGCTGAGAAAAAATGGCTGCGACGAATGCTTCATCCATTTTACGGGCGTTGCGTCATGGTACGCTAAAATAGGCTACAGAACATTTCTGAAGCTTGAATTCTTAAAGAAGAGACTGCAATAAATATAATTTACGGGAAGGTGAAATTTTGAACAAGGATATAAAAGATACGGTAAGACCCTGTCCCTACAATAAAAAATGCGGAGGCTGTTCCCTCCAGAATCTCTCCTATAATGACCAGCTACGCCATAAGCAGGTAAAGCTTATACGGCTTCTCGGAAGCTTCGGCCATGTGGAAGAGATAATCGGCATGGAGGATCCTACCCATTACCGCAACAAGGTTCAGGCTGTATTCACCATGAGGAACAGCAGGCTTGTTTCTGGAATCTACCAATCCTCTACGGGCAGTATCGTTCCTGTTGAAAGCTGTCTCATTGAGGATAAGGTTGCCGACTCGATAATTTCAACCTTATGTAGACTTTTCACAAGCTTCAAGATAAAGCCCTACGATAAATTAAGCGGACGGGGTTTTCTCCGCCATGTCCTTATAAAGCGAGGCTTTAAGAGCGGTCAGGTTATGGTAGTTATCGTAACCAAGGGCGGCGAACTGCCCTCAAGAAGATCCTTCGTAAACGCTCTCCTTAGCCGTCATCCCGAGATAACTACTATCGTAAGAAGCATAAACGAAAACAAGGATGGTCTTTTTCTGGGCGAAAATAATGAAATCCTCTTCGGCGGCGGATATATCGAAGAAGAACTCTGCGGTATGACCTTCAGAATAAGCCCCGCTTCATTCTATCAGGTCAATCCTACCCAGACGGAAAAGCTTTATAATAAAGCAATTGAGCTGGCAGGACTTACGGGAGAGGAAACTCTTATAGACGCCTACTGCGGCACGGGAACTATCGGTCTTATAATGTCAAGGGCTGTAAAAAAGGTAACGGGTATAGAGCTTAATAAAAATGCAGTAAACGACGCCTTCGCCAACGCAAGGCTCAATAACGTCCACAACATTTCCTTTATCTGCGGCGACGCAGGAAAATTCATGCATGAAGCGGCGAAGAACAGGGAAAGCGTGGATGTGGTAGTTACCGATCCGCCGAGAGCAGGCTGTTCAAGGCAGTTCCTTCAGAGTCTTGTCGCTCTTGCACCGAAAAAGGTGGTTTATATATCCTGCAATCCCGAAACTCTGGCGAGAGACCTGTTTTATCTCCGCCGCAAGGGCTATCATATCGAGGTTATCCAGCCTGTGGATATGTTCCCTTATACGGGGCATGTGGAGACGGTAGTATTACTGAAAAGAAACGAAGAACAAGCATAAACAACAGTCCCATATAAATCGGACTGCCCCTTTAAGAAAGAAAGGAGAAAACTATGACAAGAGGCGAAAAAGCGAAGGCTTTATTTGAAAAGGGCTATAACTGCTGTCAGGCGGTTACCCTTTCCTTTTCCGACGTTCTCGGACTTGAGGAGAAAACTCTCGCCGCTCTGGCAAGCGGCTTCGGCGGCGGCATGGGCCGTATGCGCGAGGTGTGCGGAGCGGTAAGCGGAATGTTTATAGTTGCCGACCTTCTCTGCGGCTATACAAGTCCTACCGACGACGAAAACAAGAAGAAAACCTACGCCATGATACAGAAGCTGGCAGAGGATTTCAGAGAACAGAACGGAAGTATAATCTGCCGTGAGCTTCTCGGTCTCGATAAGCCCGAGGGTACTCATATTCCCGAAAAGCGTACCGAGCATTATTACAAAAAACGCCCCTGCAGTGAGATATGCCGTATTGCGGCGGATACCGCAGAGAAATATTTCACAGAAAACGGAATTCTGTAACGAAACATAAAAAGAAGGCAAAGGGATAATGAAAAAGGGAACTAAAATATTATTCATACTGAATATAATAATAATCGTTGCGGCAGGAGCAGTCACAATATGGCAGCTTTTCTTCGCCGAGGAAACCGACTTCAAGCTTCTTTCAAAGGCACTGGTGCTTTTCGTGGTTTATCTTTTAGCCGTTCTGGGAATAAGGCGGAAACGCTCGATAAATCCGCTTGTTTATAAACAGAAATATAAGGAACAGATAAGAAACGCCTTCAGCTCGGACGGCTTCAGTCTCCGCCGCTTATTGAAGGCAATCGCCCTTTATAACGAAAATAAGCCTGCGAAGGCTATTGCCGCTCTCGACAAAATTTATAAGAACTGTCTCTACGCCGATGATTTCTGTGCAGTCCTTCTCTTCAAGGCATTATGCCTTGAAGAACAGGGGAATTACTATGAAGCGGCTGAATGCTATAAGGAATTACTGGAGCACGACAAAACCCACTCTACCGCCTGGTCAAATCTGGGACTTGTATACCAGAATCTGGGCAGAGGTGCTGACAGTCTTGAAGCTTATAAAAATTCTGTTGAATACGACCCGTCGAATCCCATTGCCTACAACAACCTTGCCTCCTACTATGTAAGAAACGGCCGACCCGAGGAAGGGCTGGAATGTGCCCTTAAGGGACTTGAGCTGAACTCAAAAATGTATCAGTCCATGGGAGCGGCGGCGATGGCGTATAAAATGCTGGGCGATGATGAAAACGCCGAAAAATACCGCCTTATGTACAGCGCCAACGGCGGCGACGGAAAAAGCCTTAAGGCGGTACTTGATGATTTATAAGGATATTGATTATACAGCAAAATGCGGAGAAGATATGACTCTTCTCCGCATTTTTATTATAATTTATAAATT
The DNA here is from genome assembly GCA_045602405.1 of Ruminiclostridium sp. GTDB lineage: Bacteria > Bacillota > Clostridia > Oscillospirales > Ruminococcaceae > Ruminiclostridium_E. The sequence goes on from JAZSBN010000052.1 coordinate 15,897, forward strand.
TACAACGCCTTCGCCGTCTTGTCTCCCCTCTTGAAAAGAAGGGCTACAAGCAGTCCTGCTATAACGGCGGCGGTTATACCTGCGGCACCCGATTGAAGCCCCCCCATAAAGGCACCGATCAGACCGTTTTCCGTTACCGCAATATGAACACCCTTCGCAAGAGTATAGCCGAAGCCTGTAAGAGGAATTGTCGCTCCCGCCCCTGCAAATTCCACAAGCGGCTCATACCAGCCGAGGCCGCCTATGATAACTCCTGCCACAACATAAATAACCAGTATTCTCGCAGGCGTCAGCTTCGTTAAATCAATAAGAAGCTGACCCACGGCACAAAGTGCGCCGCCCACAAGAAATGCCCATAAAAATTCCATAGCTTAATCCCTTTCTCCGCTTAAATGTATAGCGTGTGAAATTCCGGGAATACTTTCCCCCTGCTGTACCAGCGTTGTTGACATAAGTGCGCCCGTAGCCGCAAACAACACATTTTTCAGCTCCCCGTTCCTTATCCTGTCAAGCACATGACCGCATAGTACCGAGGCACTGCAGCCACAGCCTGAGCCGCCTGCATGGACATCCTGTTTATCCCTGTCAAAAAGCATCAATCCGCAGTCGTTGTAACGGTCTCCGAGGCTTACTCCATCCTGAAGAAAAAGATCGCGGAGAAGCTCTGCTCCTACTGCGCCAAGATCTCCTGTAAGTATCAGGTCGTAATCCTCGGGAGAGGTTTTTGTGTTCTTGAAATGAAGCCTTATGGTGTCGTAGGCGGCAGGCGCCATAGCCGCTCCCATATTATTTGCGTCCTTTATACCCATGTCCTGAATCTTACCGAAGGTAACAGCTTTTATGAAGGGAGGCTTGTCCGACTTTCCCACAACAGCACAGCCGCTTGCTGTAGCCGTCCATTGAGCAGTAGGTGGTCTCTGTCCGCCATAGGTTTCGGGAAAACGGAACTGTCGTTCGGCGGAACAGAAGTGAGAGGAGGTCAGTGCAACGTTATACTCTCCTATTCCGTTATCGGCGAATACTGCCGCCATACCAAGGCTTTCCGCCATAGTGGAGCAGGCTCCGTATAACCCGATAAAATGTGCTCCTATATCCCTTATGCTGTAGGCTGAGCCTGTACACTGATTGAGAAGGTCTCCTGCGAAAATAAAGCTTATTTCGCCCTCGGATATTCCTCCCTTTGAAAGAGCGTGCTCCACAGCGTGCTGCTGAAGCCTGCTCTCCGCCTTTTCCCAGGTGTTTTCCCCGAAGGTTGAATCCTCGCTTACATAGTCAAAGCAGCTTCCGAGAGGCCCTTCCCCCTCCATTCGTCCTACTGCCGAGCCGTAGGAGATAACCGAAGGGGTATTTTCTAAAATTACAGTACCGTGCTTGATATAACCGCTCATTTTCCCTCCTAAGAAAGCCTCACAAGATAAAGAATAATCCCGTAGATGACCGACGCCGAAAGCCCGTAAACTATAACAGGTCCTGCAATAACGAAAAGCTTTGCTCCTACGCCGAGAACATAGCCCTCTGTCTTGAATTCCAGTGCAGGAGACACAACAGCGTTAGCGAAGCCTGTAATCGGAACAAGGGTTCCTGCGCCGCCGAATTTTGCTATTTTATCGTAAAGTCCCAGACCTGTCAGAATTGCACTGAGGAAAATCATGGTGACCGAAGTGAGAACTCCTGCCTCGGTTTTCGACATTCCTGCAAGAGTATAGAGGTTTATAAAGGACTGACCGATACAGCATATCGTTCCGCCTATAAGAAAGGCCATAGGTACAGTTTTATAAAGCTTCGTATTGGGCGAACGCTTTTTCGCAAGTCCGCCGTATTCGGTTTTTGTCATTCTCATAAAAATTCCCCTTCTTCCAATGTAGTAGTATTATATTTTACAAATTCCAGGTTTTTATACCGGACATCTGTCTGATTTTTCTCATTTTGTCAAAATTGATTGACTATTTTTAAAAATTATGGTATAATTGACTAATCATATAGAATGGAGTATCCCAATGGCAAAAAATAAATACAGCTACAGAAATACAGGCTCAATAAGAAAGCCTTTCATAATTATTCCTGCGCTTATTCTGGCGGCGCTTGGTATAACTATAGGCGTTATCGCCTTCAATACTGCGGAAGCCAATAAAATAGCGGCTCTTAAATACGAATTCAACCAGTTTTATCCCGATACATACGACACCGCCGAGCCTATCGACCCTGATACGGATTATGATAAGGACGGACTAATCAATTCCGATGAAATAGCTCTTAAGACAAGCGGTACTCTCACCGATACCGACAGCGACGGAATAATCGACGGTATGGAAAACAGCTATTCCACCGACCCTGTCTCAAAGGACAGCGACTTCGACGGTCTGACCGACGGCGTGGAAATTCTTGCCGGTCTCGACCCCCTCAGTTCTTCTACTGACGGAAATGTTAACGATTACGAGAAGAAATTCACCACAACCATAAACTTCAATGAGGGCAAAGCAACTCTCAGCGGCGACGCAAATATTTTCGGCGCAACCGCAGAAAAGCTCACCCTTAACTCCGTATCATCCAATGCAGGCGCAGTAACTCTCCCTTATGAAATATACTGCAGTACTCCTTTCGAAAAGGGCACTATAAGCTTCAACTATAACAGCTCCCTCTATAACGCACTGGAGCTGAATACCGACTCTCTCAGGGTTTTCCGCTTTGACCCATACACAAAAAAATATACAGCTCTCGATTCTGTGGCTGACGCCGAAAAGGGTACTATCTCTGCGGAGATAACAGAAAACGGAGTGTATGTTCTGGGTGCTGACGAAATTATCCAGTCAGCCGCAATCACAGAGGACACAAACGTTAATATTCACCTTCTTATCGATAACTCGGGCTCCATGTATCCTAAGTCGGTTCTGGAAAGCTCCGAGGAAAACGACGTAAGCTTCAAGCGTCTCTCATTTGCTACGAATTTCGTATCCAAGCTGAGTGATAAGGCTAAGGTTGCTATTTCTGCATTCACCTACGAATTCAAACCCATGTGCGATTTTGAAACAAGAAAGGACCTGGTAGCCTCCTCTATCAATAAAATCAGAACTCTCGGTCCCGGCTTCGACGGAACAAGCGTAGAAAGAGCACTTATGCTTGGTCTTGAAAGCTTTACTCCCGAGATGAAAACTGAAAGAAATATCATTATCCTTCTTACCGACGGTATTTCCACAAGTAATGCAGGATATACTCTTGAGAAAATTTCTGCAACCGCCCACTCAAAGAACGTTACAATCATGACTATAAGTCTCGGCGACGAGTACGACAAGGAGCTTTTAAGCTCTATTGCCGATTATACAGGCGGTAAGTATTTCCAGATTTCCGAGGCGAATGCTCTGGAAAATCTTTACTCCACAATTCTCGCAACCATGGACGACGATATTATTGACTCGGATATGGACGGCACTCCCGACAGCTATACCCTTTACGACACAGGCTTCAGAGCTGAGGAAAACGGCTTCAGCTTCGAAAATTTCAAGTCCAAGACAAATGATACTCTTGATTTCGGAATGGTTATGCTTGCGAGAGACTGGTTCAGAAACTCTGTTCCCAACAGTATTACTACTGAGGATGAAAGTACATCCTTCACCTTCGAAGGCACTACCATTGACCGTTCTCAGCCTCTCCGTAAGGTTATACTTAAGAGCATGCAGTCGGATTATCTTAATCCTGAAACTTATCTCGACTTCTTAAGCCCTCCCGGAACTCTTAAGCTTACCAAGGAAGCGGAAAAGGATTCCGTAGAAATGGGCTGGATGAAAAAAACTGCCCCCTATAACAGCACAAACGGCTCCTGGACGGAAACCGAATATCTTGCAATAAACCACACTATAGGAAAAATCCGTGTAAAGTACGGCGAGGATGATTTCCAGTTCATCCGCGCTATCCATTACTACGAAACCTTCCGCAATACCGACAATGGATTTATCCTCAGCAGTGACAGCGACCTTAACTCCGTAAAGAAAATTCTTGCTACGGGAACTCCTCTTATTATGAAGATGTCCTGGGAAGAAAACGGCGAATTTTTAAGCAGGTATGTTCTTCTCACCGCTCTCCGCCGTGACGTAAACGACCCCAATTCCCTCAACGGTAAAATCTACGACACAAACCACAATTCCAAGAACAATATCACCTTCAGCAGAACTCCCCGTATAATGGGAAAACAGAAGGGCGGCTACAGCTACAGTGCAAACTGGAACGGAAAACAGGTTTCGGTAACCTTCTATACTACGGAAGCGAAATAATCAATCAACTAAAAAAGCCTGAGAAACAATTCTCAGGCTTAGTTTTTATTTACCATTGTATCTTTCGATATGATAAGCTTTTGCTTCAATATCAAAGCTTTCAATATAAGGTATTCCCTGTCGGTATACCCAGCGCTCAACGTATCTGGGTTTAAAGGCGAAAAGTCTTTCGTTTTTAAGGGCAGTATAAGCGTCGTATGAGCCCTTGAAGCATTTTCTGAAAATACTGCAGAATTCTTCATTTTCTGAAGTATGCCCCAGATTTTCACATACCCCCTCAATCTGTATGTTATCTATACATAGCGCCGCATTTGGATTAGCCGAAAGCTGGCGGTATTTTTTCAGCATGATATCAGTCTGAAAATAAAATATTCCCTTAAGCTGAACAACGCTCATCATTCTTGAAGAAACAACATCGTTTTCCGACGTGGAAAGAACCATTGTACGCCCCTCGCCGAAGTCAGAAAGAAAGGCTTCATACTGCTTTAAAAATTCATCCATATTCTGTCCTGCCTTTAATTATGTATCAGAGAAGCTCCCTGAAGCTTGTGATAAACCTGTCGGCGGCGGCAACTATCCTTTCACGGTCACGCTCCGAGGTAATATCAGCCACAGCAACTGTGCGGAAGCCGCCCGCCTCAGCGCCCGTTATTCCGAGAAGGATATCTTCGAAAACCACGCTGTCCTCAGCCTTCACGCCCATTTTTTCGCAGGCAAGCAGATATATATCGGGAAAGCCTTTTTTTCTTTCAACCTCGTTAACGTTGACTACTGCGTCGAACATGTCGGCTATTCCTGTGTGCTTTAAGGCGGGAATATACAGCTCTTCATCGTTGGCGGTAGCAACCGCAAGCTTCACGCCTTTTTCCTTAAGCATTTTCAGATATTCGTAAGCTCCGTCCTTAAGCTCAACCTTGTTTTCATAAAAATCCATTGCCATAGCCTGCCACTCGGCAATCATTTCCTCAGGGGTATCGGGGAAGCCAAAACGCTTCGCCGTGTATACTGCAGTTTCATAGGCGCCCAGATGAGCTATCGCAAGAAGATAATCCTCGGGAACAGGGTCGATTCCCCTACCCTTCAGATATACCTCGTCAATCTCGCTCCAGAACCACATTGAGTCCATAAGAGTACCGTCGAGGTCAAATATTGCCGCTTTTATATTTTCCATAATATTACTCCAAATACTAACCGCAGAAGCAAGCTTCTGCGGTCAGACTGTCGATAAACCCACACACCGTAAAAATGCGAATAAATGTGAGTTTGACACTTAAAATAAAAAATAAATACTAAGAAATTTTGCAGAGCCGCACAAACGGCTCTGCAAAAGCATTTTTACTTACTTCGTCAAAAGCCGCTTACCGTATAAGCATACGCCTACAGCGGCTTTTTCCTTGCTGAGCCGCCAAGTGCCGCCAGTGGCGGATAAAACGCAGGCGGCGAAGGCGTAGCGGTCGAAAAATCAAGCTATAAGCGTGGATTTTTCGGGATACCGCAAGTCGGGAAGCGTGCGCCTATCGAAGTCTGACAGCTTGTCTTATTCTCCAATCTTAGCACGGATATAATCCACGATTATATCAACCGTTTTTTCAATTCCGATTTCCGAGCTTACGGAAATATCGTAGGTCTGAGCCTTACCCCACTGGTCATCGGCAAAGTAGTTGTAGTAGGCAACTCTGCTCTTATCCTTCTTCTGGACATAGGCCTTGTAATTTTCAGCCTTTTCCTGATAAACGTCACGGACACGCTCCGCTCTCTTTTCAAGAGGAGCATGAATGAACACGTTGATTACATTCTCACATTCACGAAGCACATAATCAGCACATCTTCCTACGATAACACAGCTTTCCTTGTTATAGAGATCCTTGATAACCCTGGACTGTGCTATAAAAATCATATCTGACGCAGGAAGAATCTGGCTTCCGATATAGAGGTGATATAAAAGGCTCTGTGTGCGCTTCTGGTCGTTCTGGCGGATAAAATCCTCGGTATATCCGCTTTCCTTGGCTACAAGCGAAAGAAGCTCGCCGTCGTAATACTTGAATCCAAGCTTTTCGGCAACAAGCTTACCGATATCCCTACCGCCTGAACCGTATTCTCTCGAAATTGTGATAACTGTTTTTTTCATCTGACAAGCCCCCTTGATTAAATTGTATAATAAACAGCAAGCGTTCCCTTTCTGACGGAAATTATTGCTGTCTTATCCGTAAATTCATTGCTTACGCCCAGCGGAAAGGTGTTCCTTAAGGTATAGTCGGAAAGCTCATATTTGAGCCCCTTTAAATCCACGCCCTCGGAAACGTCTGACAGAGAAAAAACCGAGACATATTCTCCCTTTTTTCCGCTAAGAGTTATTTTTCCGTCCTTTACGGCAGTAATCCCGTAGCCCTCGCCGAAGATTACACCGTCACAGCCTCTTTCCGCAAGAGACGCTAAAAGCTGTATATTGGCAAGAGTATGGTCAAGCCTTCCGCCTGTACCGCCGTAGATGAAGAAGCTTTTACAGCCCTTCCTGATTCCTGCCTCCGCCGCCTCGTAAAGGTCGGTGGTATCCTTTTCACAAGGAAGAGTTACTACCTTTTCGGAAGCATTCTCGAAAGTATTGGCAGGACTTTCTCCGAGAGAATCGAAATCCCCTATTACATAATCAGGGACTATCTGAAGCTCTCTGAGCCATCGGAGACCGCCGTCGGCGGCAATAACCATATCTCCCTCACAGGGCTTCTCATAAAGAGAGGTTTTTTCCCCTGCACCGAAGATAAAGCAGCTTTTTCCGATTGTATCCTCCAAGACTATCACTTCCTTAACTTATTATACAATTTTATCCCGATTTTGTCAATACCGCACAAAAATTATAAAAAAGAAATTAGTTTTTCAGCAGTTATTTCCGATAATTCAACCTTGCCGTCAAACTCACACTTATATCCGCAAGCACTTATAAACCCGTTTTCACAGGTAAGGCATACTGCCTCGCCATTTTCAATAAGGCTGTCGGCGGAAAAAGCGGAAAAGCCCTCCTGAAAGCCCTTTCCTGTTAGCTTACCCCTGCTCTCCTTGATACACCAGAGACGGCATATCTCCCTATCCTTATCGTCACAGCTTCTTACACGCTCCATTTCTTCGGATGTACAGAATTTTTCCGCCGCACGAATTGTTATAGGGCGTATATGCTGGATGTCGATACCCGTTTCCTTCTCCGTAACCGTACACATCACTATATTCCCCGAATGGCTTATATTGAAGGATAAATCAATATTTTCCATAAAGGGCTTACCGTGACCCCTGAAGCTGAATACAGGACAAGCATCGATACCGTAATCCTTTTTCAGGATATAACGCAGGACTGCATAGGAAAAAGCGGAGCAAAGCTTAGCGTTAAGGCTTTTCTTATCGTCACAGTAACAACGCCTCTGCTCCGAAAGCAAAGGCGTTATACGTTCATATTCTTCTTCGGAGCAGTTGAATTTCAACCAATAAATTTTCATTGCATCAGTATACGCTCGTCACAGTATTCACATTCAAGGACATCGCCCGAACGCTTGAAGCTGTGAGGGAGATAATGCTCGGTATTGGTTATACACTTAAGATTTGTACAGCAGATATCCTTATGCTCCTCGCCCTTAAGAATAGGCCTCGGCATAAGCTTATAGTCAAGCATACAGAGTATAAGTGCCATACGGACATACATACCGTAATTAGCCTGCTTGAAATAAAGGGCACGGGGGTCGTCGTCCACCTCTACTGCAATTTCGTCAACACGGGGCAGAGGATGAAGAACGATAAGCTCCTTTGACGCAAGCTTCATTTTCTTTGCATCGAGGCAGTATACATCCTTCTGTGCCTCATATTCCTCGGGGGTAGCGAAACGCTCACGCTGAATACGGGTCATATAGAGTACGTCAAGCTTCGGAATAGCCTCCTCGAGAGTTCTGTACTCCTCGTAGGTCTTTCCGCTTGCGGAGATATAGTCCTTGATATAGGTGGGAACCTTAAGCTCCTCGGTGGAGATAAGTATGAAGTGATTTCCGTTATAGCAGGACAGTGCCTTTAAGAGAGAATGTACGGTTCTGCCGTTTTTAAGGTCGCCGCAGAAGCCTACTGTAAGGTTTTCGAGACGTCCCTTTTCTTCCTTAAGAGTAAGAAGGTCGGTAAGGGTCTGTGTAGGATGAAGGTGACCGCCGTCTCCTGCGTTTATAACGGGGCAGTCAGCCGAAAGTGCCGCCGCCTTCGCCGCACCCTCAAGGGGATGACGCATTACAAGTATATCGGAATAGCCGCTTACTATTTTTGTTGTGTCCTTTAGGTTTTCACCCTTGGCTACTGAAGAAGAGGAAGGATTATCAAAGCCGATTATTCCTCCGCCGAGACGAAGCATAGCTGTCTGGAAGCTCATCTGTGTACGGGTAGAAGGCTCATAGAAAAGCGTACCCATTATCTTACCGCGGCAGGCTCCTGCATAAACAAGAGGAGCAGTCATAATCTCATGAGCAAGATTCAGAATAGTGTTCCACTGGGACGGGGAGAAATCGTTAAGGTCGATAAGGTTGGAAATATTATCCTGCATAAAACGTTAAATCCTTTCCTTTTTACATTTCTTTTAATTATATCACCCGCTACGAAAAAAGTCAATAAATCCCGATAATTTTACGGCTGTCTATTGACAACAGTATATATATATGATAGAATGTACTTGTTACAAAATAGTCCTTATCAAGAGCAGTGGAGGAACAGGTCCTGTGAAGCTGCGGCAACCCTTCGTTTTTACCTGTGTAATGCGAAAATGGTGCCAAATCCTGCGCCCATGGCGAAAGATGAGGGAGTGGATATAAAAATTTCGCTCCCAATAGGGAGCTTTTTTGTTTCATAAAATAAAAGTAAAGAAAGGAAAACAAGAAAATGGCAAAGTTTTTATTTACATCCGAAAGCGTTACCGAAGGACATCCCGATAAAATCTGTGACTGTATCTCCGATAGCGTACTTGACGCACTTTTAGCTCAGGACCCTATGTCCCGTGTAGCCTGTGAAACCTGTACAACAACAGGTATGGTTATGGTTATGGGCGAAATTACAACAAAGGCAACAATCGACATTCCCTCTATCGTAAGAGAGGCTGTAAGAGAAATCGGCTATGATAACGCTGAATACGGCTTCGACTGCAACACCTGTGCAGTTCTCACAACTCTCGACAAGCAGTCTCCCGACATCGCTATGGGCGTAGACAACGCTCTCGAGGGAAGAGAAGAAAACGCAATGGATACAGGTGCAGGCGACCAGGGTATGATGTTCGGTTACGCTTGTAACGAAACTAAGGAGCTTATGCCTCTTCCTATCTCCCTTGCGCAGAAGCTTGCAAAGAAGCTTACTGACGTAAGAAAGAGCGGAGAGCTCGATTATCTCCTTCCCGACGGAAAGTCTCAGGTTACTGTTGAATACGTTGACGGTAAGCCCAAGAGAGTTGACACAGTAGTTATCTCCTCCCAGCATAAGGCTTCCGCTACTCTCGAACAGATCCGTAAGGACGTTATCGAAAAGATTATAAAGACTACTATTCCTGCAGAATTACTCGACGATGAAACAAAGTATTTCGTAAACCCCACAGGACGCTTCGTAGTAGGCGGACCTCAGGGCGACAGCGGTCTTACAGGACGTAAGATTATCGTTGATACATACGGCGGATACGCTCGTCACGGCGGCGGTGCATTCTCCGGTAAGGACCCGACAAAGGTTGACCGTTCGGCAGCTTACGCGGCAAGATATGTTGCAAAGAACATTGTTGCAGCAGGACTTGCTGACAAGTGTGAGGTTGAAATCGCATACGCTATCGGCGTAGCTAAGCCTGTTTCTGTTCTCGTAGATACCTTCGGTACAGGTAAGGTAAGCGACGAAAAGCTTTCCGACGCAGTAGCAGAAGTATTCGACCTTCGTCCCGCAGCTATCATTTCTACACTCGAGCTCAGAAAGCCCCAGTATAAGGCTCTCTCCGCTTACGGTCACATGGGCCGTGAGGATCTCGGCGTAGCATGGGAAAGAACCGATAAGATTGACGCTTTAAAGGCGGCAGTAGCTAAGTAAAAAGCTTTACAGAATAAGATGAAATCCCGCAGTCGGTGACTGCGGGATTACTGTTTATTTGGATTTATTATTCAGCGGCAATAAATATATCCATATAATTTTTTCCGTCGATAACGTACTCCTTTTCGAAGCAGGGAATTATTTTCTTATCCTCCTTATGTCCGATTCCGTTCACATTCATATGGGTCATAAGAATCTTATAGGCATTAGGAATTATATTGAAGGGTGCGTCGGTATAATCCCTGACGGTAATAGCAATATATTTCTGCGTTTCCTGTCGGATAATCTCCATTCCCTCTCTGTCACAGGACAAGCCTTCGGGCAGTATCAACGCCGCCGCATAACCATGCATGTTGAAAACGTTTATCTGCTCCTGAGAAAGCACGGGAAAATCCCAGCCGATTATTTCAGGCTCAGCTATACCGAGCCTTTCAGCCCACCTTTGTGCATGACAGATTGCGTCCTCCTCGGGTTCCCTGCTAATAACGGCATATCGGATATAGCTGAAGGCTTTAACCTGTTCAATCCGTATATCGGAACAGCAGTCGTCGCACAGACCCATATCGCCTCTTACGACCTCATCCATACTGCAGGAAAACAAGCCGCATATTTCTATCAGCTTATCAATTTCGGGATATACCGTATCAAGCTCCCATTTCGAAACAGTCTGACGGCTTACGCCGAGCTTTTCCGCCAGCTCCTCCTGAGTCATTCTGTTTCTCATTTTACGAAGAAACTGTAAATTCTGTCCAAAACTCATATAATTAAGCCTCCTTGTATCTGATAAATGTATTTTAACACGGAGACAGTCGGTTTTCCACCAACAACAGAGTTCTTTTTTTACGGAAAAAGCAACTTAAAGGTGCATACATTATCTTATTGTGATTACTGCATAATCAAAGGGAGAAACGCTTAATTTATCCTCGTTGAAATAACCGTGTTCAACCTTAACGGAGCCGTATACTCCAAGCTCAGCAAGGCTCTTTGTAACAGATTTCTTGGACTTGTTTACGATAACTATAGCCTTTTCGCCGATTTCCTTATCCTCGCGGCTGAATACAGCATAATCGGAGGTTACTTCGATGAAGCGGATATTACCCTTAGCGAAGGCCTTTACATTCTTTCTTACCTTACCGAGAGTCTTTGTGTATTCGATAAGCTCTCTGTCGGGACTTGACCAGGGGTATGTGCGGCGGTTAAAGGGATCCTTATAGCCCTCCTGACCTGCCTCGTCGCCATAGTAAACCGAAGGAATACCGGGAAGGAAGAACTGTAACGCCATAGCACATCTCATAAGTGCCACACCGTAGGCATACTGGCTATCGGAGAGATAACGCTCAGCCTGCCATTCACGTCCATTCCAGCCCACATCCTCACCTGCAAGTCTTGTTATTGCACGTTCGGTATCATGAGTAGAGAGGAAGTTCATGAGAACATCGGTAGAAGGCTTCGGATAATGGTCAACTATAGTCATGACCCCGTCCTCGAGAACTCTCGGGTCACCGAGCTTAACATAATTGAGGATTGCCTCCTTGAAGGGGTAGTTCATAACGCTGTCAAGCTGGTCGCCGATAAGATAGCGGCGGCGTACACCGTAGCTTTCCTTATTGGTAGCGTCCTCCCATACCTCGCCGTAGATTATCTTGTCATCACCCTTAGCCTTGACCGCCTTGTTGAGATTATCAATGAATTCGTCGGGGAGCTCGTCCGCAACATCGAGACGCCAGCCTGCCGCACCTAAATCAATCCATTTCTGTAAAATTCCGCCATCGCCGCAGATATAATTGGTATAAGCGGGATTATTCTCATTAACGTTAGGAAGGGTTGTAATTCCCCACCAGGATTCGTATACATCAGGATAATTGCTGAAGCTGTACCATTCTCTGTAGGGGCTTTCGGGGTCACGGTATGCACCTACATTGTCACCGTAACGGCCTGTCTTGTTGAAATAAATTGAGTCTGCACCCGTGTGGGAGAAAACACCGTCAAGAATTATGCTTATGCCCTTTTCCTTTGCAGCCTTACAGAGATTCACAAAATCCTCCTCCGTACCTAAAAGAGGGTCAATTTTGGAATAGTCGGAGGTGCAGTAGCGGTGATTTTCCTGAGCCTCAAAAATAGGATTCAGGTATATTACCGTTACGCCTAATTCGGCAAGATAACCGAGCTTTTCCTGAATTCCCTTAAGGTCGCCGCCGAAATAGTCGCTGTTTGTTATCTGACCTCTGCTGTCGGGACGCCAGTCGGGAGTGTCATTCCAGTTGGTATGAATCTTTCTGTCATAGGGAACGTCATTATGAGGAGCACCGCTCTTAGCGAAGCGGTCAGGGAAAATCTGGTACATTATACCGCCCTTGATCCAGTCGGGAGTTGTCATACCCTCTTTATATACGGTAAGCTGGAAAAGGTCGCCGTTATCAATAACGCCCTCGCTTGCACCGTTCTTCTTGATATAATGGCGGTTTCTGTTGATAAGGAGAGAGAAGTAATAGAAATGAAGTCCTAAGTCGGCAGGAGTATAGCTGCAGCTATAAACAGCAAAGCCGTCCTTCACATCAATCTTTTCAAGCTTTGTGAAGCGTTCCTTCTGACCGGGTCTGAAAACTACGAGAAGGGGCTCTTCAATAATCAAATCATCGGGAAATCTGAGGGTAAAAACACACTCGCTGTAGCGTTCTATAGCACCGAAGGGCTTTTTATAGTTCTCGTCAAAACAATCGTAAATCGGGATCATAGTTTCCTCCTATAAGCTAAGCCGCCGCACAGTATACTGCACGGCGGAATAAGTCTGAAATTAGATAATGTGCCAGATATCTCTTGCGTAGTCTGTAACTGCACGGTCTGCAGAGAATACGCCTGCGCCGGAAATGTTGGCGAGGGACATCTTGTTCCACTTTTCGATATCCTTGTATACTTCTCTTGCCTTAGCCTGTGTATTGTGATAGCTGTCAAAGTCAGCAAGACACATATACTGGTCAACGTATCTGATAGCGTTGGCAACTTCGTCGAAGGTTGCACCGTTGAAGCCCTTGTACATAGAGTCGATAGCGGCTCTGATTGTGGGGTTATGGTCATAGTAGCCGTCGGGAGAATATCCGTTCTGCTTCATAACGTTAACCTCGGGAGTAGACATACCGAAGATAAAGATATTATCATCGCCAACCTGCTCGTGGATTTCAACGTTAGCACCGTCGTAGGTACCCATTGTAACAGCACCGTTGAGCATGAGCTTCATGTTACCTGTACCGCTTGCTTCTGTACCTGCGAGAGAAATCTGTTCGGAAATTTCAGCGGCAGGCATGAGCATTTCGGAAAGAGTTACACGGTAGTCTTCAAGGAATACTACTGCAAGCTTTTCATTAAGCTTGGGGTTCTTCTTGAGTTCTTCGCCGATACACCAGATAAGCTTGATGATCTGCTTAGCCATGTAGTAACCGGGAGCTGCCTTGGAGGCAAAGATATAGGTCTTGGGAACAAAGTTAGCGTCGGGGTTATTAAGGAGATAGTTATACTCGGAAATAATGTTGAGAGCGTTGAGCTGCTGACGCTTATACTCGTGGAGACGCTTAACCTGTACGTCGAAAATACTGTCGAGGTTGAGCTTTGCGCCTGTTGTGTTGAGTACATACTTAGCGAAATCAGCCTTGTTCTGTCTCTTTATATCAGCAAGCTTCTTAAGAACAGTGCTGTCGTTTTCGAAGAGTCTGAACTTTGAAAGATCCTGACCATTCTTCTTGAAGCCGTCTCCGATACATTCGGAAAGAAGCTTTGTAAGTCTGGGGTTGGACTGGAGGAGCCAACGACGGTAAGCGATACCGTTAGTTACATTTGTGAACTTTGTGGGCTTATCCTTGAATTCGTCGTTGAATACGCTGTCCTTGATAATCTCACTGTGGAGCTTGGAAACGCCGTTAACGGAATGAGAACCGTCAACACAGAGATTAGCCATTCTGATCTTGTTGTTGTTGAAGATAGACATACGTTCAACAACCTCGCCAGGAAGTCTGTTGGAAAGACCTTCACAGTAACGGCGGTTGATTTCACAGATGATAGAATAGATTCTGGGGAGAATTCTTGCAATAAGATCCTTATCCCACTTTTCGAGAGCCTCCGCCATAACTGTATGGTTTGTATATGCAAAGGTATTGCATACGATATGCCATGACTTGGACCAGGAATATCCGCACTCGTCGAGGAGTATTCTCATAAGCTCGGGAATAGCAAGAGTAGGATGAGTATCGTTGATGTGGATAGCAACCTTATCGTGAAGGTTATCGAGAGTACCGTAGCAGTTCATGTGTCTCATTACGATATCGCCGATAGAAGCCGCACACATGAAATACTGCTGACGGAGACGGAGAGCCTTACCCTCAAGGTGGTTATCGTTAGGATAAAGAACCTTTGTAAGAGCGTGAGCGATGTTGTTTGCACCGAGAGCGTTAGCGTAGTCGCCTGCATTGAATGCACTCATATCGAAGGACATACTCTTTGCGCTCCAGAGACGAAGCTTGGAAACACCCTCGCTGTCGTAACCGGAAATATACATATCGTAAGGTACTGCAAGAACGGGTACATAGTTTACATGAGAAATATGGTGGTATTCATTATCCCAGTATTCCTTTACTTCGCCGTCGAAATGAACCTCAACAGCCTGTTCGGGAACGGGAGTAATCCAGGATTCGCCGCCGGGGAGCCAGTTATCGGGAAGCTCTGTCTGCCAGCCTTCCATGATCTTCTGCTTGAAGATACCGTATTCATAAAGGAGAGAGTAGCCTGTTGCAGGATATGCACAGGTAGCCATACCGTCCATATAGCAGGCGGCAAGACGACCGAGACCGCCGTTACCGAGACCTGCGTCAGGCTCTTCGTCATAGATTGTTTCAATCTTGATGTTATAATCGTCCTTAAGAACCTTTTCAACCTCTTCATTCATTTCGAGATTGTAGAGAGATGTCTTTAAGGAACGACCCATAAGGAATTCCATGGAGATGTAGTAAACCTGCTTCTTGCCTGTGGAATTACATTTTGTCATGAATGAGTGACGCTTTTCTTTAAGATAAGCAACAACAATGCTGGAAAGCGCTTTATAAATCTGAGTACTGTTAGCCGCTTCGGGATCAACTCTGAAATCAATTAAAAGCGTATCCTTTAACTTCTGACTTAATTCTTTCGCCGTAAATGGTGAGTTCATTGTCTTTTTCCAACCCTTCTGATTTTATAAATATGCTTTTACAATTATAAACCAAAAAACTAAAAATTTCAATAGTTTTTCTTATTTCGCTGAAAATTTACACCTTATTTACAATAATTTTCGCATTTTCCGAAGCCAAATATGGCTATATGCATAATTTTTAACCCGATTTTTTATAGAAAATAACGATATAATATTACAGTAAATCGCTAAAATTCCAGTTCTTCACCTGTCTGAAGGTACTGAATTCTGTCTCCAAGCTTGGATTTAAGTATACCGTAGCCTGTAAGCCCTGTACAGTGGCAGGTGTAAATTGTACCCGTCTCTATAGCTTTAAGCTCATTTATGGTTTTGTCGATATAATCTATGCTGCAGCACAGCTTTTTTGTCGAGGAGCCCATAAGATGAAAGCCTCCGATAACGGAAAGTATCGGTACATCGGGAAATCTCATATTTACCGTTCTTAAAACGTTCACAATGCCGCAGTGAGAACAGCTTGAAATAACCACACAGCCCTTATCGCGGCGCTTATCGGGGAAAAATACGAAAAACACCTCGTGGGAGAAGTCATCCCTTATGACCTGTCCGTCGCTTCGCATATACAGCCGCTTATCCTCGCAGTACATTGAATAATCAAGGTATTCGTTGGACATGGCGAAAACACCGCTGTCTATTTCCTGAAACCTGTTATAGAAAATGAAATTTTCCGAATGTTCTTCACGGAGATAGGAAATCTGACCTATCGGAACACGAAGAAAGCTCTGCTTTATATAAAAATCATTATCCGCCGCCTTCTTTGCATAAATCTCAGCGTCGGGATTTATTTTGAGGAACGCCTCTATACCGCCTGTATGGTCGTAATGATTATGTGAAATAAGAACCTTTGAAACCTCTTCTACAGGTACCCTCATTTTTTTTGCATTTGCAATAAACTTATCGGAAGCGCCTGTATCAATGAGATATTTTTCTCCTGCATTTTCAACATAAAGACAAAGGCCGTGCTCCGCCTTAAGCTTTTCGGCGGCACTTGTATTCTCAATAAGAGCAACTATTCTCATATTACGCCTTCCCCTTTACATCAATAAATACAATTTCGGGACGATTGAACACCCTCGGAATAACTGCATTCAGTATATTTCTCTGAAGACCGCGGCTTACTATCATTTCAGTATTGTTTTCGGTGTATCTTCCTCCTGCATATTCAGGGAAAAGTCCCTGATTCGGAGCATATACACCGTTCAGAACAAAAGGAATCACAACCTGACCGCCGTGAGCGTGCCCCGAGAGTACAAGGTCAAAGCCTTTTCCCGAAACCTCGGGAAACTGCTCGGGATAATGATTTATAAGTACGTTGTAGCAGTCCTCCGAAACAGCGGAAAGAGCATTCTGATACTCCTCTGTACCGCTTATTCCCTCTATACCGATAAAACGCACCCTGTTCCCTTTTATCTCCATGTCGGAATATTCCCCGTCCAGAACAGTAACGCCTCTCTGAGCCATTTTCTGTTTAAGGCTTTCGCTGTCGCCGCGCCATATTTCGTGATTTCCTATGGAGTAGAAGCAGTCATACTCCGAAGCAAGCCTTTCCACCAGCAGGTCGGAATTACCATCACCCCAATGTTCATCATAAAGGTCGCCGCCGAAAATTACTGCGTCTGGATTATATTTCTTCACGGAATCAACCAGCTCGCACATATCCTTGCCGTATCTGCTGTTATGTACATCGGAAATGAAGGCCAGTCTTACTCCTTCCCCGACCTTTTCACTTTCAAGGGTATAGCTTACCTCGGAAAGTGCAGTACTGCACACAAAGGGATAAGCTATAAGAATAACCGCCGCCGCTATAGTCAGAATACGCTTTTTTCTTTCAGTCATCACTTCAGTTCAACAAATCCGACCTTCTTATATACCTTCTGAAGGGTTCTTCTGGAAGCCTTATACGCCTTTTCGGCACCAAGCTTCATGCAATCGTTGATGTATTTCTTGTCAGCGATTATCTTGTTGAATTCAGCCTGCATGGGAGCGAGCATATCGGCTGTCGCCTCACCTACAGCAAGCTTGAAATCGCCGTAGCCCTTACCCTTGAATTCCGCTTCTATTTCCTCGAAGGACTTATCGGTAACTGCGGAATAAATGGACATGAGGTTATTTATTCCGTCCTTACCCTCACGGTAGCATACCTCTGTTTCGCTGTCGGTAACGGCTCTCTTGAATTTTCTTATAATTGTATCCTTATCGTCAAGGATAGAAACGCTCGCATTGGGATTCTCGTCGGACTTGCTCATTTTCTTTGCAGGATCCTGAAGGGACATGATTTTTGCAGTAGTCTTTGTGATGTAAGGCTCAGGCATCACGAAGGTCTCGCCGTAAACCTGATTGAAACGCTGTGCGATATTTCTCGTAAGCTCAAGATGCTGCTTCTGGTCAACGCCTACAGGAACAAGGTCAGCCTGATAAAGAAGAATATCCGCCGCCATAAGAACGGGATATGTGAAAAGACCTGCATTGATATTTTCTGGGTGCTTTTCGCTCTTATCCTTGAACTGAGTCATACGGGAAAGCTCACCGAACTGGGTATAACATGAAAGTACCCATGAAAGCTCAGCGTGTGCAGGATTATGTCCCTGTACAAAGGCGATAGACTTTTCGGGGTCTACGCCCATAGCGAGAAGAAGCGCATAGCTTTCTACAATCTGCTTTCTGAGCTTCTGGGGATCCTGTCTTACGGTTATGGAATGAAGGTCAACGATGCTATATGCACAGTCATATTCATCCTGGAGCTTTATCCAGTTTGTGAGAGCTCCAAGATAGTTACCGAGATGAGGGGTATTCGTAGGCTGAATACCGCTGAAAATACGCTTTTTTCTTGTTTCTTCCATTTTATTTTACCAAACCTTTCTTATGTACTATTATTTATATAATGTTTTCGCCGCCATGGCGAGTCTGTCCGTACCTTTTTCTATTTCCTCGTCGGAAACTCCCGTGTAATTTATACGGAAGGAGAGAGAAGGAATTCCTTCCTCCGGCACAAAGGCTGTCCCGGGGACAATAAGAACCTTATTATCGAGAGCCTTTCTGAAGAAATAATTTATATCGCCCTCGGGTACTGTTCCGTAAAGGAAGATACCGCCGTCAGGCTCCGTAAAGCTTACGGATGAAGGCATTTTATATTTCAGGCAGTTCAGCATAAGATCCGACTTGCGGCGGTAAAGCTCACATATCTCATAAAGATATTCGTCGTAATCATACCTTGTCAGAAGCCTGTGTATTATCCTCTGGGATAAAGTATCTGCGTGGAGCGTTGCTCCCTCAAGGAGACATACTGCACGGGGGATAATATTTCCCGAACAGCAGAGATAACCCACCGAAATTCCCGGAGCCACAGAAGCACAGTAGCTTCCCGCATAGAACACTATACCCTTCTTGTCCATTGAGCGGATAGAAGGAAGGTCTGTACCCGCGAAACGAATATCGCTGAAGGAGGCGTCCTCAACTATGAGAACGTTATGCCTGTAGGCAATTTCAAGAATTTCCCTTCTTCTTTCCTCGCTCATCGTGATACCCGTGGGATCGGAAAAATCGGGGCATACATATATAAAGGCAGTCCTCTGGTTTTCAGTAAGCGCCTGTTCAAGATAAGCGGAGCTCATACCGTCGCTGTCCACGGGCACGCCCACAAGCCTTGCGCCATAACTGCGGAAGGTATTCATAAGCTCGGCAGGACAGGGATTAGGACAGATTACTGCGTCACCCTCGTTACAGATAAGCCTCGACAGGATATCGAGAGACTGATGAACTCCCGAGGTAATAATAACATCATCATCGTTCCAGTTCAATATGCCCTTTGAATAAAGCCTGTCCTTTATTACGTCCCTTAAGGGCTTATAGCCCTCGGCAGGAGTATGTCCCAGCACGGAAAAGGCGTCGTTTTCAAGAAGCTCACAGGTTATCTCCCGTATGAACTCCGAAGGAAGAGCCTCCGCCGCAGGAGCCGAGCCTGCGAAGCTGATAAAGGAGGGATCCGTGGCATATTGCATTATCTCCCTTGTAAGAGAGGGCCGGATTTTCTGTATTCTGTAGGAAAAAGCATTCATATTCCTCACGGCCTTTCACAATAATATAATCATGATTATAATATCATATTTTTCAGAATATTGCAAGTATCGCAATAAATTATGTAATTATTTATTTCCCTTGATAACGGCCTTCCGGACAAAATTGAGGCAAAAATGAAATTTTTATTTTAAAAAATTTCATAAAATACTTGACAAATCGCTTAAAATGTATTAAATTCTTATTGTAAGTTTATTACTGAAAGAAAGGACAACCACTATGGAAAAGATTTATACAGGTAAGACCAAGGACGTCTTCAAGCTTGATAACGGCAACGTTATGCTCAAGTTCAAGGATGACTGTACAGGTAAGGACGGCGTTTTCGATCCCGGCGAAAACTCGGTAGGACTTACTATCGACGGTATCGGTAAAGCTAACTTAAAGACCTCCATCTACTACTTCGAGCTCCTTAAGAAGGCAGGCATCAAGACTCACTATGTAAGCGCTGACGTTGAAAACGCTACTATGGAAGTTCTTCCCGGAAAGGTATTCGGCCACGGTCTCGAGGTTATCTGCCGTTTAGTTGCGACAGGAAGCTTTATCCGCAGATACGGCGAATACATCAAGGATGGCACAGTTCTTGAAGGCGGTTACGTTGAATGTACATTCAAGAACGACGAAAAGGGCGATCCCCTCGTAACAAGCGAAGGTCTTGCTGCTTTAGGTGTTATGTCCGAAGAAATGTTCGAGAGCATGAAGGAACAGACCTTAAAGATCACAAAGATCGTTGCTGACGACCTTAAGACAATCGGTCTCGACTTATGGGATATCAAGTTTGAATTCGGCTACAACAATGACGAGGTTATCCTTATCGATGAAATTGCTTCCGGTAATATGCGTGTATACAAGGACGGAAAGATCGTAAACCCCGTAGACCTCACAAAGCTTATTCTTGAAAGATAAATTATATAAAAACGCCGTCGTAACGACGGCGTGTTTTCTATGCACACTTCGCCAAATCAGCACGCTGTACTGTTGACAATTTTCTCAAAAAATGATAAAATGATAGAATAGATATTTATATTTTACGGAGAAAAAAATATGAAGAATAAATTAGCGAGCAAAATATTCAGGGATTTTTTCAATGATATCGAAAGAATTGAGCTTAAAATGAAGGATCTTGCCGAGCTTATAACCGAGAAAATTCCTGCCATAGCGGAAGAGGTAGCTATCGGAAGGCTTATCAGTCATTTCTACGCACCGCCTATGTTTACAGAAGAAGATAACCAGAACGTGTCCATAGAGTTCTATGCAAGCAAGGAAGGTCACGGAGCCGAAGCCCTCAACTATGAATATCTTACAGCCGAAGGCGGTAAGGTGTGCTTTTCTGTCTATCCCTTACCGGACCATGTATGGGATGAAGAGGATAAAGAAGAAATCCAGTTTTTATGCAGGAATTTATACATAATCTGCGGAAGGGCAAAGCTTCTCGCAGTAATAAAAAATTCTGTTACAAGAGACGGATATACGGGACTTCCCAATGCAGGCGGCTTCATACGAATGGGCAGCCGTCTCAGGGCGGAAGGAAAGCTCTGTAATTATACAGCGATGTATGTAAACCTTAAGAATTTCAAGTGTATAAACAGTCAGTTCGGAAATAAATCAGGCGATAAGGTTATAAGGGAATATGCCGATATCGTGAGACAGCTTGTCAATAAGGACGAAATGGTAGCTCGTCTCGGCGGTGATAATTTTACCTTACTCGTAAAAAAAGAACACAGGGAAGAGATAATCAGATTCCTTTCAGATGTAAAAGTAACGCTTCACAGCGAATTCGGCGACCGTGTTATCAGCGTTCCTTCAAGAATAGGAGTTTATGATATAAAAGAAAAAGACCACATGCCTGTGGTCATGAACTATATTTCTGCCGCTATAAGCTCCGCAAAGCATAGTCCTACGAAAAATGTAATCGAATTCAATCAGGAAATCATGCAGAGGCTCACAAGTCAGCAGCAGGTTACAGCAGACTTTCCCGACGCAATCAAAAACCGTGAATTTATTGTATACTACCAGCCTAAGGTCGATCTGAAAACAAATGAAATGTGCGGCTGTGAGGCTCTTGTACGCTGGAACAAGGACGGAAGAATTATTCCTCCGGGAGAGTTTATCTCCGTACTTGAACAGGACGGAAGCATCTGTACTCTTGATTTCTATATGCTTGACAGCGTCTGTCAGGATATAAAAAGATGGAAGGAACAGGGGCTTGAGCCTGTAACTGTTTCAGTCAACTTCTCAAAGATTCATCTCCATAACCCCAATATAGCGGATGATATCCTCGGAATAATAAATAAATACGAAATCGAAAACCGTTATATCGAAATCGAGCTTACCGAAATGTCAGATTATAATGACTATGACGCCTTCAAGAAACTTGTTACTAAAATGAAGGACAGCGGAGTAATGACCTCTATCGACGATTTCGGTACAGGCTATTCCTCCCTCAATCTCCTTACAGATTTCATGTTCGACATAGTAAAGCTCGATAAATCCTTTATCGATAATATCATAAAGAACAACAGTGCTACTGATGAAATTGTTGTCCGTAACATTGTCAATATGCTTAAGGAGCTTGATATGAAGGCGATTGCAGAAGGCGTGGAAACTACTGAACAGGCCCGCTTCCTTAAGGATATCGACTGTAATGTAGTACAGGGCTTCCTTTACGATAAGCCTCTTCCGCCCGAGGAATTCGAAAAGCGTCTTGCTGCAAGAAAATACAATCACAACATTTAACTCTATAAATAACAAAACAGCCTGTGCAAAACAGGCTGTTTTCTTTTGCATTATTCGCTGTAAATCCTTGTAATAATCATATCCATGGGAAGCTCCTTTACGGAAATATCCGTGAAATCAACACTGCTGCTCAGGGATTTAAGAAAATCGTTTATACTCTCCTTTTCGGTATCCACCTCAAGAGAAATATCAAGTCCGTTTTCCTCTCTGATTACCTTTACACCCTCTATCTCGTCGCCTTCATAGGGCTTAGCGAGAGTAAGGGTTACAAGCTTTTTACTTCCGAGAGTATTTTTAAGGCTCGTAAGAGTATCGTCGAATACCTTTTTACCGTGATTTATTATGATTACGTTGTGGGCAAGCTGTTCCACGTCCTCAAGGTCGTGGGTCGTCAGAATAAAGGTAGTCCCCTTTCGGTTCATTTCAGCCACAACCTCGCGGATCTTGTTCTTGGCGATAACGTCAAGACCTATCGTGGGCTCGTCAAGAAAAACTATCTCGGGCTCATGAAGCATTGCCATAATAAATTCACACTTCATTCTTTCCCCTAAGGAAAGTACTCGTGTAGGCTTATGGATTACCTCCGCCACATCGAAAAGCTCGGTCATTTCGCTGAGACGCCTGTCATAATCCTCGTCGGATATACCGTAGATAGCCTTATTCATAGCGAAGCTGTCAACGGGCGGAATATCCCAGATAAGCTGCGACTTCTGACCGAATACCGCTCCTATCTTACGGACGTACTTTATTCTGTCCCGTGCAGGAGAATACCCCATAACGTCGATACTGCCGCTTGTGGGATAGAGCGCACCGCAGAGCATTTTTATCGCCGTGGATTTTCCTGCTCCGTTAGGGCCGAGTATTCCGCAGACGGTTCCCCTTTCTATTTCAAAGGAAATACCGTCGACAGCGTTTATTTTCACCTTTTCACGCTTGAAGAAGCTTTTTATCGTTTCCTTAAAGCCGCTTCCTCTTTTATAGGTAGTATAGGATTTAACGAGATTTTCTACTTTTATTGCGTTCATTTTATCCTCCCACCCCTTCGTATATTTTTATCATGCGGTTATAGAGCCATATTCCGAAAATAAGAAACAGTATACAGGGTATAACCGATATAAGAGCCATAGGCTGGAGCCTTCCGAGAAGTGCCGAGGCAGGAAAAAAGCCTACCACCGCTACGGGAATTATAATGGCGGAAAGTATCTGTACGCTTTTCGGGAAGATAGCGAGAGGATATTTTCCGAATTCCTTTATACTGCCGAAAATTTCGGGTATTCTCGAATTACCAACCCATTTGAAGCTTATCGCCGCCATTATGAGATCAAGTCCGCCCATTACCGCTATTCCCGAAATAAACAGGAGCAGGAAAAGAGGGATACCCTCTCCCGTAGATACTCCTGCCTGAAGGGCGGAAATAATCGTCATAACGAGAGAGCCGAGAAATAAACCGATACTCTCTGTGCTGAAATTTCCTGCAGTAATAAAAAACAGAGGCGAAAGAGGCTTAAGTAGTATCGTTTCAAAGCTTCCTGCCTGAATATTCTCCATAGTTACCCAGAGAATACTTCCGCTTACCATTGACGAAACCGCACCCGACATGGAAAATACCGACTGTATCAGCAGTACCTCCCACATACTCCATTCGGGAAAGGAGGCTCCGTTAGCGTAAATCAGCACCGTCACCAGCGGAAAAATTATATTTGACAGAAGAGTTATCAGGTTGCCGAGAATAAAATCCACACGGTAGGCCGCCACACAGGAAAAAGAAGTACGAAGGCAGGTAAGATATATTTTTATGTATTTCATGCTTATGCCCCCACTGCTGTAAATTTCTTGATTGAAAGGCGGTATATTATTTCGCTGAGAAGGGCTGTGACCGCCACGGCTATCCCCTGACAGAGCACCGCTTCGGGTATCGTAAGCCCGAGAGAGCCGATAGAATTGCTTCCCGTCCAGACCATTGCAGGAATGTAATTGGTGTACTGGAAGGGCAGAAACATCATTATCCGCTGAATTATATCGGGAAAGAAGCTGAGGGGTATTAGCGCACCAGCGAAAATGCTGTCGATAAGCTGATACACTACCCTTATACCGTTAGCACGGACAAAATAGAAGGCGGTCATTCCGAGGCAGTAATTCACATAGAAATTCATAAGGAATGCCAGAGCGACCGATAGTATCGTCCAGCCGATTTCACGGGGGATAATATCTATCCTGAAAAGAAACAGGAATATCAGAAAACAGGGCAGAAATTCAAAGAAAAAACCGAGAACTCTGTGACCCAGCTTCTGTGACAGGGCGAAAAACCTGTGATGAACAGGGCGAAGAGTAAAGGTAAGGAATTTTCCCGTTCTTACAAGCATCTGTAAATTCCAGTCGGCAAAATCCATTGTAAGATAGCCGATAAGAGCCGATACTCCGAAGTAGCGGATAGTTTCCGTAAGCTCCATTCCCCCGAGATTTCCGCTTCCGCCGTAAACCGCTGTCCAGATGAAATACTGCACGATAAAGTACACGGGGCCTACAAAAACCGAAACGAGGGAATGGGTACGGTAAGCACTCCATTCCTTGTATGTGACGAAGGCTACCGCCTTGCATACCTGAAGCTTATGCTTTATATAGTTCATCAGATAAGTCCTGACCAGATAATGTTCTGTACGTTATAAAGAGGCTCGGGAGACCAACCGTTTGCACCCACGTCAAAAGGCACGAACCACGCCGCAACAAGCCCTTCCTCAAGGTCGATATCCAGAGAGGAGGCTCCTGCACCCTCATGCATGATAGTCCTGTCGGAATAGCTGTAATCGAGGCCATGGCGGATATCGAAGCCTATACCGTAAAGACGGTTGGGCTCGTTGGCATTCCAGCAGTAATCGGGCACTCCGTGAAGCTGGACGGTACTCATCTTTTCTACGGATTTACGTCCGAGAATTCTTGCTCCCTCAAGCCTTCCGCCGTTTACATAAGCGTTTCCGAAGCGTACAAGGTCATAAACGGTGGAGCAGATGCCGCCGCCTGTGTTGGGTATCTTATCCCATACGCTTCCGTCGCCCTCACGGCCGCTTATTTCGCCTGATGCGATTTTATCGAGCCATTCCTTATGCTCAGCGTCATGATAGAAGTAACGCTTTGCCATTTCGGGAGTAATAGAAAAGCCTGTGTCGGTCATTCTGAGAGGCTTGATAATCTTCTGCTCGATATAATCGTGAACATCCATACCGCTTACTCTCGAAACTACCTCGCCGAGAATCGTAAAGCCGAAGGAAGAATACATCCATTCCTTTCCCACAGGGCGGCGAAGTCCCGAAGAGAGAGCGTGAGCTACCCAGTCAAATTCGCTTTTTCCGTCCCATTTTTCCGCCGCTTCTTCTATAAAGTCCCACTGACATTTTACAGTAGACTCATTGAAACAGCCGCCGTCGGGATACATTCCCGAGGTATGAGTAAGAAGATGCCACAGGGTAATATCATTGAAGGGCTTCTCCTTAAAGCAGGGGATAATATCACCAACATAGGTATTGAGACGGATATAGCCGTCCTCTATAAGCTGCATTATCGCTGTAGCGGTAAAGGTTTTGGTAATTGAAGCTATTCCGAAAACCGTGTCGGGCTTCATGGCTTCTTCAAAATTCATTGCGTTGTTTCTTCCGACAGCACCGTGGGCTATAACCCTTCCCTTGTGGGAAATGCAGTAGCTTGCACCATGGATGATTTTCTTCTCAATCATCTCACCGAAACGCTTATTGAGCATTTCTACCCTGCTTTCGTCATAGCCTGTCTCAGCAGGACTGCAGTCGGTCTTACCATTGATTACGTTCATAAATTTTCCTCCTTTTTGTTTTTGCTTATTCGTGTTACGGCGGAGAGGTTGTCGCCATAAAATAAAAAGCGTGCATTTCTCACGGGAAACGCACGCTTACACGCTTATTCAGATAATCTCACGTCCGAGAGGCGTCAGATTCTTGTTTTCCGATGAAAATGATGTTATTAAGCTTATAGTAACGGTATGCTTTAACATATTCTTCTGCCTCCTTTCTGTAAAATTATGGATTCAGTATAACACCATTTTCTCAATTTGTCAAGCTGCCGCAGTATTTTTCAATCCTGCCCTTAAAAAGTCAATCCCACAGCCTGTAGCTGTGGGATTAGTTGCTTTTATTCTGCAGTTACCTTGCTCTGAGCCTTCTGCTTACGGTAAAGCTCTTCGAAATCGCTTACGCTCATAGGCTTAGCGAAATAGTAGCCCTGGAACATATCACAGCCCATTTCTGTAAGGAAGCGTACCTGCTCCTCGGTTTCAACGCCCTCGGTTATAACGGGCATTTCAAGCTGTTTCGAGAGTCCGATAATCATCTGAAGAATCTTCTTGCTTCGCTCCTCGTCCTCGGCCTTTCTGAGGAATGCCATATCAATCTTAAGTACGTCAACATGAATATCCTTAAGCATATTGAGGGAGGAATAACCGCTTCCGAAGTCGTCCATTTCAACGATAAAGCCGTTCTGGCGAAGTCTTGAAATAAGCTCAAGCTGACGGTTAAAGTCCATAACGATAGCGGTTTCGGTGATTTCAAGCTTAATACTGGAGGGGTCTATATCGTACTTTTTGACCATATCCGTAAAAATCTGATAGATATTCAGGAAGTAGAAGTCTCTCGGCGATATGTTTACAGAAATGTATACGTCATTGATTCCCGCGTCCTTCCACTTTTTAAGCTGCTTGCAGGCCAGCTCCCAGATATACTTGTCAACCTCGGAAATAAGTCCGTTCTTTTCAAATACAGGAATAAACTCGCCGGGCAGTATCTGTCCCTTTTCGGGATGGAGCCAGCGGATAAGAGCCTCGGCTCCGAGAAGCTTTCCGTCACAGGACATCTGAGGCTGGAGGTACATTTTAAGCTGTTCCTCACAGATAGCCGCACCAAGCTCGGTAATAAGCTCCTGCTCATGGCGGATATTTTCTCTGAGAGCCTCGTCGTAATAAGCAACACGCTTGTGATAATCGCCCTTTATTGAGCCTATGGCGAGCCTTGCTCGGTCGCACATTACTGTTACGGGAAGATTACGGTCGGTAATCTCATACACACCCAGATAGTTCATCATGGGGAAAACAACTGTCTTATTCATGCAGTAGGAGAAGGCGGTCTGGGACTCCTCAAGAAACAGCTTTTCATCAAAGCTTTCCTTGTTCATAAGCACACCGAAGATATCGTTTCCTATACGTCCGCTTATAAGTGCACCGCTTATGCGATTCTTAAGCATATCCGCAAAGCTTATAAGAACACAGTCGCCTACGGTTGTACCGAAAAAGTCGTTTACCATCTTGAAATCCTTGATGTCGGAGCAAATAAGTATAAGCTGTTCATCAGGGAATCTTTCTATATATTTCTTCACCTTTTCACAGAAATACGCCTTGTTGTATATTCCTGTAAGGGGGTCGTGGGTTGCGAGATATCTTTCCTTTTTCTGCTTGTTGTACTCCTCTGTGCAGTCCTGCATTACAAAGTAACCGCCCTGAAGAAGCTTTCTGTCGTCAATCATTCGCTGAAGCTGAATCTTCAGGATAAATTCATCCTCGTCACGGAAGAAATGGCGGTTCACCGTAAATTCATTATTCTGGTTAAGATAGCTGTTCTTACACCATTCATGGAGAGTTTTTCCCTCGGCGTCAACGAGAGGTCTTTCCTTGTCGAAAAGCTCCTCGGCGAAGCTGTTGCTGTAAAGGTCGGAGCCTTCGGCGTCAACAACGAAAATACCAACCGACATATCTCGGGATACCTTGAAGAGCGTGGTGGAAAGAAGCCGCTGAGGGGTATAGACAAAGGCACAGTAATAAATACACGCACCCTCCGCAACAAAGCCCAGTACGGAAAAGTCAAAGGGGAAAAAGATACAGAAGGCGTTGAAGCTTGCGAGAACCATAAGAAGAATTGCTACCATAAGATACTTCTTACGGTAAAATACGGGAGCGTGATAGCTTCTGTAAATAAGGCTTATAAAACAGAATACCGCAATCATCGCAATTATTGCATAATGGATGAAGAAGAACGGAGTAATCTCAATCATGTAATAGGTCTCACCGAGAAATTCCGTTGCCTTGATAGAAAACTGATGTCGGAAAATGCTGTTGAATAAAAGAGAAATACAATCCGCACAAAGCAACAGCCTCATTGCATTTACTTTAACATATTTAGCGAAGGCTTCGCCTATGTATTCCACAGAGAAGCGGAAAAGATAGTAAAGCATCCAGTCGGCGGCGACAAAGTACAAGCTATAGGAAATGAGGCTTACAAGCTCATAGTTGGTAAAAAGTATTACCGTATTGACGAGCAGTATCGCATATCCCATACAAAGTAATTTACGGACAGTCTTTGCAAGCCTATGCTTTTCCTTGCTTGTTTTCAAGACAAAGAACATCATCATAACCTGCCCCAATAAAAGTAATGTTCCTATTAAAATCTTCATTAAATCACCATAAACTTTATTTATAAATGTCTATTCAGCAGCATTATTTATAATGCAAACGATACTTTATTACATACATTTTAGCATAATTTGACAAATATGTCAATAGTTTATCCCGTATGGTAACATTTTTAATGAATTTCAACAACTTATAATGTCGAGTTATGTAATTATATTACAGAAAGTTCTTAAGGAACAGGACATAAGCACCTCAGAAAATGCAATAATAACCAAATGGAGGTGTTTTTATGTGTACAAGTATAGCCATAAGAAAGAGCGGCTTCTGCTTCGGGAGAAATATGGATATAGACTATTCCTTCAATGAACAGGTTGTTGTTGCTCCTCGGAATTTCCCCCTCATATTCAAAAAAATTCCGCTTCTTTCCCACCATTACGCCTTTATCGGAACAGCCGCAGTCAGGAACAGCATTCCCCTTTATGCAGAGGGAATGAACGAAAAGGGGCTTTGTATTGCCGCTCTTAAGTTTCCTGACAACGCTTTTTACCTCGAGAAAAGTAATCCCGAAAAGAATGCGGCGGCTCCCTACGAAATTATTCCCCTTATTCTCGGGAAATGCAGTTTCGTAAAGGAAGCCGCCGAGCTTCTTTCTGTAACTGATATAATAAATGAGCCTTTCGACAGCGATACTCCCCTTTCTCCCCTTCACTGGCATATTTCAGATAAGGAGAGCTCAATAACCGTAGAGCACACTCGCGAGGGCATGAAAATATACGATAATCCTTATGATATTCTTACAAATAATCCGCCCTTTCCCTTTCATCGGGAAAATCTTTCGCTTTATCTGGGACTTACTGCCGCTCAGCCTGAAGCACAGAAGGAGCTGAAGCCTTTCGGACTGGGCTTCGGGGCAGTAGGCCTGCCCGGAGACTTTTCTCCTGCATCAAGATTTGTAAGGGGAAGCTTCCTGCTTAAAAATTCCCCGAGCGGTATAAATCCCGTAACACAGCTTTTCCATATTCTCGAGGGCGTTTCTATTCCGAAAGGAGCGGTAATAACCCCCGATGCAAAATTCCACTATACTACCTATACCTGCTGTATGGAGGCGAAAACTCTTACCTATTATTATAAGACCTACCGAAGCGGAAGTATATGTGCAGTAAAAATGACAGAGAAAACGATGGAACGGAATGAGCTTATACGCTTTCCTCAGATTAACGAACAGAAATTTATACTTCAGAACTGACTATAAACCATATTTTATCCTTATCCGTTCAAGCTTGTCTCCGAAGGGCTTTCCCAGGAAGAACAGGAAGATAAAATTAGAAACGGAATAAAGTATGGTATAAGGAACAGCGGTAAGAAGCGACGATAGATAAAGTGTCATATTAAAGCCCCCGTCATACCACATCACCGACCATACGTCCATTACAAGAGAATAGACTATTCCTGCCATAACGCCATAAATCAGAAGTAAAGCCCTGTGCTTTTTAAGAGGAGCGGAAAGATAGCCCGCTATAAGCCCGATAAGCCCCCAGGCAAGCATCTGAAAGGGCGTCCATGGCCCCTGACCGAAATAAAAATTTGAAATAAGGGCGGAAAGTGAGCCCACGAGAAAGCCAGCTTCCTTTCCGAGATATACCGCCGCAATAACGGTAATAGCCGTCACAGGCTTAAAGAAGGGGATAAATCTGCCCACAACGCAGAGTGCAATCATGACAGCCGCTATTACCATACGTCTTGAGCCGATGTTTTTATTTTCGACGCCTGCCGTAAAAAGAAACAGGCTGAAAACCGCCGCACAGAGAGAAATAATAAGATGCCGCTTTTCCGCCATGGCAGTTGAGCCGATTACCGCAAGAAGCGGTATTATCACGAAGGGCACAAGTATTTTCAAAGCTCTTTTAAGCCCGTTATTTTTTATAACTATCATACTGCACTTCCCTTATTTTTTAGACAAAGAGCCTCGACCTCACCGAGAGTAACGGCATTATCATAATGACCGCGGCTTATGCGGCTTGCGGCGGTGGTATAGAAATTATTGTCGGAGAAGAGCCTGTCGGGAGTATCCACGGAGGCGATACCGCCCCTGAAAAAAAGCCCGCACCTGTCGCCGCATTCCGCCGCAAATTCAGCGTCATGAGTAACGATTATTATTGTCATGCCGTCAGCCTTCAGCTTTTTTATTACATCAGAAAGACGGTTTTTCGAGTCGGCGTCAAGTCCCTTTGTAGGCTCGTCCATGAGAAGAAGCCTCGGCTTTGCTCCGAGAGTTTTTGCGAGGGCGACAAGCTGCTGTTCGCCGCCCGAAAGGTCGTAGGGGTGCTTACTGTAAAGAGGCGATAAATCGAATGGCAGAAGCTCTTCCCCTGCCTTTGCCTCAGAAAGCTCCTCGGCTACGGTATTTTTCATGAATATCGTCTGTACGTCCTGAGGAAGCATGGCGAGACATTCGCTGTAAAGGCTTCTGTTGATATATTTTCTGAGTGGTTTTCCGAAAACCTCGATCTTACCGCTATAGGGCTTTATAAGATCTGCCGCCGCCGATAAGGCAGTAGTTTTTCCCGACCCGTTTCCGCCGAGAATACAGAATATCTCTCCCTCGTATACCGAAAGGCTGAGTCCCTTCAGAATATCGGGAGAATTTTTTTCATACCTGAAATAAACATCCTTAAAGGAAAGGGCTGTTTTTTCAGAATGTACATAGGTGGGTCTTTCACATAGTCTTATATCGTTACGGAAATTATTCAGGAGAAATTTCCGCCCCTCTCTTACATCAAGGGGACATTCTCCGCCGACGTTAAGGCTGTGATAGAGTCTTACTGCCGCAGGCATAGAAAAAAGAAGCTTTTGGTTCTCTCCGATTTCTCCTGTTACCTTCCGAGGGGTATCACAGCAAATCATCCTTCCTTTTTCAATTACCATAAGCCTGTCGCTTAAGGGTATAACCTCTTCAAGCCTGTGCTCAACCATAATTACCGTAAGACCAAGCTCACGGTTAAGCTTTTTGACAGTACCGATAAATTCCGAAGCGGCTATGGGGTCAAGCTGTGCGGTTGGTTCATCGAGAATCAGCACCGAGGGATTCATAACCATTACAGCGGCAAGATTTAAAAGCTGCTTCTGACCGCCCGAAAGCTCGCTTACGTCCTTTTCAAACCATTCCTCGATACCGAAATAAGCCGCCATTTCGGCAATCCTGCTATGAATAGCGCTTCTTTCCGTTCCGAGATTTTCAAGCCCGAAGGAAAGCTCGTGCCATACTTTATCCGTCACAAGCTGTTGTTCAGGCTTCTGCATGACGAAACCTATTTCTCCTGCGGAAGTTCTTTCATCAAGCTCCGAAAGCTTCTTTCCGCAGTAATATACCTCGCCATCCTTGTCGCCCTTAGGAGCAAGCTCACGCTTTAGCATTCTCAGAAGCGTGGATTTTCCGCAGCCCGTTGAGCCGCAGACAGAGATAAATTCGCCCTGTTCAACGGAAAAGGAGATATTTTCGAGAGCCTTACCTTCGCAAAGGGGATAGGTAAAGCTCAGATTTTCAACTCTGAAAATTTCCAACGTAAAGCCTCCTTTATCTCGATAATTGAGGGTAGAAAAACAAGTATTCCATAGGAAATGTATGCAGTTATACTTCCTGCGTCCGTCTCAGGAAAGGAAAAATAAGGATAGTATGAGCCGCCCGTCATGCTGTGGCCGAAAAGAGTAAGAGCAGTAAGCGCCAACGACGAAATAAGAAGCAGTATGTCTCGGCTTCTCCAGCGGAAAAGAGAATAGCTTGTGCGTTTTCCTGTACCGTAGCCCCTTGCAGTCATACTGTCAGCGGTTACTATTCCGTTTTCAAGCCCCCAGGTTATCAGTATGCTGAAAACCTGAAGCCTGCCCTTCATCCTGTCGATTATATTGTCATCCTTATACAGTCCGAGGGCCTTTCGTGAATTCTCCGTCTTTTTAAGCTGTCGGCTGAATAATGGAACAAAGCGGAGCGCCATTGAAAGAATAAGGGAAAGCGTAGGAGATAACGCACCGAAAATATAAAGAAGCTTATCGCTTGTCATTATCTCGGTAAAGCTTCTGAAGCGATAAAGCACGGATATTATCATAAGAGCGGAAAATATACCGTAGATAAGAGCTTCAAGGGTAACAGGATTATCATTCATAATAAAAATTACCGTTACGCCGTTATGATTGAAAAGCGGATTTACTGCTGACATTACTATAAAAAAGAGAAGCGAAAAAAGATGAAAGCCCTTATCCTTAAGGCCGTTCCTTATAAGGCAGTACACCAACGCACTCACAAAGGAAAGGGCAAGAATAACGGGATTCATCGAAAACATAGCTATCGCCGCACCGCCAAGAATACAGACGGTAACGGCTATAGGATTGTAACAGTCAAAGCTCCGCATAATTTCACCTTACTTAAGGTCATTACCCATTTCACAGGTATATAACCACTCAATTCTGTCTCCGTCAGAAAGCTTATAGTCAGCACAATTCACCGAGGCAGATTCGCCATTCACGAAATACATCCAGCCTGATAAATCTCCGAAGTCAAATTCGTACAGATAATTCATTCCCGATATATAGGGCATATCGGAAGAGCCTGTATATTCAAGCTGTATACCATGCTTTTTTACGGCCTCAACAAGAATATCGAAAACGCTTTCGCCTTCTTCGATTAAAAAGCTGTCCTCTATAATTTTTCCGTCAGAAGGAATATACTCCCCATCGGATTTTCCCGTAACAGTATGACATCTCACGGAAAGTGTTACCGTTCCCACAGGGTTTTCCTTGACGGTACTTTCTCCGTAATACTCTGAAGGAGTGCTGAACTCCGTGAAGCTTACGAAAAGTATTGCTCCTGCCGCAATAACAGCTACTACTATAATATTCTTGATGCTTCTTCGCTTCGTAGCAAGAAGTATTATTACAATTATCAGCGCCAACACCGCTATACTGAGAGAAGCCCACAGCTTATAGCTTAAAGGCTCTTTCTCGGGTACAGTATCATTTTCTTCCGCTTCCTCTGTTGCAGTAGTCTCCTGTGAAGGTGCGTCTGTAACAGCTTCCTCAGCAGAAGGCTCGTTCACACCAATGATATAATAGGGCGCCTTCTCCTCGTTCATACGGATATAGGCAATAAGCGAAGAGAAAACCTGTACCGTAGCCATGTCGGAGTATTCCTCTTCATAGCCGTGGCTGTAGCCGCCATTTTCCTTCAGGAAAAGCTTCAACGCGTCAAAAACGGTATTTCCGTCCTTGATAAAACGCTCGTCGCTTACAGGGTCAATACCGATAGATGACAACGCAATAATAACCTGCGCCGTACTTTCGGAATTCGGTACGCCGTAGCTTGAAAAGCTTCCATCCTGAAGCTGTCTTACAGAGAGTAATTCTACCGCACTGTCCACAACCTCTCTTACCTGTTCATCACTTTCGTAGTAAGGCGCAAGAGCTTGAACTGTCATAGCGGTTACGTCAACGTCTCCTGTATCTCCTCTTATCGCCCAGCCTCCGTCAGAGGTTTTCATGGATAACAGAGTTCCGATTACCTCGTCGGTGGTAAAGCGTGAGGAGGTATATCCGTTATTCATGATATGGAGCCCGTAGACCCAGCTCATTATTCCCTGTTCGCCTATAGCACCATCAAGAATTTCCGTGATCTTCTCCTCGTTTCCGCCTGAGGGAATAAGAAGAAGCCCGTATTTGAGCCGTGTAACGGCGGAGCGTATTTCGTTCTCCGAAATATATTTTCCCAGAGCCTTTCCGTAAGCGGTAAAATCATAACTACCGCTCTGGTTAAGAGCAAGCACATACCATTCCGAATTTTTTCCTGCATTTTCAGTAAGCTCGCCGTCTATCCATTCCTGAAGGCTGTCCGCCTCCCCGGAAGCAAGCTTTAAATCCAGTATACCGTCGGCAAGGCTCTTAGCCTCACCGACAGCATTACTGCCTTCCGCCGAAACGGTTACTCCGCCGAAAACAAGAACAAGTGAAAGAAAAAAGCTTACTGCAAATTTTAAAAGCTTATTTTTCATTTTTTCTCATACTATTTCTTGCACAGTATACTGCACAAGCGGCAACCATGGCAAGTCCGCCGAAAACCGCAACAGATTCAACGCCTGTATCGGGGTTGTCCTTTGATACCTCTGCTGCTGTGTCGGAAGAAGCCTCCTTTGCGGAAATTTCCGCAATACAAACAGGCGGAACAAGAGTCATAGCGTCGGATACCGCGCTTATAACTACCGAGCCTGCATTAGAAACTGTGATTTCCGCTTTACCCTCGCTGTCGGTAACATATTCGGTAGCTTCGCCGTTAAAGGTGATTACTGCACCCTCTACGGGAAGGGTTATGGGAGCGAAGCTTTCATCATAGCCTGCGGCAGAAAGAGTAAGTGTAATCTTCTCGCCCTGTTCGGCTTTCGCTGTGTCCGTGTCAAAGAAGCTGTAGGTATCCGACCATGCTGTTAAATCAGTGTAAATATATGCATAAACATGATCGCCGTCCCTAACGGTATCATTAAGGCTCATAGCCGAAGCGTTATTTACACAATAACCGTAGCTTCCGCCATTGTCCACGCCCCAGAGCTTCTTTATCGCTCTTCCGTAGTCTCCGTCATAGGCTTCATAGCCGTCCTCGCCATTGTAGCTTGCTTCATGAGCCGCAGAAAGTGCCTCGTCAATATCAAAAGCTCCGTCGCCGTTGATGTCAGTTACAGTAACCTTTTCCCTTGCCATAGCAAGCTTTCCGTTTTCGTCCGCTACAGAAACATAAACCTCTGCCGAAGCCTCCGCCGAAGCTGTTACAGCTAATGCGCCTGTCGCTAAAATTCCGCTTAATAAAACAGTTAATGTCTTTTTCATTTTTTATACCTCGTTTTCATTTTTCGGGCTGTCGTTTTTACTGCTCTTTCGGGTAGGAGTACTGCCCGTTTCCTTCTCCTTACAGGATTTTCTTTCCTTTAGTCCTGCCGCCTCGAGAGCTCTTGGCCACGGCCCGAGAAATGCCTTTATACGGGATCTGGTAACTTCATCGAAATCATCCTTCTTAGGCATTCTTCCCAGCTCATGGCTCTTATTTCTTAAAAGTTCTACCGCCCAGCCCTTTTTTTCCTCTGAAATCACATTATCCCTCCTTTTCATGAAATAAAAAGCTCCCCGAGCCTAAGGTCAGGGAGCACAACAGACTTATTGCACAGCAAATCAAAGCCCCCGAAAACGACAAATCGCACAGGAAGCTATAAGCTGTAAAATAAAATCGGTTGCACTCTTCTCACCAAAGCAGCGGTTAACCTTATAAAGCTACGGCAGGTATCCTGACTTATGACGAAGCCTGCGGCTGCGGAAGGGGCCTTCTCAGGATTATCCCAATGGCTTTTCCCGTTCCTCTTGTCAATTACAGTAATGGCGGTTGTTCCGGATTCTGACCGGATTCCCTCTTGGCCTACTAAGCTTATGCCTTTCGGAACCGTAACCTCTTATTTCATTTTTGATGTATACAGTATATCACATCGGCAATAATTTTTCAATAACAAAATTTTAAGATTATTTCCTCCCTGTGCTCCTGTTTTTATGCAGTATCATTAAAACAGGAAAAGCAGATGCCCTGTATTACGGAAATACAGGGCGTCTGCGTATAGAAAGAAAGTGAAGGGTGAAGAAATGAGCTTATCTGTACTTATGCTTGTTCTTGTCAATATATTCCTGCTCCCAGGGTGACGGTTTGAATGCAGGATGACGAGCATAGAATCCTCCGGACTGATTGTACTTATGAGCCTTGTAGCTGTCAGAAATATTTTCCGTTACGCCGATTGCGATAGCTAATAATAACCAGAATAAGAACATAGTGTGTACCTCCGTCGCTGTATTTAAGTGTATTTGTTTTCCTTGATTACTATTATACTCGGTTTATGTCCCATAAAAAGGACTGAAACACAGTTTTTATATAATTTTACATATCATACAGAGGACAATAGTAATAATGTGTATGCTACATATCATTCAGTTGACTTTTCTATTAAAATATGGTATCATTTCTCTTGTGTTTATTATAAATTGAACTATACGGAGGTACTGCTATGGCATGGCATGATGAAGCAGTTTTTTATCACATATACCCCCTTGGAATGACAGGTGCACCCAAGGAAAACAGCTACGGCGAGCCTGTATCAAGGCTCAGCACACTTATTCCATGGATTTCTCATATTAAGAAGCACGGTTTTAACGCTTTATATATAGGTCCTCTTTTTGAATCGGTAGGTCACGGCTACGAAACAACCGATTACAAGAAGCTTGACAGCAGACTTGGCACAAACAAGGATCTCGCCGACTTTGTGGCTGAATGTCACAGGCAGGACGTAAGGGTTATTTTAGACGGCGTTTTCAATCACACAGGCAGAGACTTTTTCGCATTTAAGGATATCAAGGAAAAAAGAGAAGCGTCACAGTACAAGGATTGGTACTGCAACGTTAATTTCGGCGGAAACAACGAATATAACGACGGTTTTTCCTATGAAAACTGGGGCGGATATAATCTTCTCGCCAAGCTTAATCAGCACAATCAGGCGGTAAAGGATTATATCTGTGAGGTTATCCGCTTCTGGGTAAAGGAATTTGATATCGACGGTATACGTCTCGACGCCGCAGACGTCCTCGATTTTTCCTATATGCAGGCTCTCCGCAGAACTGCAAACGAGGTGAAGCCCGATTTCTGGCTTATGGGCGAGGTTATCCACGGCGACTACACACGCTGGGTAAACGAAGGAACTTTACATTCAGTTACAAACTACCAGCTTCACAAGGCACTCTATTCAGGTCACAACGACCACAATTATTTTGAAATAGCACATACTGTAAAAAGACTTTACGAGATGGGCGGAAACAAGCTTAAGCTTTATAATTTCGTGGATAACCACGATGTAGAACGTATTTACACAAAGCTTAACAACAAGAAGCATTTCACTCCCGTCCACATCCTTATGTACACTCTCCCCGGTGTACCCTCCGTTTATTATGGCTCTGAGTTCGGTATCGAGGGGGCTAAGGAAAAATACTCCGACGATTCCTTAAGACCCTTTATTGATATTGAAAGGTATATTGCCGATGCCGAAACCAATCCTTTTACAAGGCATATTTCTGCCTTAGGCGAAATCCGTCAGCAGACAAAGGCTCTTTCCTACGGCGATTACAAGGAGCTTATGCTTACAAACAGGCAGTACGCCTTTTCGAGAGGCAATGTAATTGTTTCGGTGAATAACGACGACAACGAAGCCGAAATTTCTCTCCCTGCAGTATGCATGGAATATGTCGGTGCCCTTTCAGGCGAGAAGGTTACTGCAAGCGGCGGAAGAATCGCAGTCCGTATCAAGGCCTGCTCGGGCGAAATATGGGTTCCTACAGAGGACGGAAGAAATTACAAGCCTGTTGAAACAGTTATCGAGATGAAATCTCCCGAGCCTGAAATAAAGCAGGAGGACAAGAAGGAGGCTTTAGCCGAAATCAGGACAGAAGCCAAAGCCGAGACTGAAAAGGCTGTTGAAATTCCGAAGAATAAGTCCTACGAGGAAATGACCGTCGAGGAATTACAGCTCTGCATTATCGAAAAAATGAGGAAGAACGGACCCGTTACCGAGAGAATGGCGAAGGACGTTTATGAAAACAACCACCATGGCTCTCTTTTAAACTGGGTAAGAAGCTTCAATTAAATTTTTACTGCGGCATAGCTAAAGGGTATCATGTTTCGGCATGATACCCTTATTTTTTTCACTTTAACAATTCTTAAACATTTCAAAAACATCTTGAAAACACAAGGGCATTATAATAAAGTCATGATAAAACAAAAAACAAGGAGGACTTTATTATGAACAGAAACGATACAGAATTTATGGTGCAGAAAATCCGTACACAGTACATGGAAAAGGACAGCGGAGAGAAGAATCTCGACTTACTCCGTGAGCTTGACGCAGAAGTAAAACACCCTGCAAATCTCTTCGGTTATATTTTCGGAAGTATCGGCGCAATCGTAATGGGAGCAGGCATGAGCCTTATCATGACCGATATCGGCGCACAGATAGGCATCGAAAACACAATGCCTGTCGGAATTATCGTAGGTATAATCGGTATGGTTATGGTGCTCATAAACTATCCGATATATAAGAATATCCTCTCTTCAAGAAAAGAAAAATATGCTGAAAGAATTCTTGCGCTCAGCGAGAAGATTATGGCTGACAACAAAAGCATCTGACGGATAACAGAAAACCGTGCTGATTATTTCAGCACGGTCTCTTTATTTCATAAGCTCATCGGTAAGACGTATAATCTCGGGAGCGATTTTTTCACGCTCCTTTTTTGTAACATAGCTGTAAACCGGGTATGCCAGCGATACCGCCGCAATTCCGATTACTCCCACGATAATTCCCGGAATAAACAGCTCCGTCCAGACCATACACATGGACATCCCAGTACCCATTACAAGGATACCTGCAATTCCGATAATAAGCGAAAGCGTTGCCCCCTTTTCGGTTACTCTTTTGTCAAGTCGCCTGAGCTGTTCCATTTTATCCGCTTCCTTAGGCAGGTATTTTTCACGTATCTTCTTAATCTCCTCCTGCTGTTTTGCAGAGTAGGTATAGCTGAAGGTTTCTTTATTCTGCATAATCTTTATTCTCCATAATTTTTCTGATTTCCTTTGAATTTTTCACAATGCTGTATACTGACATGGTTACGATAACAATACTTACTCCCGCACCTGTCAGAGCTATGAAAAGCTTCTGATTTTCCAGGGACATTTCACCGCCAAACTCCGAAAACATTGCCGTTTCAAGAGACAGCATGGAAACAAGCGCCGCCGCCATGTTTATAATTTTCGACATTGACATCACGGGGCTTCCAAGCTTTCTGTATTTTATGAGATTTATTATTGCAAGAGTAGTAATGTAGAATGTATACATCGCCATGACATAGATAAGTATTCCGTGGTATTCATAACCCTTATCACGGTACAGAATCATCAGCACCGCGCCTGATAACGAAAGATTCACAAGCAGTAAAATATAACCGCAGAGCCTTGAACGGCGAAGCTCCCTGAAGCGGTTTTTCCCTATTCCGATTCGGTTGGTGAAGCGTAAGAGGAGAAAACGCATTACTGCAAGAATAGTATAGTAAAAGGCAAGCACAAAGAACCAGACGCTGTGATAGCTGAAGCCCGACGCAACGTTCACAATTACATAAAGAATGTTTATTCCGAGGGAGCTGTAAAGAGAAACATGAGTACGGAATTTCATATCCGTCATGTAACGGTTTCCCACGGGATTTGAGTAGACCTTTTCCTTTGCAGTACGATACCGCTCAGGAACTACGGTTATACACCTCATGACAATGGCTGTAAGCGTATAGAATGAAACCACATAAGCGACATAGGCGAGAGGATGATCCTCGTATCCATTCATGAAAATGAAAACAAGACATACCGTACATAAGGGCACAAGAAGGGCTATTATCCATACAGGCGGATAAAGAAGCTTAATCAGTTTTTTCCAGTCCAACACTATCACCTCTTCGTAGCTTTACCGTGAAAGTACTACCCTTTCCGACCTGGCTTTCCACAGCGATTTCTCCCTCCATAATATCAATTACACGCTTTACAAGAGCAAGTCCGAGACCGTTACCCTGCATGGCATGAGACGTATCGCCCTGATAGAATTTTTCAAAAATATGCGCTCCCGTTTCTGCAGAAATACCACAGCCTGTATCGGAAATTTTTATAGTAGCATAATGTTCGTCGGCCGTAAGCGACAATGAAACTCTGCCGCCTTTTTCTGTAAATTTGAATGCATTGGAAAGAAGGTTATTCCATACAAGTCCGAGCAGCTCCGAATCGGAGCTGATATATATTTCATCCTGAATTTCCGTTTCAATATCAATCTTCTTCTGCTCCCAGATATCCTCAAACTGCAGTAAAGCCTGACAAAGCTGTTCGCTTAAATCAAAGCTTTCTGATGCAGGAAAAATCTGCTGATTTTCAAGCTTATTCAGCTTTAAAATGTTGGTGATAAGGCTTGCGAGCCTTCGCGAATTTTCTGTAATGCCCTTGGCGTATTCAATTCGCTTTTCCTCTGTCAGATCAGAAGCCTGAAGCATTGTTCCGTAATTCTGGATTACTGCAAGAGGGGTTTTCAGTTCATGGGAAACGTTGGCGATAAAATCAGTCCGTAAGGTTTCAACGCTTCCAAGCTCCTCAGCCATTTTATTTATACATCCGATTATGCTGTTGAAGCTTTCATAGGCGTAGGTATCGTTAAGAGGCTCAACACGCACGGAAAAATCTCCGCCTGTGATTTTTTCTCCTGCTGAAACGATACGCTTTGTTGGACGGTCTACCATGAATTTCCTTCGTAAAGCGTCAATCACCGTGAAAAGAAGGCTTATCAGCAGAACGTTCCCGAAGGTGAGCTTAGCCGCCGTTGAAATACTCTCCTCCGTCAGCGTAAGCTCAAGAGTTCCCGACATTACCGTTATGAAAAGCGTCATACAGCAGGTTACCACAAAGGCCGCCAGAAGAAAGAAAACAAGCCAGCTGCTCAGGGCGTGAAGTATCTTTTTTACACTCACTTTATCACCGCCTTATAGCCGAGACCGTGAACGGTTACAATTTCAAAATCCTTGCATTCAGAAAGCTTACTTCTCAGCTTCGTCATGTACACGTCAACGGTACGGGGACCCGAGGCTGTGTCCGCATCCCAGAATTCATCCATAAGCTGTGTTCTTGTAAAGGTTTTTTTCGGATAGGAAAGA
The DNA here is from genome assembly GCA_045602405.1 of Ruminiclostridium sp. Taxonomy (GTDB): domain Bacteria; phylum Bacillota; class Clostridia; order Oscillospirales; family Ruminococcaceae; genus Ruminiclostridium_E. Next base: position 57,484 of record JAZSBN010000052.1, read on the forward strand.
AGCTTATAAAGTATGGAAAATTCTCTTGTGGTCATAGAAATTTCCTCGTCGCCAAGATAAGCTGTATGCTCATCTGCATCCATTACGAAGCTTCCGATTTCAAGTTTCCTGCTGGAGGCAATTTTTGCACGACGTAAAAGCGCACCTATACGAAGAAAAAGCTCGTCAAGGTCAATCGGCTTCACCATATAATCGTCAATGCCTACACGATAGCCTCTCTGCTTCGAGGCAAAATCGTCACGGGCAGTCATAAATAAAATCGGAATTTCATTATTAAGAGAGCGTACTATTTTAGCGAATTCAAAGCCGTCAATATCAGGCATCATTATATCCGACACGATAATATCAAACACATTCTCATACATAGCGTCGTAGGCTTCGTTTGCATTAAGACATCCTGTAGCCTCATAGCCGCTGTTGTTCAGGAAGGCACACACCGTACGGTTAAGCTCACGGTCGTCCTCCACAACCAATATCCTGAACATATATCCACCCCCGTTTTTGGTATTGTAGCATATAAATGTTAAAGTTTTGTTAGCGTTTTCACTTCTGAAAAAAATTTTATCAGAAAAATTTGCACCTGTCAACGAAGTACAGAAACAATTAAAACGAAAAACGCTCCTCTTATCATAGCTGATAAAAAGGAGCGTTATTGAATTGTTTATGAAAGTTTAAAATTCTTCTGAAGCCAGAGATTGAAATGAAGCTTTTCCTCGGAATCATAATTTTCGGGAATAAGGAGAGGATAGTCAACGATATATTCTGTGTAGAAAGCGTCTGCGCTTCCGCCGTTTACGGTAACTACACAATCGCTGTGAAGATTTATATAGGCATAGCCATCCTTTGAGAAATCAAAGGTCTGTACCGTTGTTCCGTCGTCAACTGTAAAGGTTTTTGCGTCCTTTGTTTCAAGGGTCATATAAATCCGCGACCTGTCATCGGCAGGTTTTACATTCAGAGACTTTCCATCAGGAGCTGAAAGCACCGATATATCAAGAGGAAGTCTTTCCGTTTCACACATATATCCCCATTCATCCTCGCTGTACTGCATTTCGGGGGCATATTTTTTCAAGGCATTATAAGCACTCAGGTCATAAACACAGTAATAGCTGTAGCTTTCATTATCGGTAGAATAAATAAGAGCATCGTCGTCCATATTGCTGAAGCCCCAGCCCAGCTCAGCATGTGCATCGGGAGGAGTAAGGCTTACAGCAAGGAAAATAACGAAGGATACGGCAATAATATGAACTGCACCCACCCAGCCCGGAACAGGCTTGCTCTTATCCTTTCTTATAAGGGCATTAACTGAGAAATATCCGCCTGCAGTAACCATATTACAGCTTACGCCGAATATCGTAAGAGCAAATAAAGTTCCGAAAATGTACACCATACTGAGACCGAGAGCGGATACAGCAAGAGTTATAATCGGTATTACAAGGGGGAGATACAACGCTGTCGCAAGAAGCTCGAAATGACAGCCTTCAAGCTTCGGGTTTAAGGTAACTGCGACCTCGTTTATCATCAGCATTATTCCGCTGAACATAAAGAGATATCCTGCAGGAGGTAAAGCAAAGGTAAGAACTATTCCGAGAAGAACGTGGATGTAGGAAAAGACTCTTCTTATATCGCCTGCTTCAACCTTAAGCAGCTTGCTGCCGAGACAGGCGGAAAGAGAGGTTGTACCTACGGCAAGAATTGCGATACCTACAACTATAGCGGTATTTGAATAATCCAGCTCCCCTATCAGGTGGAAATCGATAGTTCCCGATAATGCGGCGATAAGCTGGAACAGATAGTAACAGCCGAATGTAACTCCTGCGGTAAGCGCAAGTCCCACAATAATTATAGCTATTGATTTAATGGTTTTTACAAGCTGTTTTCTTTTATAAACGATGGAAAGAACTATATTGGCAATAAGAAGTAAAGCACCGATTACTGCAAGAACTACAGAAAAATCAAAACTATAGACCACATCGGCAATGTTCAGATACGAGAAGAAAATTGCATTTTCATCCGCCTCGTAAAGAAGGTCAAGGTCATAGCTTCCCAGCTTATCGAGAAGGTTGTTTATAATCTGCGCCTGCTGGGTCAGACAGCTTTCCTTTATATTTTCAGGGCTGTCATTCTGAGTGTGGTAATTTTCACCCTCTCCGATATTCGCTATATTTACACCCTGATATAAATCCTTATAATTGGAAAAATCCGTACCATTGGGCATCATGCCGTAAATCATAGTGGCAATGGAGCAGGTATAAAGATTGTTGTTTACCTCGCCGAAAAGCTTTACCGTGTTATAGTTATTGGCGGAGGTTTCGAACATTATCTGTGTACCTGCCGTGCCTCGTGCTTCGAGGTTGATTGCGAAATTTATACGCTCAACAAGCTTATCGAAGCCCTTAAACTCTTTTATGAAGGCTTCCGACCCCAAAAGTCCGTATTCCTCGCCGTTCACAAAGCAGAAAACAAGGTCATTCGTTATGGTATAGCCGTTATTCATCCTGTCAAGATAATAGCGTATCGCTTCCAGCATAGTACCACAGGCTAATGTATCGTCCGAAGCGCCCTGACCCGTGAAAACGGAATCAAAGTGAGCCATTGTCATTACCGCCTGATTAGTCTTTTCGGCAGCATTTGCAGGAATATGTACTATCACGTTATCGAGATAGAATGCCTGATATCTTCTTCTATCTGTGACAAAGCTCTGGACAAGATAGGCAGGAGCTTCCGTGGTATCGGAATTTACGATGCCAAGCTTTTCAAGCTCCGATATGATATATTCCTGTACCTTTTTATTCTCCTCCTCATTCATGATGGAATGAGGGCCTGATTCGCTCATTCTTTCAACATGGGCACGGATATTATCGTGGTTGAAGGCCGAGGTTGTGGGAAATTCATTTACATCCAGAATCGATAATACAAATGAAAGGCACAGTATGACTGCAAAAGTTAGACTCAGTATTTTTCCTTTATTTTTCATATTTTCTCTCCTTTTGGTATTTGTAAAATTATACCATATCATAAAGCAGGTGTCAAACGCAATGAAAAAATCCCTTCAGAGGTAAATCTGAAGGGATAAAATATACTTATCATTTCATAAACACAAAGCCTTCCAGCTCAAAAAGATTTCTCTCCTTGTACCAGTCCACAAACCAGCCCGTGTAATTATGCTCGATCAGGAAAAATACCGAATGTCTTCCCGTAACATTTTTAACAACAGCGGAATATGTACCGTCTGCCGCGCCTACAACGCATTTTCCTATTTCCGTGCCGTCCTCGCCGTCAAGCATTATTCTTATTGTGGCATTACAACCTGAGCCCTTCACCTTTACGGCGAATTCCATAGTTTCTGAGCCGTAATCCTCGCCAAAATCGAAATACTTGTAGCCGATAACACACTGGGGCTTTATGTTGGTGACTATTCTGGTGAAATAATCAAGCTCCGTCACGAAGCAGCCACCCTTAAGCACACAGGCTGTATCGGCAGGAGTTATCCTGTAAGGATTGAGAGATTCCTCAAAGCCCAGAGAAGTCATTTCAACCTGAGGAATTGTTCCGTCGGGCAGTATCTCTATCCTTTCAACGCAGGCGCGCCTTGAGGTAATGGTGGCGTTGGTCATTCTGTGGTAGAAGATGTACCATTGTCCATTTATACAGCATATTGAGCCGTGATTGTTTCCTGCAGGATAATCAATACCGTTGTCGATTATAGTTCCCCTGTAGGTAAAGGGACCCGAGGGGGAAGCAGAGGTCATATATTCAAGGCGGTTACCCTTATTTGGTGAATAGATAAGATAGTATGTATCGCCCACCTTACGCATTGAGCAGGCTTCAAAGAAACCCTTTTCGTCGCTCTTGTCGGCAGGAATTATATCGGGCTTATAGCTGTCGCTTATCAGCTCATACATATTGCTCTTAAGCTCCGCCATGTAGGATTTTTCAAAGCCACAGTAAATGTACACACGTCCGTCGTCATCCACCAATACGCCCGGGTCAACGAATACCCCGTCCTCAACATAATTATCGGGAAGGTCATACTTATATTTTGAAAGCAGTCTGAAAGGCCCCTCGGGTTTTTCGCTTACCGCAACACAGCCCTTATTCCAGAGGATATAGCAGTAGAGATAATACTTCCCGTCCTTTTCCACAACGTCAGGGGCATAAAGCGGATTATCTGTCCAGTCTGTATCGGAAGGGTGATCCCTGTCGGGTCTGGTATGGAAAATGTCGCCGTGACATACCCAGTTATTAAGGTCGTCAACAGGCGCAGACCATACCTTAAGCTTATAGTCGCAGAAGCTGTCCGAGCCTGCTCTGTCATGTGAGCCGTAAATATAAACTCTGTCGCCGAAAACTCTCGGCTCTCCGTCAGGGATATACTCCCAGCCGGGAAGAAATGGATTTGCCATTTTTATCTCCCTTCTAAGCTGTTTCAGCTATTGAATTCTTCAGAAAGTCTTAAGATGAGCTCCTTATCGGATTCTCTCTTTACCTGGCATATCATGCGGCTGTAGAAATTGTTGGTAGTATCCCAGAGTACGGGTACAAAGCCGTATTCGTTAAGCTTATCAAGCACTATTTCAAGACATTCCGTGCTGTTTGTATGTACTGCGTCGGGAGCAAAATTACTGTCGGGATAAATCGAAGTAGTTTCCCCTAAAAATACGGGTATACCCTTATCAGTAAAGGCTTTTTTAAGGAGCTCACACTGATTGTCGATATAGTCAAGCCATTCCTGACCGCCTACCTTATTGCTCCAGTAAATCGCATTGTCAACGTAATGCACCGAAACCATTAGTCTATCGGAAACGGTATCTGTGGGAACGATAAATTCATCGGATGTGGTAAGGTCGATATTCGTCCAGTAGCCCGAAACGATAAGTACACGCTCAGCATTATTTCCGCCTGTTGCACGGACTGCGTCAACGAAGGTCTGGTTAAGAGTATTCGCCATGTTGAAGGCGTCGGCTCTTTCGGGGTCAACAAGCTTACCACTTTCGTCAAACTGACTGCCGCCTAAGTATTCGTTATAGCCCTCGAAAACGAGAGTATATGGATAATCCCTGAACTCCTCCGCAATCTGTGTCCAGAGGTTGGTGAAGATTTTCTGGCATTCCTCGAGAGAGTTTCTTCTTATGATAAATTCATCGAAATGATGAATATTTATTATCGTATAAAGTTCTGCGTTCTGTGCGTAATCAACGATTTCACGGACTCTTGCCATGTAATCGGAATTGATTGTATATGTGCCGTCATTTTCCATCATATTGCCCCAGAAAACAGGTATGCGTACCGTGTCAAAGCCTGCTGCCTTTATTCCGTCGATAGTTTCTTGGGTAGTTATGGAAGCACCCCACTGTTTTTCGTAGTCAAAGGGGGTGTTGCTTCCGCAGGTAGGAATCCATTCATATTCTATAGTTTCACAGCCGCCCGAATTATAGGCTTCCATTGTATTTCCGAGATTAAGACCTATTCCCATTTCTTCCGCCATTTCGGTTGCAGTTATCGCACCGTCGGAGGCAGGTGTCGCCGAAGAACAACCCGAAGCTACGAGCATTGCGGCAGTCATCACTAAGGATAAGATTTTCTTTTTCATAAAAACTCCTTTCAGAATCAAGGCAAATTTTCTGCTTTTATTATACAGAACATATTCTGTATACGCTAATCATATATTGCGGTATTTTTAATCATAAATTGCTGTTTTATCCTTGAAAAGCTGTAAAATCTGTGTTATAATACTGATATAACAGCAATTTTTGAAAAGAGGTTATGAACTTGCAGGATAAACATACTACCGCCCCCGAAAATATCGAATATTATAAAACACCCTGTTTCCTTATTTACGACAGCCCCGAAGTCAAGGAATACCCCATGCACTGGCACAATGCAGTAGAAATACTTATGCCTACAGAAAATATTTTCCCTGTAATCTGCGGCGACAAGAAATATATCCTCAAAGAAAATGATATACTTATCATTCCGCCCGGAGAGCTTCATAATCTTAAGGCACAGGCAGGCAGACGCATAATAATGCTTTGCGACAACGACATGCTGAATGGTAATCCTGCATTAAAGGAGCTTAATTCGGTATTGTCGGAGCCTGTCTGGATAAACAGCAGTTATGACGGCAATTTCGTTTCTTCTCTTAATGATATTATAATGGAAATGCTCAGAGTATTTGACAGCCCGCCCGTTTTCTGTGAAACGGTGCTGTATCAGAAGCTTATAACCCTGCTTCTGAAAATTGCGGAATATAAAAAGCAGACTGCAAAGGAAGAAAAAAACAAAAGCTCCGATAGAACGGAGCTTATAAGAAAATATATCGATAGCTTCTATATGAATCCCATAACCCTCGACTCTCTTTCCGAGGCTGTAGGCTACAGCAAATTCCACATTTCAAGAATACTCGGAAACAGCGGCACCTCCTTCACCGATATGCTTAATGCGAGGCGCATTAAGGCGGCGGAAATCATGCTCAGGGACGACAGCTTTTCCGTGACTCAGGCGGCGTTAAGCTCAGGATTTCTGAGTATCACCACCTTCAATCGTGTGTTCAGGAAGATAAAGGGCTGTACGCCCACAGATTTCAGAAAAATGTATCGGGAGGGGAATGTTTAACGAACAGGAAGAACAAGCTTTAGTCCCAATTCTCCTTACCGTCCCTGTGCTGTTTAAGGGCGGCGAAACGAAGCAGCTGCTTGCGTGAGGAAATACCAAGCTTGCTGTAGATATTCTTGTTGTGATACTTAAGGGTGTTTTCGGTAATGTGAAGCTGTTCCGCAATCTCCTTACCACTCTTACCCGAAAGATAAAGCTCGTAGATTCTGTATTCCGAAGGTGTCAGCATACCGAGATTTTCCACAAAGAAATTGTATTCCTCGGGGACAATCTCTTCTTTCCGCTTTTCAGCGAGACGCTCAATTTCACTTTTGGCAAGTTCATATTTTTCAGAAGCCTTTTCATATTCTTCTCTTGCCTTCTGTGCCTCTTCTTCGGCAAATTTTCTGGCGTTTTCAAGGTCTTCCAGCTGTTTTTCGTAATAGTTATCCTTTTCCTCGAGAAAAGCGAAAAGGTCGTCTATTTCACGGATGCGAAGCTGTTCGCCGTAGTTCTCCTTTGCTTTGACCTGCTCTATCTTTTTCAGAATCGGAGATACATATTTCTTACTCATAAAGATACAGCAGACGGCGGCAAGAAGAGCCGCAATCAGAAAAATCAGAAGAATGTTAAGCTGTCCCTTACGCAGAAAGCTTTCATACTGGTTTTTCTGAAGCATAACGGAAGTATGGAAAATTTCGTTGCCAAGAACGATTTCCTTCGTAATTCCCACACATGTTTCATCTCCGAAATCAAAAAGCTGTGAGCCGTTTCTGTCCCTGATAATCAGTTTGTTATCCGTATTATTATAACGTCCCGAGCTGAACTGACCCGAGTAAAATCCGTTGTTTTCATCCAGAAGTCCACAGGTTTCGGTGCCCCACTGACCGTTTACCGATTTATGGGAAAGCTGGAACAGCAGGTCGGTTATCTCAAAGCCGCAGACGCCTATGATAGCGTCTTTATAATCCCGTATGGGAACGTAAATATATCTTGCTCTTTCCCAGGTATCGGGAATTGGTACGGCAGGACTTAAAACATAGTGGATTCCGTCGGAAAAAAGCTCATCACAGTTTCCGAAAAAATCGGTACTGCTTTCGTTTCTCCAGCCGCTGTGGAAGTTGATTCCTCTGCTTTTCCCTGTGGAGAAGGAGCCTCTGTAAATCGAGAAATCATTGTTTACGGTGTTCTCGGAATAAAGATTGATATATTTGAGATAAATTCCGCTGTAAAACGGGGTTTCAGAATTACTGTTTGCAGTAGTATCAAGAATGTAAAATGCGCCGCTTGCGGGAGCAACCTGCATATTCAGATAGACATAAGCATAAAGCTTGTTCTGTAAGGCGTCGAGAGCTTCGGAATTATTTTTCAGTTCATCAAAGCTGATATTATTTTCGGCAAGATAATCTTTGATTGACTGTTCAAGCTGTTCCGAGAAGGATATCGCACAGGCCGCAAGCTCATCACAGTCATGTTCAACCCTCTCTGAACAGGCTGAAAGATGTGCATTAAGGTCGTTCATAATCTGCCTGTCGGTAGGATTAAGAACGCCGAACAGATTCAGCAGGATTACAATAACTGCAAGGAACAGACAGACTACGGAAAAGACATAAAAAACAAATCTTCTCCGCATTGACAGACCCTCTGCTCTCAGCTGTTTCACAAAGCTTTTTATGTCAGGATATTTCAGTATTTTCATGGTCGTTTCCTCACATATCCTTATCGCAAAGCTTTTTCAGCTCATCAAGGGAAGAAGCCGCCAGCTCGTTCAATACCGAAATCCCGTCCTCGCCCTTCGCTGTCCGTTCAATATACTGATTATGCGCGTACTTCAGCACCAGCTTTACGTTCTGCTCAAACCTGCTCTGAATATCGGAAGCGTTGCTGTATAAAGGCAGTGGATAAAGCTCGTAGCTTTCCATCATGCCATCCATGATTTCGTATAAGTTACGATATTTTTCCTTTCCCACAACCTTCGTATCAGAAAAAAGCGTCTCAAAAGCTTCATCCGTAACCGGCAGATAGCCTGTGCTTGTAACAAAGCTCAGGTTATTTTCTTTCTCGATAAGCCATTTCGCAAAAATATATGCACCGTAATTCTTCCTTTCATCCTCGCTTTTTACAGCGAAAAGTCCCCCGCCCCTGTGTACCACGGAAGGCTTATCCTGAACAAAAAGCGGATATGGCAGTGAAATCGAAGTAATGCTTTCGGTTGTATTATCGGGATAGAAAACCATTTCAGGCTGATAAAGAATATCTGCGGTTGAGCCTATATTGGAGATAATTTCCACAGTTTTCCAACGCGAAGCCGCATATCCGTCGTCAAGGCATATTCCGCCGAAGATTGCCGCTTTGCTTAAAGGATTCCACACTTTTTCAAAGGTCTCATCGTTTAAATTAAGCTTACCATTAACGATAAATTCACTGCCGTAGGCCTTCATTCCGATATATGCATAATTGTAGAAATCGTTTATCTGAGTAAAATTCTGGCCCTCTGACCAGATATAATAGCTATTCGCCGCTTCTAAAAAGCCTTCGACGGTCTTAAGCTTATCCGTCGATATCCCTGTATCGGTACTGAATCTGTCGAACAGGGTCTTATTAAGAAACAGAGCCTCGGAGGATTTCGCAATAGGAAGCATAAGCAGATTATCTCCGAAATATCCCTCAGAGATAAACTCATCTCTGAAAAGGGAAAGATCTTCCTCCGAAAAATATTCATTCCAGCAAAGAAGCTTATCCTCTCCCACGATTTCCGCAACACGGGGATAGGCGGTGAACAGATCCGGCAGACTTTCTGTGCCCGGCTCACCATTGGCCGAAGCGGAAAGAGCCTTATCTATCGCCGAGGAGCTCGTTACCGACACAACGTTTACTGTAACGCCCTTTTCTCTCCCTTCGGTATTGTTGAATTCGTCTATTGCGTCATTGAGAGGAGATTTAGTCTGACTTCCGTAAACATGCCATATTGTAAGTGTAACAGGATTATCGGCGTCAGGTTTTGTTTTATCCGAACAGCCCGACAAGCAGGCTATCATTACTGCAAAAGCCAGAATTAAAGAAGCTGTTTTTTTCATCATATATTCCCTTCCTGTACGGGCGGACTACCCGTATATCTACTCATTTATGCGTATTTTTTCAGTCTTCCTACCCGTTTTTTATAATTCGGGTAGTGTAAAAATATATAAAATACATTATTATAGTATCTGCAAGGATAGAAGAGAGTATATATCCTGCCTCGTTTCAGGTACTCTTGATGTTCCTGTGGGTGCGCCAACAGTCACAGGAACCGCCTGTCTAATAATTTTAGCATATTGACCCTTTTAAGTCAAGATTGCTAAAAATCCGACAAAGGAGAAGAATCATGAACTATACAGGAAAATGGACGCTTCATTCCGTAATGACTTTCGATGATGATAATATGCCTGTTTATCTTACTCCACAGGAATATCTCGACTCTCCCATGCCTTATGTTGACGAAACAGATGAGGAAGAAGTAGCACATGAAATTCAGGAACGCAGAAAGATGCTCGGCACGTTTATAAAAATCTGCGAGGACGGAAAGCTTTATATGCTGACAGCTTTACCCGAGGATATTCCACAGGAGGAAGTGGACAAAGCAGTTTCAGCAGGCATTATAAAACTTGTTGACGGAGCAATTGCCGACGACCCTATGAGCTGGGAGCTCCGCGACGGAGAGCTCTGGTTCGATACAGGTATCGAAGGCGAGGTCTACGAGGAAAAGGTCGACAGCTGGATAAAGCCGATTGACGAAAACGGCTTCTTTAACTTTATGAATTTCAGATTTATCAAGGAGGACTGAAAAAATGGGTTTATTTGATTCACTTATGAAATCAGCAGGAAACGCTATCAAGGCCGAAACCACCAAGACGGTAAACAACGCTGTTTCTTCTGTAGGAAAGGGCAGAAATTATTCAGAAAGCTTCACTTTCGCTTCTCTTCCCACTAATCTTGCTGAATTACAGGCTATGCCCGAGGCTTCTCTCGATTCCGCTTTCAAGACAACAGCCCTCACTATCGCTGTACTCTGTTCTTATGAGAAGAATCCCGACGGCTGTATCGAAATGCTGAATTTCCTTAAGGGGCCTGCTGACGTAAGTACATACGAAAAGGGCTTTATCAAGGAGCGTCTTAACGGAAAATTCTATAAGACATTTTCCTTCTTCGATGGAGCAACTCCCGAAAACGGCTATAAGCCGAATACTCCCTATGTTATCAAGGTAAGCGAAAACCCATATTCCTTTGACGAGGAAAACTGGGCTACGCTTTACGTTACGAGCGGCGGAGCAGATAATCCCCGTCCCATAAAGCTCAGAAAAAAGCCATCAACAGGCCAGTGGTTCCTGAACGATATCCAGTGCCTTGCGGATATCCGTATTCCTGTTGAAGAAGACCCCTGGGCATAATTTCAGGGAGAAGAATGTTATGAAATATAGAAGAAAATGGGCGGCAGTTATTCTTGTCGGAATAATAACTGCTTCAATGTCTTCCTGTGGAGGCGGCAAGGCAGCCGAAAACACAGAAAGCGCCACAGAGGACATAGCGGTTACCGAAAAAACCACAACTGCCGCCAACGAAACAACTACCGCCGATACAACAGAATCGGCAGTAACAGATATACCCGATACCGAAAAAACGGATTCCGACAGCGTTATTGTCTATTACGGCTGGGATATTGACGATATGGATTGTACTGCCGAAATTTACTGTCCCGAGGGAGCGAAATTCGGCGACTACACCACAGAGGTTCAGGCAAACGACGGCTGGGTGCTGTCGGCGGACGTTTCGGATGATGTAAAGGGATATTCCGCCTCAAGCAACAGCTATTGGCACCGCGACGCATATACAGACGGTGCAAACAGTCTTTCCATTCTCCAGCAGCTTTATTTCGAAGGCGGAATAGACGCCCAGACAGCGGAAGAATACAGCGGCTGTTCACAGAAGGTTACTCCTCTCGGCTTTAAATGGAAGGACATGGAGGTAATCCTCGTGGAAACGACCTACACCTTCATGGATTATTCCGAACAGACCGACCTTTTTGTAGGTGTTGAATACGACCTTAACTACTGGACAGTTGAAGAAGGAACAGGCGAAACCGTTGACCGCACAACCAAGGGACTATTCGGCTTTGATGTTTTCTCCTACAACTGGGAAAAGCTGACTCAGGACCAGTGTGCATGGATTGCAGGCGAACTTTTCGGCGTGGATTCAGGCGTTGAAAATCCTTTCGCTGATAACGGGGGCAGTTCCGACAACATGCCTGCCGACCTTGACCCTTCCGCGCTTATCGGTACATGGTCCGATGAGGATGCCGGCTGGGGCGATACATATTTCTTCGACAGCAACGGTTATGGCAGCTATACAAGCGGCTTTGAAACTACCTTTTCATATAGTGTTGAGGGAAATATTCTTACTGTTTTTTATGCAGAAGACGATATCGACATTTTTACTGCAAGAATTGACGGTGAAACCCTTATTCTTATTGACGAATACGAAGACGAACAGCGCTTTGAAAAGCAGGCGGATAACGCAGAAAACGGCAACGACAGCGAAGATGATTCCAACCCAAATGCTGATGCCATTATCGGCACCTGGAAGGAAAGCGAAACGGAAAATAATGAAACCCTCACATTCAATGCCGACGGCACAGGATACTGCAGTCGTTTAAGCGCTGACGGAAATTACGAATGTGGTTTCAGCTATAACTTTTTCAGAAGTGACTTTGTGGATATTTACTATGACGACGGTAATATAGACGGTTTCCTGATTTCTATCGAAGGCGATACAATGATGGTTAAGAATGATTTTGTAGAAAATCTGGTTTATACACGTCAGTAAGCGATTAAAACAAACAGGAGCGAAAGAGTCTGTCTCTTCCGCTCTTGTCTTTTTGCCCGCAAATTGCTTTTACGCCCTCTTCAGACAAAATAATAACACCGACAGCATTAAACCATCGGTGCTAAAAATTCCAAAATTATAGTTGCTATAGGAACTATATGCATTTCATCTGTGTCATTTCTGTGCTGACATAAAGGTGAATTTGTGGGAGGTACACAGGACAGGCGCAGATTTCCGCCTGTCTGTATCGGTTGCTTCAGAGCAATTACATAGCCGTATGCTGTACAACAGATTTTAACGGTTCTTCTGCTGTATTCCTGCTGTGTACGGATGAACGCTTCCGCAATCACAGACATATCTTGCTCCGGAGGATGTTTTTATATAATTATGACTGTTTAAATATCCAAAATTGCTTTTGCCCAGCTCTTTATACGGCTTATAATTGTTACGGCAGTAAAATTACCATCTACCTTAAGCTTTTACGATAAACGGTGCTTGCGAAAATTACCGCATTCTTAACAACCATTGAACTTAACTCAGGATATTTTATTTTGTTTCCCTCCCGTAAAACAAAAGTATAAAACATCATCGTTAAGTCCCCATGTTTCAGATTATAGCACAATAAGCAAAAATTTGTTAAAAAATGTAATAAACTGTTATTTTCATGTAATGAATAATTGACAATTAACTCATTTATTATTATAATTAAGAAAAAACTATGTGGGTGATATAGTGAAATTATTTATTTGCGACGATAATCTTAATTTCTCTGCAAAGCTTAAAGCTGATATTTTGTCCGTTGAACCCCAATCCGATATAACCGTTTTCCCTACTATCTCCTCCCTGTTATTTGCTCTCGAAGATGCAGGAAGTCTGGTTGACGGAATATTTCTCGATATAAATAATGCAGACGGAAACGGCATTGACGCCGCTGAGAAGATTAAGGAAAGATTCCCTCTGATAAGACTTGTTTTTGTTACAGGCGAAGGGGATAAATATTCTCAGGAAATATTCAACTGTCCTGTAGGCTTCGAGCCTGTAGCCTTTCTTATCAAGCCTGTAAAGGAACAGTATCTTAAAAATGCGCTTCAGAAAATCCAGGGGGCTACCGCTTCCAATACCCGTTATATTTCCGTAACCTATAACAGGACTACCGAATTCGTAAACGAAAAACATATCATGTATATTTCCAGCGACAGAAGGAAAATTACTATCTATACCGCGGACAAGAACTATACATATTATGACAAGCTGGAGAATGTGCTTTCACAGCTGGGTGATAACTTCTGCCGCTGTCACAAGAGCTATATCGTTAACTTTGATTTTATCGAATCAACAGAAAACTGGAATGTTCTCACCATGACCGATAAAACAGCTGTTCCCGTCGGAAAATCCTACCTCAACGACCTTAAAATCAGACTTATTGAATATAAGGCGTCAAATAAGAAGGAGAAACTCTCATGACAGAACAGCTTATCATAGACATCTTATTTTTTATAATATACGAACTTTTCAACTGTACATTTATATATGTACACCTGATTTTTACTCTTACTCCCAAATATAATAAATGGCTTATACTTTCCGGCTGTGCCACGGCGAACTGGATTACGGGAAAAATACTGCTTGCAATAGGAAATATGCCCTTAAGATTTATATGCAGTATTCTCGCGGTTATCATTCCTGCAATACTGCTTTTTAAAGACAAGTGGCAGAAAAAGCTTTTAAGCGCCACGATCCAGATAGGTTCATTCATGCTTTTCGACGCCTTAGCCGCTACCCTTGCCGTGGAGTATTTCGGCTTTATGTCAAACCAGATGGAAATAAAAACCTGGGCATGTGTTTTTCAGGCTTTGATTTTTGATTCCATCTGCGGATTTATGTTAGGCGTAATAATCATTGTCTGGCGGAAATTCGTCAATAATCTCCAGATTACAAGCATGTCGCTTTTTATCGTGTTCCCATTGGGACAGGCTGTTGCCCTCTGTGGATACTATAATCATATCTGGAACAGTATTGAAGGCGTCGAAAAAATGAATCCGTTCCTTATAGTTTCGATAGCTGTATTTATCGTGACTGACATCTTTATGTTCAGTGCACTCAGAAGCAATTCTAAAATGGCAGACATGAAAATAAAGCTTAGGGATATGGAACATGAAATCAGGCTTCAGTATCAGTATTATGAAAATATCTCAAATCAGTTTACGGAAATACGAGAATACCGCCATGACATAAGAAATCTGATATCCGCCGCAGAAATGGTTATAAGCGATAAGTCCTCCTATGAAGTAGGAAAAGAAATGCTCGACTCCCTTAAAGAGCGTGCAGACAATCTGGATGTTCCCCTTATATGCGGCAATCCTATTGTAAACGCAGTAATCTGGCAGAAAAGCAAGGAAGCCGAAGAAAAGAACATTGATTTCAGAATAAATATAAGCAAGAATGAAAAGCTTGAAATTGAACGTACAGATATATGCTCGGTAGTAGCAAATCTTCTGGACAACGCCATAAGAGAAGCGGAAAATCATAACGATAGTTTTGTCGAAATAAGCGCCGGAACCGATATCGGAATGGTTCTCATAGAAGTCAGAAACACATCCGATAAAATTATCAGCGAAAGCATAAAACCCAAAACAACCAAAACTGAAGGCTGTCACGGATATGGCATGGAAATCGTTGATAAAATCTCAAAAAAATATAACGGAAGCTTTATTTTCAAGGCTGATGGAAAGGTTGCGACAGCTTCCTTCGGAGCAGTTATTCCACAATAAATCAAAAAGGTTCAGATTGTGTGTCACCACACATGTATCTGAACCTTTTATTTGCTTTTCAGTCAAAAAGCTTTACATACAGACCTTATATCTGCGTTATACTCTGAATTTCGACATCAACTGCTTTAATACCAACGCCTGTGAATTAAGCTCGGCGGAAGTGCTTGCGCTTTCCTCGGCATTGGAAGCGGATGAAGTTACATGTCCCGAGAATGCATCTGCCTTTTCCGAAATCATGGTAATATATGCGTCCTGCTCGTGAGAAGAAGCCGCAATATTCATAATGATATCGTCAACCTCCTTAGTCTGCTCAACTACCTTACCCATAGCATCAGCAGTCTGCTGTGCAAATTTCATGCCCTTTTCAACTGCATCGGTACTGTTCTGGATAAGTGCAGTAGTCTGATTTGACGCTTCGGCTGACTTACCTGCAAGATTTCTTACTTCATCGGCAACTACCGCAAAACCCTTGCCTGCTTCGCCTGCTCTTGCGGCTTCAACAGAAGCGTTAAGAGCGAGAATATTGGTCTGGAATGCTATATCCTCGATTGTCTTGTTGATTTTCTGGATTTCATCGGATGTCTGGCGGATTTCGTTCATAGCTTCAAGAAGATTATTCATCTGTTCATTGCTATGATGAACATCTTCAGCGGTCTTATCGGAAATAATCTTGGCGTTATCCGTTAAAATAACGTTTTCGCGTATTTTCTCACCTGCCGCATTTACTGCTGTTACAATTTCATCAATTAAGGCTGTCTGAACAGACACGCTTTCGGCAAGGCTGTTTGCGCCGCCCGAAACACTGCCTGCACCACTGAATACAGCGTCTGTAGCCCTTCCGATATTGCCGAAGGCGGAACCTAAGGAAGCAAGAATTTCATTGAGAGAGGTCTTTATCTCAGCGAAATCGCCCACATAATCAATAGTTACTGTACGGCTGAAATTGCCGTCTGCCATTTCTCTTAAATGCTCGGAAATATCATCCACATAACCCTTTAGAGAACTGTTTGTATCCTCAATAATACGACATACCTTGCCTATTTCATCATTAGCCTTATAATTGAAGGTTACGGATAAATCTCCGTGAATCATTCTTTCTGCCGCGGCGGATATTTCTTCGAGGGGCTTGAAGCAACGGCTGATAATGAAAATTGTGAACGCCGCAGAAATAAGGATAATTACAGGAATCATTACACAGAAAATAAGTATAAGACGATTTACATCGCTGTACATTTCATCTGTGTCCATCGTGAATGTAAATGTCCAGTTGGCGGCAGGAATTGCCGATGAAACCACCAGCTTTTCCTTTCCGTCGTAGTCCCTGCACTTGTAGCTTGTAAAACCTTCTGTTACTTCTTCCGAGGTTTTGCCCGAGAAAGTATCGGCATACTGGAAGGTAATCTCATTTTCAGCTTCATCCACATAAGGAATGAATTCTTCGTTCTTATGTATAATTACTGAACCTACAGAAGAAACCAGGGACGGATATCCGCTCTCGGTATATTTACACTGCGCTGTGATTTCGTGGAGCTCGTCAAGGAACATATCTGCGGCAACTACCGAAGTAACCGCACCGCTATCGTTACGGACAGCCTTGGCGATTGTAACTACCATCTTTCCTGTACTTGCGTCAACGTAAGGGTCAGTTACAATGGTTGAATCTGTTGCAGCCGCGTCAATATACCACTGTCTGTCAGTAATAATATAATCAGGGTCAGGAACCCAGCCATCGGAAAAGCATGCGAAATTATCAGAGCAACCTACATAAAGAGCATATATTTCAGGCATCGACGAAACCTTATTTAAAAGGAAATTATACATTTCGTCGCGTCTGTCAGTATCATATCCCTCATAACCCACGTCATCGGCAATGTCGGTAACCTTCTGCTCCTCCAGCTCGATCCACGCTTCAATACGGGAAGCAAAGTCGCTGACGCTTGCTCTTGCGGCTTCATTTATATGACGGTCAGAGGACTCGGATGTAACCATACATCCTGCTACTGCTGTTATTATAAGAAAAAAAGCAATAAGCAGAACTGTCGAAACAGTTATTCTGGTCTTCATATTAAGCTTTGTCACATTCTTATTCATAAAAGGCATCCTTTCGTCGGCAAAACTACGTCTCTAAACAATTATAATACATAAAGGAAAAAAATTCAACTATTTTTTTAAATAATATTTTTAGAATAAGTTGTCCATCTGAAAAACTAAATGTGATTTTTATTTTCAGGCAAAAGGAAAAAGCCTTTAAACCGTATGGTTAAAGGCTTTTCGCTGGCTCCTGTTACTGGCCCCCCACAGTGGCATCAGACTCTCAGTCATGCGCTCTGGAAGATAGTACGGGAGTCACATATAAATATATCGGTAGGCACAATGTTAACTGTGCCCAAGATTCCTTATTCAGTAATATATGTTTTGTAAACTTATTTTTTGGGGATGTCAAGTCTTACAAACTACTCTCACAAATCCAAAGAATTTTCATTCAACAGAAATTCATATAAACCCAGGTGCAGAATACCGTTATCGTCATTCCACGGCTTCATTGAGGTTTTGCTGATTATTATTTTCTTGAAAAAATCCTTTGTGTTTTTAAGTGGGCGAAGCTCTGTTTCCATCTTATCGGGGTCGCTTAAATTAAGCGCAGACTGAATATAGTATCTTTTCGAGCCTGCATTTACAACAAAGTCAATCTCGCATTGCTTTTTGGTACGCTTGCCGTCAATTTGCTCTGTAAGCTCCACAACACCCACGTCAACTGAATATCCTCGACAAAGCAGTTCATTATAAATGATATTCTCCATTATATGAGTTTCTTCCTGTTGCCTGAAACCAAGACGTGCGTTGCGCAATCCTATATCGGTGCAGTAATATTTCAATGGGTACTCAAAATACTTTTTGCCCTTGACATCATACCTTTTGGCATTGCTGAATAAGAACGATTCTATTAAATAATTCAGATAGTTCGCAATAGTGGTACTTGAAACCTTTATATTTTTCACAGATTGAAGTGTGTTTGCGATTTTGCTTGCATTCGTAAGCGAGCCAACCGATGAACATAAATCATCGGTAAGCTCTTCAAGCACATCGGAAAGCTCAATATCATATCTCTCAACAATATCCTTGAAATACACCTCTGTAAAAAGGCTTTTCAGGTAGTTCAGTTTATCAGTATCCGATTTCTTTGCAAACACCAGCGGCATACCGCCATACAAGGCATATTCCTCATAGGCATCGGATTTATCTCCGCCTGCATAGGCGTAATATTCCTTAAAGGATATGGGGTAAACCCTGAGTTCATCACCTCTGCCTCTGAAGGCGGTAAGCACATCCTTTGTGAGCATTTTTGAATTGCTGCCTGTAACATAAATATCCACATTACGCAGTCGCATAAGCCCGTTCAGAACATTATAAAGCCGTATATCATCGGGATTTTTAAGTTCCTCCTTGGTGATTGCGTATTGCACCTCGTCAATAAGAATGTAGTACATATCCTTGGTTACAATTTTTGAACGGATGTATTCGGACAGCTTTTGCGGGTCACGGTATTCAAGATAAATATCGTCATCAAGTGCAATAGTAATAATCTGCTCCTCTTTAACGCCGTTCTGAATTAAATAGTCATAATACAGTTCAAAAAGAAGAAAGCTCTTTCCGCAGCGTCGTATACCTGTAATCACCTTTATTAAGCCGTTTTCCTTTTTGTCAATCAGCCTGTTCAGATAAGCGTCACGCTTAATGATATTTTCCATACTCTCACCCTCACTTGAAACTTAGGTGCAAATTCACTTTAATTTTAAGTATATTATACCACTATTTTTCGAAATAATCAACAGCTTATTTAAAATTCAGTCGCAAAATCCCCCAACTTTCAAATGAACACCTGTGAATAATTCTCCCTATATATATTATGATAGAATAAAGCTCCAAATTTAAGCTTATAATTCGCCACCTGACCTTTACGCTTAATAATTCACTATAATTAAGCGTGAAAGTAAGATGTATACCAATTTCGCCCACACCGCCGAAGCGGTATGGGCTTTTCTTACTCTGACTTTTCCATATATGTATACCCCTCCCCCTCATCAACCACAACAACCCCTGCATACTCTCTCAATTCCGCTATAGCAGAACTGCCGTTTAATCAAAATCAACACTCTTCATCATTTCCGCCATAAGCTGTGCTCCAACCCTGAAGCCATACGCAAACTGCTGATAAGAAAGAATCGCATCAGCCTCAGCCCGTGCATTGGCACACTTATTAAGAAGGCTTTCAGCTTCTGGATACTCTTTTCTCAGCTCGTTTTCGACCTCCGCCGATTTCTTCGCCCATTTATGGTATTCAGGGTCAGTTATATGACGTTCTTCCCAAGGAATGATGTTCCCGTAATACATTTCTTCAAGTATACTCATGTTAAACCTCCTGAATAAGCCTGTGGCAATGAAGCCCAAGCATCAATGTTCTGTGGATACTTTCGATTTTATCATCAACGATATCATCATCAATCAACAGCAGATTGAGATACGGGGCCTCAAAGGCTCTTTCATTCTGAACATTTTTTAAAAAAATCCGCCCCAAAGTCCCGGGGACAAGTGCGCCCTGTAGGCAGTGAAGAAATTTAAAGGAGGAAAAAAGAAATGTCCAAAAAAAGAAATATAGAGTGTCAAATGGTCATTATTATGAATAAGCTGTGTCGTTTCGGCAAATCTAAGTACGAGGCAAAATTAAAAAAGCGCCTTGAACTCAAAGACGCGATTAAAGCTTGCAAAACAGAAGAAGAAAAATCAAAATTACGGGCAGAAGCACTGGAAGGTATTTTTTCTTTTTCGACGATGAAAACATACATAAAGTTAAATAAGACATTCTGTCGTTGGATTAAGAGGAACCACCCAGTTCGCGACATAAAATATGCACGAGAATTTACGGGAGAATACCTTCAATACTGTATTGATAAAGGCAATTCGCCAAGTACAATTAAGACTAAAACTGCAGCATTAGCAAAGTTATATCATACACACTCATACGAGTTTCATAATAATTCCTTTCCCATCGGCTTAATTGTCAAGGTGTAATATGTCTGCTGAATACAATTACAACTTGTTTTATACCTGAATTTGTTACTGAAAAATTTTTTCATCATAAGAATGAAAACCATATTCCTGCTTTTCAACATCATAAGCGGCACAGTAGTTGCACAGTTGTGTATTAAGAACAATTTCACCGTCCTTGATACTCTGCCCGTTCCATTCATCGAGTTCTTTGTATGGCTTGCCGTCTTTGACTGAATATATGCTGAAAAACGAGGTCGTGTTGTTACAGCCGCCCTCGAAGATAATATGCTTTAATCCGTCACCCTGTATTACACCCATTCGCATATCTATTGATTTTGGTATGACAAGCTCTGCATTACCGCTCTCTGAAACAAAAACACAGCAATCAGTTTCATAAGGAATAAATTCAGGCTCTGTATCAAGGTAACGCAAAATCACAAAGTGTTCTTTTTTACCGTTGCCGTCAAAATCCATGGAATAAGACTGTGTCACAGTAATCACGGACTCATATTTTTCATCCGTACGTGCAGTCAGCTCCACTTCGCCTATGTAATATTTTCCCTTTGATTTTTTAAGAGCTTCGGCAGTTCTGATGTAGCTTTCAGACGAACGCAGACACTCTACAGCGATATTTTCAATGTCTTTATCAAGCGTTTTTACAACACCGCTGTCATCATAATTTAATTTGGCAATATTTACCCCTTGTGGCTTTGGCGGAAGTGAACCCGCATCCTGTCTGTGATGATGCTCTATTTCATAATACGTCATCTGGGGAGTATAAAGCTTTTCAGTGAGATATGCGTTATATATTTCTCGCTGTTCTTCTGCCAGAACTTTGTCTGTTTCGGTATATCCCGAAGGCACAATATCAAAACGGTTTTCTGCCGTCATAACCCGCGTCAGTTCAGAGCGTAAATTTTCAAATTCTTCGCTCGATATTTCTTCGCCGTTAAGATATGCTTGTCCGTCAATAAAATTATTGGTTTTAGTAACTCCGTCAGCTTCACGCTCAAAATACCCTGCCTCACACTCAAGGTGCATTGTCATAACATAGTCCTCGCCGTTCCAGTCATAGACATAATACTCGTAAGCACCCATAGTTCCTTCGGTATGACCATAAAAATATTCATTCACAATGCGGTTATTTGCTTTGTCATACCAAGTACCGCCCCATACGGACATAACTTCACAGTTTACGACATTCACAATTCCGTTCTTCATGTAGAGTATGTCCAGATTACCGAAAGGATTGACGTGTAACACCATTTCATCCTGTCCATCGCCGTTTATATCTTCAATAAGAACACCGTAAGGAGGATCTTCATGCTTTTCAGTGTAGACGGTAAGGTAGGAGACGAAGGATGTTTCCCTTTTATATTCCGTAAAATATTTTTCAAGCTGCTGTAAAACAAGAGCTCTGTACTCTGATTTTTCTACATCCAGTAATCTGAATTTCACAACAGGGGCAGACCTGTGCCGTGAAAAAAAGTCCTCGATATATTTGTTATATTCTTCCTCGCTTTCAAAGCCTGAATATTCATAGACCTGCGCGAACCCGTCCCTGTACATTCCGTATTGTGCAAGGGGTTTGGTCTTTATCTCTCTGTCAGAAAGAATAACCCTTGCCCAGCCGCCTTCGCCGCCACAGGAGCCGCCCGACCAGTATCTTGCAAAATACTGCGGCTCTCTGTCAATGATACAGCCGACCGGTGGCTCGCCGACATACGATACATCACCTGCATTTTCGGTAATGATACTGTCCTTGCTTACAGTGGCACGATAGGCACCATTTTCATCAATGCCGAATACGTCGGAAACAGTTACCATAGAGCATATCTGAATAATAAGCTCTGGGCTGCCGTCGTCATCGAGATCGGCAATTGCTGCGTCCGCACCCATATCAAGAGTATCTGCAAAACCTTCGCACTTTTCTATCTGGGCGAGATATTCTATGGCGGACATATCGGGGACTTTGCCGAAGAGGTCGATACCATAAGCTGCGTTTTCATTCGAAGTATCAGGCAAATGCATCTGCCCCAATCCGTTGAACACATTTTGTATGGTCAGGTTTTTATCGGATATATTGAAGTAACACAGAAGCTCTTCCTCTTTTTCATCAGTTATCCAATAAGAAAGATGTCCTGCCGTATATATTCTCCCGATCGTCCCGCTTTTACTGATTTCAGAAAGCAGACTTTCTGCGTTGTTGACATGAGCAATAAGCTGTTCTTCTGTAATACGTTCAACAGCAAGCCTTTTGTATTCTCCGTCAACAGTAAATATAGCAGGATAGCTCTGCCACACATGTTTATTCAGCCAACCTATATATGTATCGTGAACACTTACGCCAACATTTTGGTCAAGCAGTTCAATTCCGTTTTGTCCGATAGAAATAAGCATCGAATGGTTGTGAAGACTCGTATACGAACTGATAAGCCAGTACTCCTTGCCTGCCGCAGTTATTCTGGTAAATGACGGATATTTGTCGATGTTATCTCTGATAAGCTCAATGTTGTTATTATCAATGTAATAAAGCATCAGATGATCATTCCACTGTGCATCACAGCAGAGATCTATCGCTACAAAGCTCTCATTCTCTCCGTCATCGTCAAAATCAAGGCATAATCCATACGCGAATGTCAGTTTTTCTGCAGTTGAGGGACGTTGCTTACCATAAACCTCCCAATCGTATATATCGAGTTTTTCCTGAACATAACTATCATCCCATGCATACTCTTTCACAAGGCGGATATGCTCTTTCTCGGGAAAACTTTCTTCACTCTCAATTCCATTGATTTCTTCGCTTTCAATGGGCATAGCCATATTCATTCCGATATTCTCTACGGGTGACAGCAATATATCAGATATTGGTATTTCTTCAACATGAGAGGTTGTTGCAACCGTAGTTGTCGTAGCTGTAGTAGTTGTTGTAACTGTTGTTTCTGCAGTTGTCGTTGTCGTTATTTCTGATGTCTCCTGCTCTGCCTTTTCGGCAGTATTACAACCCGTCAGAAGCATTGTCAGTGCAAGAAAAAGTGATATTTTCTTTTTCATAAATTACGTCCCATTATTCATTAATTTTCGTTATTGATTCCAGTTTAGCAATATACGGGTCATATCCCGAGCCATTATCGTATGTCCAGTACATATAGATATCTGAAAGTGTAACACGCACTTTTGCACTATCATTACCATTCAGTATCTTTTTCATCTTTTCGGTATCAGTTTCACTGTGATGCAACGAAAAGTGCGTCGTTCTGCCGCTGGTGCTGACAAATCCATTATTACTGCTGTACCCTCGGAAGTTTGTATAGTAATGAAGCATGGGCAGATTATTTTCTTTGAGTGAGCTTGAAAAAGGAATAAACATATATCCTCTACATATTGGGTCATTTTCATCGGCATAATACAGCACGCCGTCAAGCGTAACTTCACCCTCAAATTCAGCTCTTGAATGAGAAGGAACACCTGTTTTTATGTCAGACTCCTCGCTTTCGTACAAGATTTGTAGCTGGATTTCTGTTTTTGTCAAAGTAAGATTTCCGAATTTATCACCCTTATTTGCCTTTTTAAACGGTCCCTTATAA
>JAZSBN010000053.1:0-7229 GCA_045602405.1 Ruminiclostridium sp.
CAAGCTTTTCGTCATCAGCATAAGCCTTTAACTCGTCATTGTAGTAGGGCTTTGCCATTTCCATGAACTTTTCAAGAGAAAGCTTCTTGATGTAGTTGCTATTGAACCATAAAAGCTTTTCGTAATCGAAAACGGAGGGAGACTTGCTGATACCTTCTAAGGAGAATACCTTTTCAAGCTCCTCGATTGTGAAGAATTCCTCGTTTGTGTCCTTGGGGCACCAGCCTGTGAAAGCCATGTAGTTGATGATTGCTTCGGGGAGGTAACCGTTCTTTACAAGCTCCTGGAAGCTTACGGAGCCGTGACGCTTTGAAAGCTTACTTGTTGTACTGTCCTCGTTCTTACCCATTATTAAGGGAAGGTGGCAGTAAACGGGTCTTTCCCAGCCGAAGGCGTCGTATAAAAGAACATACTTGGGAGTAGAGGTAAGATATTCACAGCCTCTTACTACATGAGTAACGCCCATAAGATAGTCGTCGATAACGTGACAGAAATTATATGTGGGGAAGCCGTCAGCCTTCATAAGAATCTGATCCTGCATTTCGCTGTTTTCGATTTCGATATGACCGTAAACAACGTCGTCATAGCCTGTACTGCCCTCTAAAGGCATTTTCTGACGAATTACAAAAGGAATTCCAGCCGCAAGGTTCTTTTCAACCTCTTCCTTCGGTAAATCACGGCAATGACGGTCATAGCCTGCGCCGATATCGCCTGTTTCATGGAGGCTGTCAAGTCTTTCCTTTGTACAGAAGCAGTAATATGCATAGCCCTTTTCTACAAGCTGCTTAGCGTACTCCATGTAAATCCCCTTACGCTCGCTCTGGATATAGGGGCCGTTGGGGCCGCCCACGTCGGGGCCTTCGTCATGCTTCATTCCCGAAACACGGAGAGTATCATATATTACATCAACAGCACCTTCAACAAGACGCTCCTGGTCGGTATCCTCTATTCTTAATATAAACTTACCGTTATTGGCTCTTGCGAGAAGATAAGCATAGAGAGCCGTTCTTAAATTTCCTATGTGCATAAAACCCGTAGGGCTGGGTGCGAAACGGGTAACAAAATTATCAGCCATGATAACCTGTCCTTTCCTTATTCTGATTTTTCCGTAACTTCTATTATATGATAAATTTAGGCTTTTGTCAATATTTTACCCTATTCCCGTAAAAATTCCTCGGGAATATTTTCTTCTATAAGCTGTTCAAAAAAATTATAGCTTGTACCGCTGCAGCCGTGAGCATTTCCAAGCTCCTTAGTATATTCCGAAAAAGGATACAGCCTGATGTTTCTGTAACCGCTGTCGTAATGATTGATTATCGGTACTGCATAAGGGCTTTCAAGGGTAATTTCGCCCGTCTGCATATTCTTTTCCACGGTTATTCCGCCTAACATTCCTACCATCGAACGGGCAACGTCCTGAGCCGAAATAAGATTTCCCAGGCAATAGAACACAAAGGAACGACTTCCGTCCTCTCTTTCAAGAAATTCCATTGTCTGAATCGTATGGGGCTGTGTTCCGATAACTATATCCGCTCCCCAGTCGGAAAGCATTTTCGCCGTATCACGCTGATAATCTGTAACTGTATTGCTAATCTCTACGCCGAAATGGAGGCTTACTACCACACAATCGGAAATTTCCCTCGCTTTTTCTATCTGTTCCTTTATAATATCGGTTTCGGAAAGATAGGTAAGCTCACATTCGGAATCGCTGTTAAGATAAAGCCCGTTTGTATGCTCCATATAGCCGAGAAAGGAAAATACAATTCCGTTTATTTCGAGAGTACGGATATCGTTCATATCCTCCGCATTTTTATAGGCTCCGTATACGGGAATATCGGGATGTGAACTCTCCCAGTAGCTTAAGGTTGATAAAAGTCCCTTTTCTCCCTTATCGAGAACGTGATTATTGGAAATTGATACTGCGTCAAAGCCCAGACTTACCATGTAATCCCCCATAGCCGTAGGAGTACAGAAGCTGGGGTAATTTGACGGCTCGAACTCGTCGGAAAGTATCGTTTCCTGATTGAGTATCGCAAGGTCGGCATTACCGATATATTCCGCCACATTTTCATAAGCATATGTAAAATCGTATGTACCGTCCTCGGTGCGTGCCTTTGCCTGCTTATAAATCGGAGGGTGGATAAGGTTGTCTCCTGCGCAGATAACCGAAACGCTTGTATACTCCTCCACAAGACTTTCCGTTGTCTCTGAAGATGTGGTCGTTTCGGGCGGAGCTGTGATTTCGGCAGTAGTAGTTGTTTCCGAGGCTGTTGTAACAGCTTCGGTTACAACGACCTCCCTTTCCTGTATGTCTGTGCAAGCCGACAGCAATAAAACTGCCATCGAAAGTACTACTGCCGCCTTCTTTTTCATCAGATACCTCCAAGATAGCATGTATAGGCTTCTTCGATTATTTCTCTCACAGGCGTATAGAAGCCTGTTCCATTATCAACTATAGGCATACAGCGATTGGTAAGAACAACAACCCCTGTCTGATCCGAAGGATCGTAGAAAAGCCCTGTTATACAGCCGAGAGCATTTCCCGGATGTCCGTAGATAACACGGTTTTCTATAACGTCGTCGTATATTCTTACGTTAAGTCCCATATCGAATTTCTCTGTAGAAAACCACTTACTGTTCATGGCTTCTACGCTTTCGTTGCTAAGAATACGCTGTCCGTTATATGTACCGTCGCCGCATAAGGCTATACCAAGCTTCGCCATATCGGAAGCGGTTATTATAAGCTCACACTGTGCAGAATAATAGGAATTTCCCAGACCGAAGCCCTCGTAGTATTCCCTGTTTCTCTTCCAGGTTCCTACCTTGAATATTTCACCGTCATAGTCATAGACGTTGGCACAGCTGTCCTTATCGTCAATATAATCTATAACATAGGCGGCGTCCATTCCGAGAGGAGTAAAAAAGCTTTTTTCTGCGTAATCACAGAAATATTCGCCTGTTATGCATTCAATTATCGCTCCCATAGAGCCTGAGCCGAAATTGGAATAATTGAATACCTCTCCAGGAGCATAGCCGTTATGAGCACCTGAAAAAATCCTGCTGATACTGTATCGGAAATTGGCTCCATCCTCATAGATTCCCGTATCTATAAGTCCTGCGGTATGGGTAAGGACATGCCAGAGCTTCACCTTTTCATCGGAATATTTATAGTCGTATTCAAGACCCGTAGCCTCGGAAAGAACTGTATCGGTAGAAAGCTTCCCTTCATCGCAAAGCTTCATTATCATCATTGTAGAAACAAGCTTTGAAAGGCTTGCGACTCTGTAACGGGTATTGTCGGTACAGGGAATTTCCTCTTTTATATCCGCCAGACCTATACTTTCCGTGTGAACGATTTCGCCGTTCTTAAAAAGCGCCACGCTCATTCCGTAAATACCGTAATCCTCTTTTATTTCATAAAGCCTGTCGGTAAAACGACTGCCGTCTGTAATAAAAATCTCTTCGGGCGGAGCCTCGGTAGTTAAGGAGCTTTCCTCTTCCCCGCTTTCCTCTGCGGCAGTAGTCTCAAATACAGTTTCGTCCGTAGAAACTGTAGTAACGATATCCGTAATCTTTACGGCAGGAATATGACTAACGGGAGGCTTTTCCGTTACGGGAGCCTCAGTTGTCTCAGGCGTTGTTTCGGTAATAAGCCTTTCCGATATATTTGTAGAAAAACAGCCGCTAAGTAAAAACGATACAAGAAGCAGCCATAAAACTGAATATCTTTTCTTCATCTAAATCTCCATGCAAAACAAAGCAAGAATAATTACATAAAATACAATATAATTATAACAGCTTTTTCCTCGAATTACAATAGAAAATAGAATTTAGTTGCGAAAAAAAAGCATACTGCATAATATAAATAAACGGTTTTACCGTAATTCACGAAAGGAGCAATTTGTATGAACAGCTACGACTGCAAAAACTACGCAAAAAACGATACTGTCATGAAAAGAGTCGGCTATGCTTACGTCCCTGTCCAGAAGCTTGACAAGGTATATCCCCCTGATAAAGCGCTGAGATGCGGCACGATTTTCCCCGAGCTGGATATCAGTCTCTCGGAATATGAAAGGGGGCTTTACGATGGAAAATAACTACAGAACTCCCGATTGCATGAAGCTCATGCAGACCCTTTACGAGGTAGATTTCTTCATCACCGACCTTACCCTCTATCTTGACACTCATCCCGACGACGAAAAGGCGCTCGCTATGCTTAAGGAATGCTGTAAAAAGAAAAAAGCCTGCACTGAGGCTTTTGAGGAATGCTGTTATCCTCTTACACCCTGCGGTGCCGACTGCGACTGCGAATGGGAATGGCTCTGCGGTGTATGGCCGCCTAATTCATTATAATCGGGAAAGGAGGACTAACTTATGTTTACATTTGTCAAGCGGACACAGATTCCTGTAAAAATCAATAACAGAAACCCCAGACTTGCAAGTTATATACTTGACCAGTACGGTGGTCCCGACGGAGAATTGGGAGCATCGCTCCGTTATCTTTCACAGCGCTTCGCTCAGACTGATAAATCGGGAATTGCGCTTCTTACTGATATCGGAACAGAGGAGCTTTCCCACTTAGAAATCGTAGGAAGCGTAGTTGCTCAGCTTACGAAGGGTGAAGGTGCGAGAAGCTTCGACCGCTACGGAGTAGGCGATTATTACATGAGCCACGCTAACGCTGTTTATCCTGCAAGCGCTTCGGGTGTACCCTGGTCAGCGGCAACTATTCAGAGCAAGGCTGATCCTATTGCGGATATAATGGAGGATCTGGCAGCAGAACAGAAGGCACGCGCCACCTACGACAATATTCTCCGCGTATGCGATGACCCTGATGTAACAAATGTTATACGCTACCTCAGAGAGCGTGAAATCGTACATTTCCAGAGGTTCGGCGAGCTTCTCAACAAGCTCCAGTGTAAAATCAAATAATAAAACCAAAGACCTGCGTTTAAAACGCAGGTCTTGTCTTGTGCAACAAAAGGATTTTGTTCTGATGTATGGTTAAAATAGACTTATTAAGTGCATTTATGCTTCGGAAAGTTTTGTACGTAAAATGCAAATTTAACCGTAGGTAAAATTGTACGTTCTCTCCCCTACCTTCCAACCTCATCCAGACTGTAAATATACCTGAATTCAATCTTATCCGAAGAATCCTTCGCCTGACCTTCAAGTTCCTCTTTCAGGGAATTTTCCTCATCAACAATAAAATAGATGCACCTGCATCCGTATTTTACTGC
The DNA here is from genome assembly GCA_045602405.1 of Ruminiclostridium sp. Taxonomy (GTDB): domain Bacteria; phylum Bacillota; class Clostridia; order Oscillospirales; family Ruminococcaceae; genus Ruminiclostridium_E. The sequence goes on from JAZSBN010000053.1 coordinate 5,241, forward strand.
AGTCGGCATAAAGTATTCCGCTACCCATTCGGTATCCTCAGGAATATTTTCAAAACCGCTTCTTGTATCTGCTACGTAATCACAGTTTTCATGCTCACGGATAATATCCAGCGCATATTCCAGTGGATTTCTGTAATCCTCGTTACAACAGAATTTCTTCCACTTTACCAAGACAATATTATATTTTTCTTCATAACCGACTTCACAGTATTCCGATATGTACATTTTATCATCCTTTCAATCAGGAAATTTTTTGGTTATTCCCTCTGCTTTTTCGTATTATAAGCAAGCTCAGTAGGCAAATCGTCCCAGAGCTCCGTTCTTGTCTTATTGTTTCTCAGTTTTTCAAGAATCTTTACGTCAGGGTCAGGATAAATTATAAAACCGTCCTCCTCCCCTTTCTCGGGACGTACAGGAAAAGCAAGCTGTTCCTTATCAATAGAGAACTGTGCATTCACGCCTTCCTTGTTTCCTCTTGCGTCAAGACGAATCCACTTACTGTATTCCTTCAGATACGCTCCGTTAAGACCGTGATATGCCAGGAATGGTGCAGTTTCATCATCCAGTATAAGCTTCTGATAGCAGAAGCCTGCAGGAATACCCTTACAACGCAGTAATGCCGCCAGAAGGTGAGATTTTGCAAAGCAGATCCCATGCCCTGCTTTTAACACTTCGGAGGCGGAACAAGTAATAATATCCTCGTTTATATCGGCAGAATGAGGGATCTTATCTCCCACAAAATCAAAAACGGCTTTGATATATTCGGTTTCACTATTCACATTCTGTGATAATAAGTCAGCCAGCTTCACAATAGCTTCATTTCCGAAATCTATCACATCATCTTCTTTTAAATAGGCGTCGAAATTATCTGTATATGGTGTTACGTTCATATTTATTCTCCCTTACTCATTATAATCCAACTATCTCTCAAAAATCACAAGATACGCTCCCAGCCCTTGTTTCCGTCCTTTTCCACGGCGGTGTTGAACTCAATATATCCCTCTTTCCCACCTCGTATTTCTGCATTTATACGAAGAACGGGACGAAGCGAAATAAATCCGTCGGGCAGAATCGCTCTCAATCTGTCCTGTTCAACGCCGTACGCCATTACGAATTGCTCTGTCCGCATTTCATTACCTCACTGTAGCCTCTGATTTGTTTAATTATATCACATTGATCAGTACATTTCAATACGAAAATACCGCAGCTGACTGTCTCAGCTACGGTATTGGTACTGTTGTATGTATTTTAAACCGGATAAGCAATAAGCTTCATATTACGTCCTATTCACTGATAAGCATCGGAAGCTTATTCGGGCTCACGCCCTTTATATCAAAAACAAAGGTTTTATTTATAGGCTCAGGCTCTCTTTCGTCGTAGAAATAACCTGTACCTGTAAAAGCTACGGTTAACGTTTCGCCGCCCTTGATATCAACAGTATAACCGAGCTTTGCATAGTTGTGGTATTTCTCGGCAACTTCGTGACAATAAGTCATAAGCCTGCTGTTGATTGCGCCGTATACCTGTGCGGCTTCCTTGCTTGAATTAAAGCTTGTAATATTGTGAAAATGAGGGCAGGATATACTATACCCCTCAGACTGCAGTCGTTCCGCCTCGTCCAAATCGCCTTGCGAAATGTTTGTTACCTCGTAGTATTCAAAAAAGTAGCAGTTTATAAAAATATTAAAACCTGCTATCAAAACGATAATTACCGCCGCTATTATTCCTGATGTAATAAGTAATCTTTTTAAGCCTTTTGACATAATTTTTCCTCCCCGTATTTTCCCCTTTCCCCCGAGGCTTTCGCCTCGGGAGGGGATATCCTTGTCATTTTCCTCTCGGTTTAACCGATTATTCTGTTTATTCGCAAAATTTGCTTATAGGTCTGCATTTCTTACGTTTTCTGATTCTGCTTTTTCCCGTTCTTCCAATATGTACGCTCTCCGTCAGATGTTCTTGTCCAGCCCGTATACTTTCCGAGACAAATAC